>NZ_DATKFR010000093.1:0-3995 GCF_035511255.1 Parvibaculum sp.
CTTCCATACGCCCGGCGGTCTCGGTGTGCGCGTCGACTCGGCGGCCTATTCCGGCTATCGCATTCCGCCCTATTACGACAGCCTCATCGGCAAGCTGATCGTCCATGGCCGCAATCGCAACGAATGCCTGATGCGCCTGCGTCGCTCGCTGCATGAATTCGTGATCGACGGCATCAAGACGACGATCCCGCTCTTTCAGGATCTCGTGAACGAGCCGGACTTCATCAACGGCGACTACCACATCCACTGGCTCGAGAATTACCTCAAGGAAAAGGCCTGAAGCTCAAAGCTTCAGCGCCGCCTTGAGGCCGATCACCACCGCGTCAGATGCGGTTTCGTCGCCGCCCGGATAGTGGATGAGCTGAAGGTTCGGATCGAGGGTGAGCCATCCCGTCGCCTGGGCGCGATAATCGAGCTCCGCGACATATTCCGATCTTTGTACAGGCATTTGCGTCAGCGCGGTTTCGTTATAGGCCGCTTCTCCATCCGCGACGCGGCCATTCACATGCGTCGTGCCGAGAGCCAGCGCGACCGTGTCCTGCGGTCGCACCTCGAACGGCCCCGCATATGAGACGCCGACGGCGAATTGCCGGTCGAGTTCGACCGTCCGCGGATCAGCAACGAGCCCGTTGAGGAAGAGGGTCAGCCCGCGATCGCCACCGTCCGCCCCCGTCACCTGCTGCTGAAAATTGACATAGGCGCCGAAGCTGCCGTCGCGTTGCAGCGCCGGGTCGCCCGTGATCGCCTGCGGCCGATGATTGATGTCTAGGAAAGGGTCGCTCTCATGCCCGGTCTTGTACCAGCCGCCGAGCTTGTAAGAGCCAGGAAGTTTTGACGAGGGGTACCAGCCAAACTCCGCCGGAATGAGCGTGCCCCTCCCCCCTTCGGCCGACAGCGAGAAGCCGCGGCCGTTTTCCTGGTCGGTCCGATCGATCTGGTAGGCGCCTGCCTGCATGTAGACGCCCTTTGCGACATAGACTTTCAGGCGAGCGCCCCATTGGCTGACCGGCGAATTCATCCAGTAATCGCCGGCGATATTTCCCGGCGCCGCGCCGCAGAAAGTCAGATTTTCAAAATCGCATGAGAACATGGCGAAATCGCTGCCGGGATTGACCCGGCCGAATTTGAGATCGACGACGTCGTTTGCAAACCCCTGCTCGTAGGAGAGTTCGGTCAGCCGCCAGATGTTGCCGCGCCCATAGACTTCCTGAACCTGCTGCAGCGTATTCAAACCGGCATCCGCGCCCAGGTCGTTTCCCTCGCGCTTGGTCACGACGAGCTTGAGCTTCGCATCCGGAATTCCCAGCAGCTTGTCGAGATCGCCGGTCGCTCCAAGGCTCAACTGTCCCGCCTGCTGCGCACGGCTGCGCTCGCCACCCGCCGGATTGTAGGCCCCTTCGAAAACGAGATTGAGATCGAAGACGATGCCATCCTGCGCAAGCTGGGGACGCAGGCCGCTCCAGTCGCCCGTGAGACCCGGTCCCCCCTTCTCCGCGGCTCCAGCCTCTCCGGCAAGGACCGTAAAGGCCACGGCCGTGGCCAGGCAGAAAAGCCGGCGTTTGACATCGACCATCTCTCAGTTCCCCCTTATTGCTTCGGCAGCGCATAGGCGATGATCGAGTCGCCAGGCTTGGTTCCTGTCGAGCCGTGGCCGCCGGCCACGACGATGACGAATTGCCGCCCGCTTTTCGGCGAGAGATAGGTCATCGGCGAGGCCTGTCCGCCCGCTGGAAGGCGCTTCTGCCACAGCATCTTTCCGGTCGAGACGTCATAGGCACGCGCGTAATAGTCCAGCGTCCCGCTGAGGAAGGCGACGCCGCCGCCTGTCAGCAACGGTCCGCCGATGCCGGGCACACCCATCTTCAGCGGGATCGGTACCGGCGAGAGATCGCGGACGGTTCCGTTGACATGGCGATAGATGATCTTGCCGGTCGTGAGGTCGGCGGCGGCCACATAGCCCCATGGCGGACTCTGGCAGGGCAGACCGATGGGCGACATGAAAGCCCCCATCTTCGCGGCATAGGGATCGCCGAGGTTTTCACCGATGGGTGGATCGCCCGGCTTCGTCACGAGCCGCGTGTGATCGTCTTTACGCGGAATGAGCTGCGACGTGAAAGCGAGATAGACCGGCATCTGGAACGCGATCTGCCGCACGGGATCGACCGCGAGGCCGCCCCAGTTGAAGGTGCCGAAATTGCCGGGATAGATGATCGAACCCTGAAGCGATGGCGGCGTGTAGCGTCCCTCGTAACGCAGCTTGCGGAAGCTGATCCGGCAGGCGAGCTGGTCGAAGGGCGTGAGCCCCCACATGGAGGCCTCCGTCAACGGGGCCGGATTGAACGAGAGGGCCGAGTGCGGCTGGGTCGGCGCCGTGAAATCGCCTTCGATCGCACCTGTCGGCGCCGGCTCTTCCGTCACCGGCAAAACGGGCTTGCCGCTTCTCCGGTCGAGCACAAAGATCTCGCCTTCTTTCGTCGCCTCGACCAGCGCCGGCACGGTTTCCCCGCCTATGGTCAGGTCGAGCAGGCTCGGCTGCGCCGGCATGTCCATGTCCCAAAGGTCGTGATGCACACCCTGGAACGCCCAGGCGACCTTGCCCGTATCCGCATGAAGAGCGACGACCGTATCGGTATAGGTCTCGACATTCTTGCTGCGGTTCGCGCCGAGCTGATCCGGCGTCTGATTTCCCAGCGGAATGTAGATCAATCCGAGTTTCGCGTCGTAGCTCGATATGCTCCAGCTATTGGGGGAGTTCGGCGTATAGGTCTTGCCCTCCGCAATCGGCGCGGTGTCGTCGGGATTGCCGCTGTCCCAGTTCCAGACCAGCGCGCCCGTGTCGACGTTGAAGGCGCGAATGACGCCGGAGGTTTCCTTGGCCCGGTAGTCGTCGTTTACTGCCCCGCCAATAATGAAGAGATTTCCGGCGATGACTGGCGGCGACGTCGAATAGTAGGAGCCGACGCGCACATTCGGCATGTGTTGCCACAAATCTATCGTGCCACTGGCGCCGCCAAAGCCGGCGCACACTTCGCCCGTCTCGGCGCTCAGCGCGATCAGCCGTCCGTCGATAGTCGGAAGAAAAAGCCGCCTGACGCAGGCGGCCGACGGCGCGCTGCCCGCCGCCTTGGATGCGCCGGCCGATCCGTCGTAATAGGAAACTCCGCGACAGGTCAGGTGCTGCATGTCCTCGCGGTGAACCATGACCTTCGGATCGAAGCGCCACTTCTGCGCGCCGGTTTCCGCGTCGAGCGCGATCACGATATCGTGCGGTGTGCAGAGATAGACCGTGCCGCCGACCATCAGCGGCGTCACTTCATAGGTAGCCTCGACCGGGTCGGATTTACTGCGAATGTCGCCGGTGTGATAGGTCCAGGCCATTTGAAGCTGGCTGACATTGCCGGGGGTGATCTGCGCGAGCGGGGAATAATGCTGGCCATATTGCGTACGCCCATAGGCGCGCCACTCGCCAGCCGGCGTGCCGTCATCCAGCGATGCGGCGGATGGCGACGGCTCCGGCACCACGCCGCTGAGATCGTGGGACGGCCGCAGCATGGCTGCCACGCCGACGCCAACGGACAGGATCAGTGACAGCCCGAGCGCGGTCCATCCGGCCTTTCGCCTGCCTGTCTCCGATCCGAGCCCGCGCACGACCCATGGAAGGGCGAGAATGACGCCAAGGATGATGGTCACGTCGCCACGTGGTGCGAGCTGCCACCAGTCAAGTCCGACCTCGTGAAGCGCCCAGCCGAGGCTGACCAGAACCACTGCCGCGTAAAACCAGAGCACGGCCGGTCGCGCGAGCCACAACAAGACGCCCGTTAGGACGAAGGCAAGGCCGAGCAGAAGATGAAAATACGCGCCGCCGAGCGACACGAGCCAGGCTCCTCCCGCGGCAAGGCATAATCCAAGAAGAAGAAAAGCCAGACCGAGCACGCGGCCCGGCAGATTTCGTGACGTGACCATGTGCTCTGCTCTCGACTGCGCCCGGCCAGGAC
>NZ_DATKFR010000094.1:0-6875 GCF_035511255.1 Parvibaculum sp.
CGAGGCGAGTTGCGTGCCGAACCCCCGGAGGCGGAGCCTCGCGGGGATAAGCGTGTTTTTCGCGCTCCATACATGGCTGTCACCCCGGGCTTCGTCCCGGGGTCCAGGGCGTCATATGCAGAGCGGGCGGCCCCTGGGTCCCGGCACAAGGCCGGGATGACAGTTTGGTTTGGAGCGTATGCCTCTACCCCGGACAGCCCTTGCGCAGGCCGAGCGCCGCCACCGCGTCGCGGTCGAGCGGCAGAAGCTCCGCATCGGCGACGCCGCGCGCCTTCAGCGCGAGGTCGGTGGCGATGTCCTGGAGGCTGTCCTCCATCTCGCCGGCGCGCCAGACGATGCAGCGCGCATAGGGCCGCGCGTCCTTGGCGCGTACGGTCGCCGTGTCGGGGATCGCGGCGGCGGTGAGCGTCGCGCGCAGCCAGTCGAGCCTGTCCCACATGCGCGCGGCGCGCGGCGCGGCTTCTTGCGGCGCGAGGCCCGCCTTCAGCGCGTCGGTCTCGGCGAGCATCTCGGTCTGCAACGCGGCGAGGTCGGCCAGCGTCGCGCGGTAGCGCGCTGCATCCATCGGCTCGGCGCGGGCGGACGCCGGAAGCGCCAGCACGGCAAAAAACAGGCAGGCCCATGATTTGTGCAAGGTGGCGCTCCTCCCGTCGGGCGCCGGCATCATAGGCGGCGGGCGACGGGGCGCCAAGCTCAGGCGGCGGCGACGGTGCCGAGGAGCGCGGAGAGATCGGGGAGGCCGAAGCCGATGTCGAAGAGCGTCACATCCTCGATCGCTTCCGTCGGCTGGCTGACGCCATAAGGCGCGCGGCTTCCCGGCATGGCCGGACGGCTCGAGAGCGAGAGCACGCGCGGCGGTTGCCCGTTCGGCGCCTCGAGCGGCAGCACGATCTGCTCGACGCGGGCCGGCACCTCGTCCTCGCCAAAGAGAAGCGTGAAGTGGAGCAGCGCGCCGATGCGGCGTCTTGCAACGAGATCGAAGCCGAGGCCGATGATGGCGCGCATCTCGGGCCGCGCGAGATCGACGAGGTTCAGTCCGCGCGGTTCGAAGCCGAGCCGTTTCACGACCATGGTGCCGGCAAGGCGATAGCGCACCGTCATCATGTCGGCCACCTCGAAGAGCACGAGCTCTGGCAGCAGCGGCTTCATCGACCGGACGTCGAGCTCGTCGGCGCGGGGAAGCGCGCTTTCTTTGCGCATCGCCTGCCAGCAGGCGAGGAACCGTGCGGTATTGTCCAGGGAGAAGGACACCTTCGCCGGATCGGCGCAGACCTCGATCGGGAACTGGAACATGTAATCGGGCACCGGAACTGAATCTGAAACCAGAATTTTACGCTGACAGTCTTAACGCAAAGCTGAGGTAAACACGTCCGCTTCGATCCAATTCCGGCGCCCGATCTGCGCGTATGGTTAGCTATTGGTAAAGACGGGCGCGCGCTTCTGCAGGAAGGCCGCGATGCCCTCGCGCATGTCGTTGGTCTGCGCGCACAGGATCTGGTTGCGGTCCTCCATCGCGATGGCCGCCTCGAGGCTGCCCGCGTCGACCGACATGTTGAGGCATTCCTTGGTGAGCCTGAGCCCGATGGGCGAGGTCGTCAGCATCTCGTCGATATAGCTCTGCGCCGCCTCTTCCAGCCTGTCGTCGGGCACGACTTCCGAGACGAGGCCGACGCGCTCGGCGCGGGCGGCGTCGATGAAGCGGCCCGTCATCATCAGTTCGGAGGCGACCGAGACGCCGACGAGGCGCGGCAGGAAATAGGAGACGCCGATGTCGCAGGCCGAGAGGCCGATGCGGATGAAGGCCGCGTTCATGCGCGCGCTCGTCCCCGCGATGCGGATGTCGGACGCCAGCGCGAAGGCGAAGCCGCCGCCGCAGGCCGGCCCATGCACCAGGCTGATGATGGCTTGCGGGCAGCGGCGCATGCGGATGACGATCTCGCTGATGGCGCGCTGGCCCTTCAGCCCGGCGACCACGCCGCCGCCCGAATTGCCGCCCGCGTCGGCGCGCGAAATGCTGCTCGCCTTGAGGTCGAGGCCGGCGCAGAAGGCGCGGCCCGCGCCCTTCAGCACGACGATGCGCACCGACTGATCGGTATAGAGCCGTCCGAAATAATCCTGCAGTTCGGCGATCAGCGTCGGATTGAGCGAATTGAGCGCCTCGGGGCGGTTCATTGTCACCCAGTCGACGGGGCCGTCCTTGCGGATGATGAGGGTTTCGTAAGTTGCCGCAGCGTCGGTCATGTTCTTCTCCCTGTTCTTCGGTTCTTGTTGGGAGAGAGGGTAAATGACGGCTGCGCGCAGTTCTACTCCAGCTCGGTTTCCATCCGGAGAAGAATGCGTTCGGGCAGGTCGAGCCATTTGAGGGCGAGGAGGCCGCCGGCTTCGATCCGCATCACCTCGGCGGCGAAGGGCTGGCCGGGCGCGATCTTCTTCCAGCGCAGCGTGCCGCTGACGATGTCGCCCACGCCCAGTATGCCCGAGAAGCCCTCGATGCAGGCGCCGCCCGTCGACCAGTTGCGGGCGCGGTGATCGACGCCGTCAAGACAGACGATGAGTGCGGGATCGCTGGCGCGCGGCGCGGCGCGTTGTTCCGGCATTTCCAGCCGGCCGCGAAGATTTTCGACGAAACGCGCGATCAACGACATGCCGCCCCCGGATGTCCCTCGGTCCAGCGTGCATTCTGACAGGTCGCCCCGCGATGCCAAGGGGAAAGCGCCTTTTGCGCTGCGACATCCGGCGGGCCTTCCTGCGCGGGCACGGCTTCGATATAAAGGCCGGACCTTTGTACCCTGTGGAGACCCCCCATGTCGCAGGCCGGAAAGCCGTCGCCCATCCTGATCGAAGTGGGGCCGGGCGAACTCGTCGACAAGATCACCATTCTGGCCATCAAGTCCGAGCGCATGAGCGATCCGGAGAAGCTGAAGAACGTCCGCTACGAGCTCGACGTGCTCGATCGCGCGCGCCGTTCGCATGTGCCGGACACGGCGGAGCTTCGCGCGCTCGAGGCGGCGCTCAAGGCCGTCAACGAGGCGCTGTGGGTGATCGAGGACGATATTCGCCAATGCGAGGCGGACAAGGATTTCGGGCCGAAATTCATCGAGCTCGCGCGGTCCGTCTACAAGCAGAACGACAGGCGCGCGATGCTGAAGAAGGACATCAACACGCTCACCGGTTCGGCGATCGTCGAGGAAAAATCCTACACCGAGTTCAACTGATCTTTTCGGCTTCCGGTTCCGGCAGCTCGGCGCGGAGATGGATCTCGTCGAGGACGCGCTCGACCGGCAGCGCCGAAAGATGTGCGACTTCGATGGCGCCGAAATTCTGACGTTCGATGCCTGTGCGCTCCGCCGTCGTGTGCGGTCCGAAAAGTGCAAGGCCGGGCGCGCCGATATGGGCGGCGAGGTGGCTTGGGCCCGTGTCGTTGCCGACGACGAAGGCTGCGCCCTTCAGAACGCCGGCGAGTTCGAACCAGTTGATGTAACCGCGCGGCCCGTGGATCTTGATGCCGGGGATTTTCTTGGCGAGTTCCTGTTCGTCCGGGCCCGGCGCGATGACGACTTCCTGGCCCTCGTCGATCAGGCGCTTGGCGAGGGCCGGATAATAGGGCCAGCGCTTCTGCGGATGGCGCGCCGACGAACCGGGGATCAGCACGATGTAGGGCCGCGTCACGCCGGCGGCGGCGAGCAACCCCGTCACGTCGTCGGCGAGCCAGGAGACGTCGGGATGGCGCGTATGGCGTACGGGTACACCTGCATCCTTGAGTTGGCCGGCCAGGCGGTCGAGTGTGCGGATTTTCTTCGGCTTTTTCGCACGATGCGGATGGCTGCAGCCAGGCGCGGTGCCGGACCAGTTCGTGTTCTGGAAGAACCACCGGAAATAGCTGGCGGTGCGCGAGGAATTCTGGAGGTCGTAGACCATGTCGAATTTCCCCGCCCTGAAGCGCTGGCCAAGTTTCCACATCTGATCCAGACGCCAGCGCGGCGCGCGTGGGTCGACCATCACGTTGTCGATCCAGGGACAGCGCTCGAAGATGCGGCGGTAGAGAGGAGTCGTCAGGACGACGATTTCATCGCCCGCGTGATGCTCGCGAATGTCCCGGAGCGCGCCTTCGGTCTGAATGACGTCGCCAAAGGCTCCGTGCTTGATGATCAGAATACGGCCCATGGCAAGGTCAGTTTCGCGTCGTTCCCGTCTTGCGGGCGTCATCCGAAGTGCAGCAACAGAATGTCACAGCCATTCCCATGGCGCGAGGCCTATTGCGCATAACGTGCCCCTCCTAGACTATGCGCGGCGATCTGACAATATCGGCCTTCCGCCTCGGGCGACGGAAGGCACGCCCTGGTCCGTTCGTACCGGAACGGGCGCGTTCAGGTGCGCCCTTGAGGAACGTCGTGAGTTGCAGGGAGAGCCCGCGGGGCAGTCCGACATGAGCCAAGCGAATGAAGATGTGGCGAAACGTCTGGGATTGACACCTGGCGGCATCGAGGGCGGGGGGCTCATGAACTGGCCCCGGCGACACCCCAGAATTGCCGGAGGACTGGTTCTCGTCGTCGTGCTCATTCTCGTAAGAATACTTGTCTTCGGCGGAAGTTCGAAGGTCGTCTACGTCACTTCCAAGGTGGAGAGGGGCGACCTCAGGGTGACCGTCACGGCGACGGGGACGGTCGAGCCGGTAACCTCAATTACGGTCGGCAGCGAAGTCTCGGGTCGCATCGTCGATGTTCTCGTCGACTACAACGACCAGGTGAAGAAGGATCAGGTTCTCGTCCGGCTCGATACGACCGCGCTCGAGATGGCGGTGGCGAAGTCGAAGGCCAACCTCGACGATGCCAGGGCCACCGTTCTGCAGTACGAAGCTACACGGATCGAGACCGCCGCCAAATGGAAGCGCTATCGCGAACTCGCCGCGCAGAACGCGATCTCGAAGCTCGATCTCGACACGTCTCTCGCCGATCTCAAACGCGCGGAGGCGAATTACGCGAGCGCGCAGGCGAAGGTAAAATCATACGAAGCGCAACTCGCGTCCGATGAAACCTCTCTGTCGAAAGCCATCATCAAGTCGCCGATCGATGGCGTCGTCATAGAACGAGATATCGAGCCCGGGCAGACGGTCGCGGCAAGTTTCGAGACGCCGACGCTCTTCACTCTCGCCGACGATCTCAGCCACATGGAATTGCAGGTCAAGGTCGACGAAGCGGATGTTGGCGAGGTGCGTTCGGGACAGTCGGCGACCTTCTCCGTCGATGCCTATCCGAACCGGCGCTTCGAGGCGAAGATCGAGAAAGTCCGTTACGCTTCGACGACGACGAACAACGTCGTTTCCTATGTGGCTGTCCTCTCGGTCGATAACGGCGATCTCGCACTTCGCCCCGGCATGACGGCCACGGCGGAAATCGTCACCGCCGAAAAGAAAGGCGCTCTTCTCGTCCCGAACGGGGCCACGCGCTTCACTCCCGCGAACGTGAAGGCGCCGGAGGCCAAAATCACGGCAAAGGGCATCATCGAGAAATATGTTTGGGTGCTCAAGGACGGTTCGCCTGTCGCGGTACCGCTGCAACTCGGCTTGACCAATGGACAGCAGACAGAGGTGACGACCGGCGACGTTGCCGCGGGGACCGAGGTCATCACCGACGTCAGAACGGCGGGCAAGTAGCCGTGGAACGCCCGCAGACAGCCAGCGAGCCACCGCTCATCAAGTTTCGCGCAGTCTCGAAGATCTACGGTCACGGCGAGAGCGAGGTCAGGGCGTTGAACGGCGTCGATCTCATCATCGAAGACGGCGAGTTCGTCGCCGTCATGGGCCCGAGCGGGTCCGGCAAATCGACCTGCATGAACATCGTCGGCTGCCTCGA
This sequence comes from Parvibaculum sp., assembly GCF_035511255.1. Taxonomy (GTDB): domain Bacteria; phylum Pseudomonadota; class Alphaproteobacteria; order Parvibaculales; family Parvibaculaceae; genus Parvibaculum. Next base: position 5,853 of record NZ_DATKFR010000094.1, read on the forward strand.
TACACCGAGCGGCGGCAATTATTTCTTTCGCGGCGTCGATGTCGGTGCCCTCAATCGCGATCAGCGAGCGCTTCTCCGTCGCAATTATCTGGGCTTCGTCTTCCAGGGGTTCAATCTCCTCAAGAGAACGACCGCGCTTGAGAATGTCGAACTTCCGCTCATCTATCGAGGCGTTCCGCGTGCCGAACGGCGGAGACGTGCCCGGGAGGCGCTTGCAGCCGTCGGTCTTGCAGATCGCGCCGAGCACACGGCGTCGGAGTTGTCGGGCGGCCAACAGCAGCGCGTGGCCATTGCGCGAGCCATTGCCAGCGATCCGGCCGTCCTGCTTGCCGACGAACCGACCGGCAATCTCGACTCGCAGCGCTCGCGTGAGATCATGGAGCTTCTCAAGTCTCTCAATGAGGATCATCGCATCACCGTCGTCATGGTGACGCACGAACCCGACATGGCGGTCTATGCCAGCCGAGCGGTGCATTTCCTGGACGGTCAGATCGCGTCCGATGTGGATCAGCGGCGTGTCGCACCTCAGGGAACCTAGGTCATGCTTCTCGAGACCTTCCTTCTTTCGTTCCGGGAAATCCGCCGTAACCTGATGCGGTCGATCCTCACCATGCTCGGCATCGTGATCGGCGTCGCGGCGGTGATCGCGATGGTGACGCTGGGCGGCGGCGCGCAGCAGAAGGTGTCGAACGACATTTCGGGACTCGGCAAGAATCTTCTGATGGTGCTGCCCGGCTCGCAGCAGCGGGGCCCGAGTAGCGGCGGCGCCGCGTTCAAGGCCGGCGACGTGGTGGCGATCGAGCGTGGGATCGACGGGCTCGATGCGGTTGCGCCGATGTCGACTGCCTCGGCCCGGGCCGTTTACGGCAATACCAACTGGACCACCACCGTATCGGGGACGACCAATGCCTATTTCAAAGCGAGGCAATGGGAACTGGAGCGGGGCCGTATTTTCGACGACGCGGAGGAGCGGGGCGGGCGTACCGTCTGTCTGATCGGCGCGACGGTGCGCGACAAACTCTT
>NZ_DATKFR010000095.1:0-2228 GCF_035511255.1 Parvibaculum sp.
TGCCGACGCCATCGAGGCGGCGCTTCTCGCCAAGACCGGCGACAAGGCGCCGCCGCCGGAAAACCCGATGTCGGCCGACCGCGTGCGTTGGGAACACATCCAGCGCGTCTACGAACTCTGCGACCGCAACGTCTCGGAAACGGCGCGCCGCCTCAACATGCATCGCCGCACGCTGCAACGCATTCTCGCCAAGCGCGCGCCGAAGTGACAGATCAAACTGAGACTCGCGCACGGCGCGATGCCCTCTTGCAGATTGTAGGATGGCAGGACTCGCTGCTCCAATCCTACCGCTCAATTAATGTTACCATCCAATCGCTTCTTCTAGTTGCGATGACAGCATTGCTAGCTGTTCCCGGCGGAGCGCCGTCCGACAATCCCCAACTCCACCACTTTCTGGCCCTTATAATCTCGCTTGTATTCCTCGTTTTGATCTCTCTTACCAATCATTGGCTTCATGCGATCATTCGCAAACGCGGGGAAGACGTTACCTTCGTCCATCAGCAGGTGTTACTGACAGAGACGGCCCTGCTCCCCGATGATCGGGTGTTCACTCGGTTCAAGATTATGCAGAGGCGCAGCGTACCTGCGGATTTCGAGGAGTGGAAAAAAGCTCTGTTGGACTTGGAGCCCGGAACTCCAGATCGAATCCGGAGCTTGATTGAGGAGCATTCACAAGGCGCGCGCAGAGTTATCGATTCGACGCTCTTTTCAAGCATCCAGCTCACCGCGTTGGCTCTATTCATATTTAAAGCGATCGTTACGGTGCCGATTCTTCTCCGCGCTCTCTGCACAAACTAATTTCCGCCTTCCACGATTTCGAGCTCATAGCGCGCCTGCATATTCAGCCAGAATTCGGCGGAGGAGCCAAACGCGCGCTCCAGCCGCAGAGCCGTGTCCAGCGAGACATCGCGGCGTCCGGCGACAATGGCGCTGATGCGGTTTGCCGGTACGCCGATCCTCTTTGCCAGGGCATTGGCGCTGAGGCCGAGCGGCGCCATGAAATCTTCCGCGAGGACTTCACCCGGATGTATGGGAGCCAGTTTTGCCATGGTTCAGAAAATCAGATCGGAGAGCCGTCGTCGAAGATGAAGACAATGTCATTGCGAGCGGAGCAAAGCAATCCGGAGGCAACAAGCTCAGGCCGGGTTGCTTCGTCGCTATCGCTCCTCGCAATGACGCAAAGGGCCGGGGATAAGCTTCGCGAGAAATATTCCGCATACCGCCCCCTTGACGAGCGTGACGCTGCTTCCCATCTCCCCGGTTATATCCGGACGTGCATTCAGCACTCCCAAGCCCTCCTTGCGGAGGGCTTTTTTGTTCCGGGGACGTCGATGACCGGTTGCCATCCCGGGTTTGTCCCGGGACCCAGGGTTTCGCGCTCCGCGCTTTGCGGCTCCTGGATCCCGGCCTTCGCCGGGATGACGGACGATGAGTTGGGATGGGCTGGGCCCTGCCGCCTTATTCCGAATCCAGAAACCGGAACACGCGCCTCGCGGCGACGCGGGCATATTGCAACGTCAGTGCCTTGCGGCGAGCGGCCGGGAGCTGCACGTCGTGCTCGCCCTCGCGCAGAATCTCGGCGTCGTATTTGTCGGCGATGATGAGGCCGACATCGAGCGGGATCACCTCGCGCGGAAAATCCGGCGGCACGGCGAAGAAGAAACGGTCGCAGAAATCGAGATAGTCCTCCCACTTTGCGTCGGTGAGATAATCGGTGAGGCTCGACTTGATCTCGATGATGATGATCTCGCCTTTCGGCCCCAGCGCGATGATGTCGGCGCGGCGGCCGGTCGCGAGCGTGAGTTCGGTGAGCGCGGCGTAGTTCATCTGGGCGAGCAGGCGCCCGCAGCCGCGCTGCACGGCGGCCGCCGTCGCCGATTGCCGCCCGTCGAAGAGACGGAAGCTGTCCTCGATCTCGTCGCTGAAATTGGCCATGGCGCCAAGCTAGTCCCACGGGGGCAAGGCCCGCAAGTCAGTCGAGACCGGCCTGGGCAAGCGCTTCGTCGAGCCATTGGCGGCGGCGCATTCCCTCGCGCGGATGGCCGCTCTCGCCGCCGATGGCGAGCGAGACGGCGGCATTGACCGCAACCGCGCGGCGATAGCGCGCGAGATCCGGCATCGCGCCCGTGACGGCCGCGTAGCCGCGAAAGACGGCATCCCGAAGAGGACCCGCATTTTCGAAGTGCCGCAGATCGGCTTCCGGCGCGCCGATGCCGGCTTCCGCGAAG
>NZ_DATKFR010000096.1:0-5641 GCF_035511255.1 Parvibaculum sp.
TCTTACCCCTCGCCCGCTTGCGGGAGAGGGAGGGGCCCGCCGCCGCGAGGCGGTGGGAGGGTGAGGGCGGGGATAAGTTTCGCGAAAAATATTCCGTGTGCCGCGCCTCTTGACCAGCGTGACGCTGCTTCCCATCTATCCCGTTATCTCCAAAAGTGTGTCCATAGCCTCCCGCGCTCCCGAAATCCGGGAGGAGCCCAGCTTGTCCGATCGAGGCCCACATGACCGACCATGCCGAGACCATACCGATCCTTGCCTCGCTCGACATCGAGGAATCCCGCCGCTTCTATACGGAAAAGCTCGGCTTCGCGGCCGAAGTCCTCGGCGACTATCTGATCGTCCGCCGCGACCGGATGGAAATTCACTTCTGGCTCGCCCATGACCGCATCCATCCGGAAAATACGGCCTGTTATATCAGGGGCGGACAGATCCCGGCGCTCTACGAGGAATTCGCGGAGGCCGGCATAGGAGAGATGCCCATCGGCGGCGAGCGCCTATACGACTTCGCCATACGGCCCTGGGGCATGAAGGAGTTTTATATCCGTGACCCTCACGGTAATTTGCTGAAATTCGGCATGTCGGCCGACGAGGCATGAACGAAAGGCTCCCCGATCAGCTTCGCGAGGGGCTCGCCCTCGTCTTCGTCGGCACGGCGGCGGGGCATCGGTCGGCGGCGGAGGGCGCCTATTACGCGCATCCGGGGAACCGCTTCTGGCGGACGCTGCATGAGGTCGGCCTGACGCCGAGGCTTTTCGCGCCGCATGAGTTTCCGAAGCTCGCCGGGCTCGGGATCGGTTTCACGGATATGTCGAAAATCGGGGCGGGCATGGATCATGAGATCGCGCCCGAACATTTCGACAGAACGCTTTTCGAGACCAAGATGCGCCGCTTCCGCCCGCGCGCCATCGCTTTCACCAGCAAGAAGGCAGCGAGCGTCTGGCTCGGGCAGCCGACGGGGAAGATCGCACTCGGCCGGCAGGCGCGGACGCTGCCGGATTTCCCGGAGGTCTTCGTCCTCTGCTCGCCCTCCGGCGCGGCGACGCGGTACTGGGACATCGGGCCGTGGCGGGAATTGGCGGACTGGCTCGGGCGCACGAAGACGTGATTGCGCACAAGACCTGACAGGGCTTTTGCGAAGGCATAGAATCGCCCATATCCGGGCTCCAAGAATGGAGGTGCTGAATGTTCAATCTGCGCAAGAAGATCGAGATGCCCGCGCCCGACGAGGCGCTGAAGGGGCGGGGGACGCCGCTGCCGACGGCGGAGCGGCACTTCGTCAACGGTGCGCCGCTCAAGGGGCCTTACCCGGCGGGCAGCGAGACGGCGATTTTCGGCCTCGGCTGTTTCTGGGGCGCGGAGCGGAAGTTCTGGCAGGTACCGGGCGTCGTCGTGACGGCGGTCGGCTATGCGGCGGGCTATACGCCGAACCCGACCTATGAGGAGGTCTGCACTGGCCGCACCGGGCACAACGAGGTCGTGCTTGTCGTCTACGATCCGAAGAAGGTGTCCTACGAGACGCTGCTCAAGACTTTCTGGGAGAGCCACAACCCGACGTCGGGCATCTATGTGACGAGCGCGGCGCAGCGCGAGGCGGCGGAAGCATCGAAGGCGATGTATGCGGCCGAACTCGGCAAGCAGGGTTACGGCGCGATCACGACCGAAATCCTCGACGCGCCGGAGTTCTTTTTCGCCGAGGACTACCACCAGCAATATCTGGCGAAGAACCCCGCCGGCTATTGCGGCCTCGGTGGCACCGGCGTGAGCTGCCCGATCGGGACCGGGGTGGCGGCGGAGTAACGCTCTCTTTTTTGTTGCGTCATGCGCGGGCTTGACCCGCGTATCCACGTCTTTCTTTCGGCGTCAAGAAGAGGTGGATGGCCGGGTCAAGCCCGGCCATGACGGGAAAGAGAAAGAGTGAAAACAAAAAAGGCCGCCCGGTGTGGGGCGGCCTTTTAGTTTGTCGACAGCGCGACGGTCACGCGTTGGCGATGGCTTCCTTGCGGGCGTCGGACTGGTCGCGCATGGCGGCGCGCATTGCCTTCTGCAGCTTCTCGAAGGCGCGGACCTCGATCTGGCGGACGCGCTCTCGGCTGATGCCATATTCCTGAGAGAGGTCTTCGAGCGTCGCCGGTTCGTCCTTCAGCCGGCGCTCGGTCAGGATGTGCATCTCGCGCTCGTTGAGCGTCTGCATCGCCTGGGCGAGCATCTCGTGGCGCAGGCCCATTTCTTCCTGATCGCCGAGCACGGTTTCCTGATCGGCGCTGTCGTCGACCAGCCAGTCCTGCCATTCGCCGCCTTCGGAATCCTGCCGGAGCGGCGCGTTGAGCGAATTGTCGGGACCGGACAGGCGCCGGTTCATCGAGGTGACTTCATCCTCGGTGACGCCGAGGCGGTCGGCGATATAGGTCACCTGCTCGGGACGCAGGTCGCCTTCCTCGATCGCCTGAATCTGGCCCTTCACCTTGCGCAGGTTGAAGAAGAGCTTCTTCTGCGCGGCCGTGGTGCCCATCTTCACGAGCGACCATGAGCGCAGGATGTATTCCTGGATCGAGGCGCGGATCCACCACATCGCATAGGTCGCGAGGCGGAAGCCCTTTTCGGGCTCGAACCGCTTCACGGCCTGCATGAGGCCGACATTGCCTTCGGAAATGACTTCGCCGATGGGAAGGCCATAGCCGCGATAGCCCATGGCGATCTTCGCCACGAGACGCAGATGGCTCGTCACCATTTTGTGCGCTGCCTCGGAATCCTCATGCTCCTTCCACCGCTTGGCGAGCATGTACTCTTCCTGCGGTTCGAGCATGGGGAACTTGCGGATCTCCTGGAGATACCGCGAGAGACTTCCTTCCGGGCTTGGCGCCGGCATCAGCTTGGACATATCAGTACCCCTTTCAGGCGGGCCCCCTTAAGGCCGGACGTCCGCTTGGGTGTAATTCCATACTACGCCGCTCGGACATCGGTTTTCTATATAGGCGCGCTTTCGGGCCAGAAAAGGGCCGCCAGATTAAAAATCTATAATCCTTCTAAACTGCCCAGCAGATCGGCCATATCGCGCGGCAAAGGGGCGTCGAATTCGAGCCTTTCGCCGGTCACGGGATGCTCGAAGCCGAGGTGATGGGCGTGAAGCGCCTGCCGGCCGAGCCGTTCCAGCGCGGCTTGCGCCTCGGGCGGCAGCCGGGTCTTGCGCGTCCGCTGGCCCCCGCCATAGGTCGGGTCGCCGAGCAAGGGGTGGCCGATGGCGGTCATGTGGACGCGGATCTGGTGCGTCCGCCCGGTTTCGAGCCGGCACTCGACCAGCGAGACGAGGGGCGGTTCGCCGAAGCTTTCCATCACATGATAATGGGTGATGGCCTCGCGGCCGGCGGTCTTGACGGTCGCCATCTTCGAGCGGTTATGGCTCGAACGGGCGATATTCGCCTCGATCGTGCCGTCCCGCGGTTTCGGCTCGCCCCAGACGAGGGCCCAATAGGCGCGGGTGAGCTTGCCGTCGCGGCCATGGGCGGCGAATTGCAGCGACAGGCCCTGATGGGTGCGGTCGGTCTTGGCGACCACCATCAGGCCGGACGTGTCCTTGTCGAGGCGGTGGACGATGCCGGGCCGCCGCTCGCCGCCGATGCCGGAGAGGCTTTCCCCGCAATGGGCGATGAGGGCATTGACCAGCGTCATGTCCTGGTTGCCGGCCGCCGGATGGACGACGAGGCCGGCGGGCTTCATCACCACGATGAGCTCGTCGTCCTCATAGACGATGTCGAGCGGGATCGACTGGCCGAGCGGCTTCGCCGGGACGGGGGCGGGCACGCTGACCGTGTAGCTCTCGCCTTCCTTGACCTTGCGCGAGGCGTCGGCGGCCGTTGCGGGCGGCTGGCCGGCACTCTCGACGCGGACGCGGCCCTCGTCGATCAGCGCCTGAAGCCGGGCACGGGAGAGCACGGCCTCGCCCTCGGGCGCCTTGCCCGCCAGGGCGTCGGTGAGATACTTGTCGAGGCGGATGCCGGCCGCTTCCGGCGGCACCGTCACGGCGTGGCTCGTGGCGCCTTCCGGGGCCGATTCTTTCAGTGAGGACATCATGTCTGACGATACCGCCGCGCCTCTTTCCGGGGAACCTGTAAAGCCGCCTCTCTCGAACGGCGTGAAGGCGGCGATCATGCTGCTCGTCACCATGGGCCTCATTCTCGTCGCCGGGGTGATCTTCGTCCTCGTGGTGGTGACCAAGCGCGCCTCCCATCCGGCGGAGCAGGCGGCGGGCTTCGCCGGCCGTTTCGGCGTCAGCGACGTCCATGTCGCGCCGGACGAGACGGTGAAGAGCGTCAGCCTCGCCGAGGACCGGATCGTCGTGCACGTTTCGGGTGGCAAGGAGGACGAGATCATCATCGTCAGCGCCAAGACCGGGCAGGAAATGGGGCGCATCAGGCTGCGGCCGCTGAGCGACCTCGCCTCCCGCGATCCGGCGAAATGAACCATCACGCGCATCCGCGCATGATCGGCGCGCTGACGCTGGGGCGGCGGGCCTATCTCGACATCGCCGCCGAAGCGCAGGCGCGCTTTCCCGACGAATGCTGCGGCGTGCTGGTCGGTACGGTGCGGGCAGGGCGGGCCTATGCGATGCGCGCCGTGCCGGCGGCGAATGTCGCGGCGGACCGGGCACGGCACTTCGAGATCGATCCGGTGGTGCTTTTTACCGTGCAGCGCGCCTTACGCGAGGATGGGCGTGGCGATGGGCACGGGAAGGCGATCCGAAGACCGCGCGAAGGTATCCTCGGCTATTTCCATTCCCATCCGGCGGGCGTCGCGAGGCCATCCGGCGCCGATCTCGCGGGCGCGCATGAAGTGGGGCTGGTGACGCTGATCGCGGCGCCGCCACGCCGGACCGGGCCGATGCCGCTCCACGCCTGGTTGAGACTCGGGCATGGCGCGGCGCAACGCTTCCGGCCGCTGAGACTCGAGATCGGCATCTAACGGAAGCAGATGGCGATTTCGCGGACGCAACGCGGCGCGAACGCAAAAACCCGCACAAGCGGCGGTTTCTTCAGTTCTTCGGAATGTCGGGGGAAGGGAGGGTGCCGCCTGTGCCGGGGGAGGAGGGAGGATGGCACAGGCGGCAACTACTGAAAGCCTGCGATCGGGGAGGAGATCGATCGAACTTTCGTGAGTCTTTTATCGGGCTTTCGTGACAAAATGTCAAAGACAAAAATGGTGCGGCGCAAAATATTCTGACTGCGGAGAGCTTGTCCGCATGTTTTCTCAAGTCTTTGTTTTTAAATATGAAATATATGAAAACTGGAATAAGTGTAATACACCTACAAACAAACTGCGCCCGTTTGCCGCAGTGCGGACAAGAGTTTTTAGGGCGCGTGCCCTAGGGACGGTGGGGCTTCGGGAGGGACGGGGACGTCCTCCCGAGTCTCTGAAGAGCCGCCGGCCGGTCGGTCGTCGCGGCGGCGATGGGCGGCTTGCCTCCGGCGGAGGCCGGCTTTGGATTACGCTTGATCGGCAGGCGCGGGCGTCCTATACGAGGCGCCCGAACTGGTCACGTCCCCATCGTCTAGTGGCCCAGGACGTCGCCCTCTCACGGCGAAAACAGGGGTTCGACTCCCCTTGGGGATACCAATCGCGCCAGGCCGTCGATCGCGTCGATCCGGCC
>NZ_DATKFR010000097.1:0-8291 GCF_035511255.1 Parvibaculum sp.
ATGTCTGCGCGTGGAGTTGCGAGGCGGCCCTGCGCCGCGTCGAAAGGCCTGACATTTCAAGCCCTTAGGTGCCTCCCGGCACCTTTCCGGTTCTTTATGGAGCGACCTTAGCCGACGGAGACGGCGGGCGCAAATCAGGCCGGCTGAATATCTTCGCTAGCGGCTCGCACGACAGGAACTGTGTCCGAAGGCAGCCCAACGATTTCGCGATAGGCGACGGAGAGAGCTGTCGTGCTCAACATTCCCAAGATGACATATGCCACCGCGCCAAGAGCGGTGGCGGCAAGCGGGACCGGAGCAGAGATGAAGGCAATCGCGAAGAACAGAAGCGCCGGCAACATCGTCACAAGCAACATAAGAACCAGCAGCCTCCACGTATTGCCCTCGGCGCGCCGCCAGATGTAGCGGATGTTGCTTTCCCCGCCGAGCGAAACATGAGGCAGAACGAGAGCCGCCCTCAGAACAAGTGGCACCAGAACTACCCAGCCTATTACATCTGCCAGAACTGCGGCAGGCATGATCCAGGCATCGAACGTATTCCAGTCAGGATGATAAAGCCGATCATACGCATATATGGAACCAACCAGAATGGGGATCGAGAGAACGGGCGCACTCAACGCCCATATGACAAATATCTTGAGCGCGGACCAAAAGTAGAGGAGTTCCTTCCGACCGAAGATCAGACCGGTCCCTCCAAGGCCTCGCGTCTTTTCTCCAATAAGAACAAAACGGTGAAATGCGACGGCCATCATCGCCCATCCCACCCAAAGAAAAATTCCTATCTCTAAGAACGTCGGCAAAATCGTCATGAAATAAGCTCGCATGACTTCATCCGGCGTTGAGTCCAAGCCGGAGGGTGGCGCGAATTGTGCAAACCGGAACTCGGCGTAACTTCTCACCGCGACCACTAGCAACACCGGTATCCAGGCAGCACGAAGCAAGTCCCAGAAATGCCGGATGACGCCGGCATAGACTTCCCGGGCGGCGGAGAAGACCGGCAATTTCCTTGTAAGCCCCTCAGCCGCGCCATATGCGAAAGACATACCTTCCCCTCACCCCGTGATGGAGTTCACATTTCACCATAACGAGAAGAGATTGCGAAGCCGCTAGTTCATCGGCGCATCGGATTTGTCGAGGTCGAAGGCGAGCGTGCCAGGCGGGCCGACGAGGTCGCGATAGGCGATCGACAGGATCGCGACACCGACAATCGCAAAGAAAATGTAGAAGACCGAGGCCAGCACAAAGACGAGAAATGTCGGCAGGCCGAGCGACAGCACGATCGTTCCCACCAGCAGGAAGGCAATCGCGATCGGCAGGCTGGCAAGCAGCAGAAGGGCAACGAGCCGCCAGAAATTCTCGCGCGTCCGTTCGAGAATGAGCCGCGCATTGATCGGCTCGTCGACCGCCACCGCCGGAAGCAGCAGAAGCAGCCGGACGAAATAATAGATGCCGATCAGCAGCGCGATGAGACCGAGAAAGCCGACGAGCGACGTCGATGTATTTGCGGATGCCCCCGCCGACACCGCCGAGATCACGGCCATGAGATATCCGGGCAGCATCAGAAGGCCGAGAAATATCGAGACCATCAGAAAGCGGGCCTCGCGCCGACCGAATTGAAGATGAAACGGACCGGGCGCGACATCGCCGACGAGAATGAAGCGGTGCCAGGAAACGGCGATGATCGGCCAGATGAAGAGCGAAGCCAGTTCCAGCAAAAAGCGCAGGATCGGATTCGCTTCCACATCGATCAGCGCCGCCACGAAAATGAGCGCGATATAGAGAACACCCGGGAGCCAGGTGAGACGCAGCATCTGCCCGAAATGCGTCCATGCACCCGTATAGGCTTCCTTGACCGCAGCGAAAACGTCGAGCCGCCGCGGCGGCATCGGATGTTCGAATGGATCGCTCATCGCGTGCCCCCGCCCTGTTGCGCGCGTCGCGCACGCTTGTTGTCGATCGCGAGAATGCGATCCTGATAATCGCGATTGGTCGGGTCGAGCGTCAGCGCCTGCATATAATCGCGCCGCGCGCTGTCGAGCCGGTTGAGCGCCTCATAGACGGCGCCACGGACGAAAAAAGACGCATCGCGTTTGGAGTCGAGCTTGATCGCCTTGTCCGCATCCGCGAGCGCGAGGTCGAGATCGCCGATATCACGGCGTGCATTGGCGCGGTTCGCATAGATCATCGCGTCGTTGGGCGCATTCTTGAGCGCCGCCGTATAATCGACGACCGCCTGCTTCGAATTGCCCAGATTGCGGAAGGCCACACCCCGGTTGATGAAGGCCGCGACCAGATCCTCTTTCGCGAGTTGCCCGGAATCGATCGCCTTGGTGCAATAGTCGATGGCGGCCTTGTCGTTGCCGCTGCGGAACTGCTCGTAACAGAGCGTATTGTCGTCATTGGCGTCGGCGAGTGCGACACCCGGCAGAAGCCCCGCGACAAAGGCCCCGGCGAACAGAAAACGCTTCATTCATTCTCTCCAACTGAACGGCGCCAGCCTAGCGGTGTTCGGTGCTGGAGGGAACCGGTTGCCGGTGATTGCCACAACCGCCAAGGCCCGGTTGCCGGACCCGGTATTCGCCTTGGCGGGATCAATCGCCGGTGGCCGCGCGTGAATCGCGACGGCGGGAAGAGTGTTTCCGGCAGGCAAGCATCTTCAGCCAGGTTCCCGAATGGAACATGCTCATCAGCAAATACATCGGGACCATGCCGCCCAGCGGGGACGCCTCTTGTGCGGTCGCGCAGAGCAGATCGGCCGGACCGGAGCCGAGAAGGCTCGTAAGCAAGGCCATGACCGCAAAGGTCGGTGCGGCCGCAAGCGAGAGGACCTCCGCCATCCCAAAGGCGGCTTTTGCGCCCGCGGCGGGGCGAAAATTTGCAACCTCAGCCATCGGCATATTCGTCATGGCGCCGCCACCAGACGCCCGTTTCGTTGCGGCCCAAGGGAGCGCGGTCGAGCCACTGATACGCGCCCCAAAGACCGTCAAGACCGCGCGCATAGGTAGAGTATGTGTGATAGACGACGCCGTTCTCGAGCACATAGGCGCTCATTCCCGGCGTGTCCCGCTTGTAAGTGGGCCCGTCGGTTCCGCATGCCGCTGCGAACCGTGTGACGGGTTCCGGAATCGTCGCCGCATCCATCGGCTGGCCGCTGCGCCGATAATTATATTCGACACTTCCTTCGCGTTGCTGTTCTTCGGTGAACGAGACGTTGAAGTCGAAATTGAAGTCGTTGCCCTGCGAGGACGCCCAGGGGAATGTCCATCCCATGCGCTGCCTGTAGGCCTGCAACTTCGCGAGCGGCGCACGCGATACCGCCCAGAGCGCGACATCGTGATTGGCCAGATGAACGGCGAACCCGTCGAAGCCGTCGGCGATCATCGAGCAGGAGGGACAGCCCGCCGTGTAATCCGGCCCGAACATGAAGTGGTAGACGAGAAGCTGCGAACGGCCGGCAAAAAGATCGCGCAGCGACTGTTTGCCTTCGCCGGTGTCGAAAACATACTCCTTGTCGACCCTCACCCATGGCAACGCCTGCCGCCGCCGCGCCAACTCGTCGCTTTGCCGCGTCAGCTCTTTCTCGGCCTTGAGCAGGTCCAGCCGGGCCGACAGCCACTCTTCGCGTGTTCCGGTTGTGTGTTTCGTCATCGTCCTTGTTCCTCTGTCGATACGACGTGCTTGTCTGCATCCGTGAGGTAAACTAGGTCCGGGACATCGAATGGCGGGAGTGACAAGTGTGGCGGGATTCCAATGGACTCGCTGATTACGGCGGCGGCGCTTGCCCTCGCAGCGGGTGATCCCCTCGGCGCTTTGAACCGTGTGGCGCTGCGCGAAGACGCGCCCGCGCTCGCGCTTCGGGGCATCGCGATGGCGCAGCTCGGCGATCTCGCCCGGGCCAAGGCTCTCCTGAAAAGTGCGGTCCGCGCCTTCGGTCCGAAGGAGGCGGTGTCCCGCGCGCGCTGTGTCGTGGCCGAAGCCGAGATCGCGCTCGTCTCGCGCGACCTGGGCTGGCCCACGAAGGTGCTCGACAAGGCTCGGGCCACGCTCGAAGAGCACGGCGATCATGTGAATGCAGCCTATGCGGGATATCTCGAAGTCCGGCGCCTTCTCCTGATCGGGCGTCTCGACGAGGCCGAGCGGACCCTCGCCGAACTCGATCCGAAGTTTTTTCCGCCCGCCCTCGCCGCCGGCTATGAACTCGTCGTCGCCGGCATTGCGTTACGGCGCCTGCGGACGAAGGCGGCACGCTCTGCACTGGCGCGGGCCGGACAAGCCGCACGCCATGCCGCCATCCCGGCGCTGATTGCGGAGGTCGAAAGTACCGCTCTCGGTCTGAACACACCGGCGGCGCGGCTGATCGCGCGCGATGGCGAACGGCTCCTGTTGCTTGACGAGGTCGAGGCGTTGCTCTCCTCGAAGGCGCTTGTCGTGGATGCTTGCCGCTATGCGGTGCGTGAAGCCGGCGCGGTTGTTTCGCTCGAGAGACGCCCGGTTCTGTTCGCGCTCGCCCGCGCGCTGGCCGAAGCCTGGCCGGAGGACGTTCCGAGAGAGACACTCCTTGAACGCGCATTTCGGGCCAAGCACGCCGATGAATCGCATCGCGCACGGCTGCGTGTCGAGATCGGCCGCCTTCGCAGGGAACTGCGGATGATGGCCGATGTAACCGCCACGAGCCGAGGCTTTGCACTGGTGCCGCGCCACGCGCGCAAGGTCGTCACGCTGGCCCACCCCGTCGATGAAGAACATGCCGCCATACTCGCCCTTCTCGCCGACGGCGAGGCATGGTCGAGCTCGGCTCTGGCACTGGCGCTCGGTGCCAGTCAGCGCAGCGTGCAGCGGGCGCTTGAGACGCTTTCCGGCGCAGGCAAGGTGCATTCGTTCGGCCAAGCCCGGGCGCGCCGCTGGATGACGCCGCCCGTACCCGGATTCCCGACAAGCTTGTTACTCCCCACCCCATTGTCGGGCGATTAGGATCGATCCTGCCGAACAACCGGGAAATCGACATGACCAGATCACCAGCCGAAATCGTCAATGAATATGGGCCCTTTCCGGGCGCCGATGGCGTGCATGGGGTTACCTATGACGGCCGGCAAGTCTGGTTCGCCGCCGGCGACAAGCTCAACGCCCTCGATCCGGCGAGTGGGAAGGTCTTGCGCTCAATCGACGTCGCGGCACATGCAGGGACCGCTTTCGATGGGCGACATCTGTTCCAGATCGCCGAGAACCGCATCCACAAGATCGACCCGGAAACCGGCAAGATCCTCGGCTCCATTCCGGCTCCCGGCGGAGGCGGCGACTCGGGTCTCGCCTGGGCGGAAGGAGCGCTCTGGGTCGGGCAGTATCGGGAGCGGAAGATCCATCAGGTCGATCCGGAGACGGGGACGGTTCTTCGCACCATCGAGTCCAACCGCTTCGTCACCGGCGTCACCTGGATCGACGGGGAACTCTGGCATGGCACATGGGAAGGCGATGCGAGCGAACTGAGGCGGATCGATCCGCAGACGGGCAAAGTCCTGGAGAGCGTCGACATGCCACCCGGCACTTTCGTCTCAGGCCTCGAATCCGATGGCGGCGACCGCTTTTTCTGCGGCGGGGGCAACAGCGGCAAGCTGAGAGCCGTCCGCCGCCCGGTACGCCGCGCCTCGACCGACGTCTAGAATCCGGTCAATTTTGTTAGGGAGACATCGGCAGAAGCATAGAAGACGTTAGGTTTCCAGCACCCCGATCATCTCAACCCGCGCCGCATGTCGGCCGCCCTCGAACTGGGCGGCCAGGAATGCGTCCACGATATCGAGCGCCAGCCCTTCGCCCACCACGCGCGCGCCAAGCGAAAGCATGTTGGCATCGTTGTGCTGACGGATCATCCGGGCTGAGAATGTGTCGGCGCAGACACCGCAACGGATGCCCCTGACCTTGTTCGCCGCCATCATGATGCCCTGGCCGGTGCCGCACAGGATGATGCCAAACCGGCAATCGCCGGAGGCGACGAGCCGCGCCGCCGCTTCGCCGTGCTTGGGATAGTGTGTGCTCTCCGGCGTCGTCGGTCCGATATCGACCACCTCCCAGCCATGCGCCGCGACATGAGCGGCAATGGACTGCCGGAGTTGAATGGCGGCATGGTCGCTGGAAAGGACGATGCGTCTATTGTCGGTCATGGAGAAATCGTTCCGTTTGCCGAAGCGGTCTGGCAACATCGCCAAGTTTCAACTCGCAGCCTAGTCCCACTCGATCTTGAACCGGAGCAATTTTGTTTCATTTATAGGCGAGTTGAATTCTGGGTAAGACTCGATACCAAGAAAAATACCTTTCCGGCGTGCCCCCACCGCCAACACACATAATCGTCCGGAGGCGCTCACCTGTTGGTGTTGTTGCCCGCATCTTCCTGCTGGTATTCGCCGTAGGTCTTAAAGGATTCGGATAGGCAACGCGCCCGATCTTGTCCGGGTACATTGTCGCACAGGCTTCGGCGCCACGCTTGGCCGGTATAATACGCACTCTGCGAAGAACAAGCCGATAGCCCAATCGCCAGCAACAGCGCAATTACGTGCAGTCTATGCATTTATGGCATTCCTCATTTCGGGGCTGGAGAGCGCTATTCATTCTCCGCTCGGGAGTCGTCATCGAATACGATGAGGTCTCCGGGCTGGCATTTGAGAAACCGACAAATTCTTTCGAGAGTCTCGAAACGCACGCCCTTCACCTTGCCCTGTTTGAGCAGTGACAGATTTGCCTCGGTAATCCCGACATATTCGGCGAGATCCTTGGACTTCACATTGCGTTCGGCGAGCATCACGCCCAGGCGCACTCGGATCGGCATGTCGCAGCCTTCAGACGAACTGCTTATTTTCGTCGGAAATGTCTATAGCCTCCGCCATCACCCAGGCGATGACCGCAACCGTTCCCGCGAAAATCAGCACAATGAGCGTATCGGAGCCGATGTTCAGTGCCAGCGTCCTCCTCCCAGTCAAATTGCTGAAACTCAGAAGGACAGAGAGCGCGGCGCCCGCCAGCGGTTTCAACAAGCCCGACACCGCGGCAGCGATCGAAAACGCCTTAAGCCGCTTGACCTGCTCGCTGGAAAAGATTTGGCCAGCGGCAAAAGCTGCAAAGCAGCGGCGGGCGTTCAAAAATCCGTAAATCAGCGTTCCGAGCGGGATCATGGAAATTGTGAATGCCAAAGTGCGAGTGAGCACATCAATATCCGCAACCGGTGCGTTCGAAATGCCCGCTTGGCTGAACAGTGTTTGTGCAGGGGTCAAGGTCCAATAAAGAAGCATCGCCGACGTGAGCATCACGGACGTAACGAGGCAGCCCACCGCCATCAACCGACTGAGATGACGAATGCGCTTCCTACGACGCTCCTGATCCCGCGCAACGGTATCGATAATGATCGGTGGCTGAACCATGGCTGGAAGATCCCTTTTTTCGGCCCCAGCTATGGCATGTAAATTATCGTTTTACAATAATTTATTTCTGCAAAACAGTTGCGAACTTCGCTTTGGTCGATCAACGGTCCCCTAACCCGCCTCGTAGGAGGCCAGCCCGTCCAGACGCGAAACCCTGCCTATGTAGCCCAGATCGCGCCGCGCGGCGCTATCGTCGATCGTGAACTCGCGGCCGATCATCCGCACCATCGTTCGGGTCAGAGCGGGGTCCTGATCCGAGCGCCTGAGTCTTGCGCCGAGTTCCATCAAGCGCCCCATGAAGAAGGCCACCCCATAGGGAACCGAACGCAGCTTGTCGATCGAGAGCCCTTGCAGCTTTGCCAGGCTGTCGACAAATGCGCGAAAGGTCGTGTTGTCGGCATCCCGAACGAAATAGGCCTTGCCGCCTTCGCCCCGATCAAGCGCGCAGATCAGCGCTTCGACGACATTATCAACGTGGCATGTGGAATAGGGATAGTCACCGCGCGCAATGAATGCGAACTGGCCTGACTCGATCGCATGCGGAATGTTTCGGCTGAAGGCGTCGCCCGGCCCCCAGATGCCCGGCGGACGAATGGCGATGGTGCGGAAACCTGGCCTGTTGGCCGCCAGCACGCCCGCCTCGCTCTTCGCCTTGCTGGCGATATAGGGCGAGAAACTATGCGGAAAGGTACGGGCGCGCTCATCGGCGTTGCGGATCGGCGAGCCGCGATCGTCCATGATGACCGCCGCTGCCGTCAGATAAATGAATGACGAAACACCCGCCTTTTGCGCGGCCTTCAGCAAAGCCTTCGTACCATTCACATTGACATGAAAGTAGGGCCTGCGCGGGCCGGCGAAATGAAAATGTGCCGCAAGATGCATGAC
>NZ_DATKFR010000098.1:0-3754 GCF_035511255.1 Parvibaculum sp.
TGCTGCACCCGCAAGACGACGCCGGGGCTGCGCGCGCTCGAGAAATACGCGGTCCGCGCCGGCGGCGGCCAGAACCACCGCTTCGGCCTCGACGACGCCGTGCTCATCAAGGACAACCACATCGCGATCGCCGGCGGCATCGCGGCCGCCATCGCGCGAGCCCGCGCCCATATCGGTCACATGGTCAAGATCGAGGTCGAGGTGGACACGCTCGACCAGCTCGCCGAAGCGCTCGACGCGAAAGCCGAATTGGTGCTGCTCGACAATATGGGTCCGGCCCAGCTCCGCGAGGCCGTCGCCCTCGTCGCCGGCCGCGCCATCACCGAAGCCTCGGGCCGGATCACCGTCGAAACCGCCCCGGCCATCGCGGCGGCTGGTGTCGATCTCATTTCCTCGGGCGCGCTGACCCATTCGGCCAGAACCCTCGATCTCGGCCTCGATTTCGACAGCCTGACGGCCTGAGCGCCGGTCCGCTCTCCGAAGGCCCTTTCCCGGCCCGTAGCGGCTCAGTGAGCCGCCTCGCTTGTCTGTTCGCCCTTTGTACTGGGTTGCGGCGCTGCCTCTCCACGGCTTTCTATTCGCCTTGAAGCCCCCATTCTGACTAGAATGCGGTCCATCGAAACAAAAAACGCCACAAGGGAGGTATTATGGGAAGCGCGAACGGGCGTAAATCCATCTTCGTCACCGGCGCGGCCTCGGGCATGGGCCGGGAGACCGCGAAGCTCTTTCACGAGAAAGGCTGGTTCGTCGGCGCCTTCGATCTGAATGTCGAAGGGTTAACGACGCTCGAGAAGGAAATCGGCGCCGAAAACTGCCTGATCCGCCGCCTCGATGTCACCGACAAGAAGGATTACGAGAAGGCGCTCGCCGAATTCGGCGCCGCCACCGGCGGGAAAATGGACGTCCTCTACAACAATGCCGGCATCGGCGCGGGCGGCTTTTTCGACGAGCAGCCCTTCGAGGACGTGTTGAAGGTCGTCCACGTCAATTTCATCGGTGTACTGAACGGCATCCATTCGGCGATGCCGCTCCTGAAGGCGACGCCGAACGCGATGTGCTTCACCACCTCGTCCTCGTCGGCGACCTACGGCATGCCGGGCATCGCCGTCTATTCCGCGACGAAGCATGCGGTGAAGGGACTGACGGAAGCGCTCTCGATCGAATTCCGCCGCTACGGGATCCGCGCCGCCGACGTGCTTCCCGGTCTCATCGACACGCCGATCCTGCCGCCGGGCGCCGCCGCCAATGCGCCGAAGGACGGCATGTTCCGCGCGATCCCGCCGGTCGAGGTCGCGAAGGTCGTATGGGAAGCCTATGGCTCGGACAAGCTGCACTGGTACGTGCCGCCGGAACTCGCCGAGCTCGACAAGGCGGCCGGCAACATGCCGGAACTCGTCCGCGAGCAGATCGCGACGACGGGTCCGATCGCGAAGATGATCGAGGAAGCAGCGGCGCGCTCGAAGGCGGGCTGAGGCGTCCTCGTCGCCAATCGCGACACGCAGATAAAAAATGGCGGGACCTGAGTCCCGCCATTTTTCAATCCGCCGAGGAGAGCACCCGTTACGACGGATTAAAATCGTTGGCGTCGGCCGTGCGGTAGAAGACGTGCTGACCGATCTTGGCGACCTCGATCATGCTTTGCGCCCAGTTCGGGCTCACATAGGTCGCGTGATAATAGGTCGCCGGCCCGACGATGCTGGTGCGAACCTTCCCCGCAAGCACGTAATGCGCGAGCTTTTGAGCCTTGCGCCACGCTACCGGATCGCGCGGACGGTCCATGTCGCCGTTGCAGGCGAAAGAGAACTGGCACTGCTTGGACTTCTGTCCCTGGAAGACGACGCCGCAGATGCTCGCCGGATAAAGGCCCGACGTCACGCGGTTGACAATCACTTCCGCGACGGCGAGCTGGCCCACCGCGCTTTCCCCGCGCGCCTCGAAATAGATGCCCTCGGTAAGACAGCGTCTCTCTTTTTCGAGATCGCGAAGATCGATATGGATCGCGGGCGTTACCGCGACCGCGTTCTGCACGAGCGCCGACGTCGCATCCGCCTGACGAAAGACCGCGGGCACGGCGATCGAGGGCGCGGCGACCGCGAGACTCGCCTGAAGGATTTGTCCGTCCGCGGGCGTGGCGGAAGCGACTTGATGGATGGCGGCGGCCGCAACGGGAAGCGCTTCCGTCGTCGTCATGCTGCTGAGAAGAGCGCCGGATACGACGGCCAGACCGACGAGGCCGACCGTCACATGAAGTGCGCCAGAGATAGCGTGGCTCACATCGAGCCACTCGAGAAGTCTACGCATCGTTCTCCAATCCGACCGCTTTGTTGTTCACTCAGTCCTCGGAGCAATCTGCTTGCGCAAATTGCTTTCGCCCCCCACTGGGCATTTACCGAGATACTGCGGACAGCGCCGACAGTACGTGCCAGAGCCCGATGCCGTCCCGACACCTGGGCATTCACACACTTAACAAGGACCGCCGAAGTAGCACACGCATAACGAGGCGACAACCATTTCGTTGCGTTGCGTTTGCGACTTTCTTCTATGTCATTGTCATTTCGAGCATTTCGCAAACGAATAAAGCGGTAAATAGGGCTAATTTGCGTGATTATTTGTCTCTTTATCGTGCCCATTCGTCGCAGTTCGCGCATTGGTACGCAGACTGATTCTGCTGCAACCCGCCGCAACTGCGGCAAAAACATGGCTCGTCAACTCAAAAGATCGATGTCTCCCATGCACTCTTTATTCGCGACACTTTGCGTGCCGATACACGAGTCCGGAGAATTTGTTTCAAACGTCGCCGGATCATATATTCCGTCTACGAACATATATGCCAGAGATATACCCGAAAATTAATCCGTGTAAGGACTTATAGCCCAGGCGGATGGCGGTTCTCGGGCGAACTTGGGGCACCGCCCGCCCCTCTTTCCGGGTCGGCCGCGGACGACGAAAAAGGGGGCCTTTCGACCCCCTTCAAAGGTTAACGCAATCGTTAAAAAGCGAGGGAAACCGGCCCTTCGGGGCCAGATTTCCGTTCACTCATGCCCGGCATTCGCGGCCACCGAAAGAGCCGCCTGGGCCGCCGCGAGGCGGGCGATCGGCACCCGGTAGGGCGAGCAGGAGACATAGGTGAGGCCCACCTCCTCGCAGAAGGCGATCGAGGCCGGGTCGCCGCCATGCTCGCCGCAAATGCCGAGCTTGATCTCCGGCCGGGTGGTCCGGCCCCGCTCGGCCGCGATGCGGACGAGTTCGCCCACGCCCTCGGCGTCGAGCGAGACGAAGGGGTCCTGCGAGATCAGCTTCTTGGTCAGGTAGTCGTTCATGAAATTGGCCGCATCGTCCCGGCTGATGCCATAGGTCGTTTGCGTCAAGTCATTGGTTCCAAAGGAGAAAAACTCGGCCGATTCGGCGATCTGCCGGGCCATCAGGGCAGCCCGCGGCAGTTCGATCATGGTGCCGATCTGGTAGACGAGCTTCGTCCCCTTCTCCTTTTCGACCGCCGCCGCCACGGCGACGATCTTGTCTTTCAGCAGGTCGAGTTCGGCCTTCATCGAGACGAGCGGGATCATGATCTCGGGCGTCACGGCCTCGCCGGTCTCCTTGGCGGCCTCGATGGCGGCCTCGAAGATGGCGCGGGCCTGCATTTCGTAGATCTCGGGATAGGTGATGCCGAGGCGGCAACCGCGATGGCCGAGCATCGGATTGAACTCGTGAAGCTCCTGCACCCGCCGGGCGAGCTTGTCGGCCGGCATCCCGG
>NZ_DATKFR010000099.1:0-3300 GCF_035511255.1 Parvibaculum sp.
CGACACGCTGGTGCGCGAGGAACTGGGCATCGACCCGGAAGAACTCGGCGGCTCGGCCTGGGGCGCGGGCGGAACGTCCTTCCTGCTCTTTTCCTTCGGCGCGATCTTCCCGGTTGCCCCTTATTTTTTTTGGACGGGCGACGTGGCGCTTTTGACGAGCCTTGCCTTGAGCGGCCTCGCGCTTGCCGGCATCGGCGCCGGCACCTCGCTCTTCACCGGCCGCGGCGCGCTTTTCTCCGCCGTGCGGCAGTTGTTGATCGGTTTCGCCGCCGCTGGCGTCACTTATGGCGTCGGTGCGTTGGTCGGCGTTAGCCTTGCGGGATGATCCGGGTGCCCCTGTCCGGTTGAAGCCGTCACATGTGGTGGGTATGGTGTGATCTTTCCAGGGGGCACGCATGCCGGCACTCGGTCTCATCATTCTGTTGGCGCAGATCGGCTTCGCCGTTCACGTCATCCGCACCGGTCGGCCGATCTTCTGGATCTTCCTGATCGTCTTCGTGCCGCTCATTGGCTGTATCGTTTACGGCCTTGTCGAAATCCTGCCCGAACTTGGCCAGAGCAATACCGCGCGTAAGGTCCGCACGACGCTCGATAGCGCAATCAATTCCGAACGCGATTTCCGGGCCCTCGTCGCGGCGGTCGATGATCTGCCAACGCCGCATAACAAGCATCTTCTGGCGAGCGAGCTGATCCGCCGTGGCGACTATGCGGGCGCCCGCGAACTCTACGAAAGTGCCCTTGCCGGACCGCACGAGCACGACCCGGCACTCCTGATGGGGTTCGCCCGCGCGCTCTTCATGCAGGGTGACGGCGCTGGCGCGCTTGCGGCCCTGGACCGGTTGCAAGCCGAAAACCCCGGCTTCCAATCGCATGAGGGCCATCTTCTCTATGCCCGTGCGCTCGAAGCTCTCGGTCGCCGGGACGAGGCCATGCGGGAATACGAGGCCTTGCTGCCGCATTATCCGGGACAGGAGGCGCGAGCGCGCTACGCGCTGCTGCTGAAGTCGGCGGGCAGAGAAAGTGAGGCCGGCGAACTTTTCGCCTTGATCGTCAAAGCCGTCGAGCGCGGCCGCAATGACTATCGGCGCGCGCAACGCGAATGGTACGAGATCGCTAAGGCGAACCTCGCAGGTAACGACGATCTAACCGCATAAACGCAAACGGCCGGCCGCCGAAAGCTGCGGCCGGCCGCGGACGCAAGGCTACTCAACTGGCTTACTGATCTTCGTGTTTCTCGGTCGTGGTCGTCGTGGTTGTAGTCCCCGGCGAATAGGGCTGCGGCGCGGTGATGGCGCCGGTGGTCTCCGTCGTCGTGCTTCGCGTGGTCGACGAGGTGGTCGCATCGTCGCTGCCGCACGCCGCGAGAAGCGCGAAGGAACCGCCGAGAAGGACCGCGATCGAGGCGCGGCGCAAGCTGGCAAAGGTCATGGCGTCTGTTCTCCCGTCATCTGTATCATCCATCATGCCGTCAACGCATTGTCGGGGCTTCGGTTCCTCCGTAGCCTGACGATACGAAGCGGCGCTCATGCCGCCGACGCGCCGGTGGGGCTTAGTAATGTTTCTCGACCGTCGTCTGAGTGACCGTCGAGGGAGACGTCGTGGTGGTAGTGGTGCCGGGCGAATAGGGCTGGGTCGTATCGGCGCCGGGCTGGTTTGCCTCGACATGCGTCTCGCCCGGAACCTGGGTGGTCGTCGTGCTGGTCGTCGTCGTCGGTCCGGCGCAGGCGGCCAGGAGCGCAAGGGCACCCGCAACGGCGAGCGGAGCGGTCATCTGGCGAAGGCGGAGTGCGGTCATGGATCAATTCCTTCCAAAGTCCCGGCCCCTTCCCGTCTGGCCTCGAATAAACGAAGCCCCGTCCGAAACCGTTCCGCCTACTTCACAGGATTATTGTTCTCATATTGTTCTTGTGCCGTCGCCATCGGTTCGCTAGTCTTTGTTCCGACGGCGGACGAGCTTTGGGGGCGGGCATGGTCGCGCATATAGAAACGGTGGCGTTCCTGGGCGTCGAGGCTCGGCCTGTCGATGTGCAGGTCCAGATCGCCGGCGGCGTGCCGGCCTTCTCCGTTGTCGGTCTCGCGGACAAGGCGGTCGGCGAAAGCCGCGAACGTGTCCGCGCCGCATTGTCGGCCATCGGCCTCGGCCTGCCGCCGAAGCGCATCACCGTCAATCTCGCCCCCGCCGACCTGCCCAAGGAAGGCAGCCATTACGATCTGCCGATCGCGCTTGGCCTCCTTGTCGCGATGGGCGTCCTGCCGGTGCAGGAGCTTGAGCGTTTCGTCGTCATCGGCGAGCTGTCGCTCGACGGCGCGATCAACGCGGTGGCCGGCGCGCTGCCGGCGGCGATCGCGGCCAACGCGAAATCGAAGGGCCTCATCTGCCCCTTCGAATGTGGGCCGGAGGCCGCCTGGGCCGGCATGGGCGCGGACAATCCGGGCGGTGTGCTCGCGCCGCGCTCGATCATCCAGCTCGTCAATCATTTCAAGGGCACGCAGGTTCTGGCCGAGCCGGCGCCGATGCGTGCGGTCGAGGCGCGGGCGCTGCCCGATCTCCGCGACATCAAGGGTCAGGAGAGCGCCAAGCGCGCGCTCGAAGTGGCCGCCGCCGGTGGTCACAACATGCTGATGGTCGGTCCGCCGGGATCAGGCAAATCGATGCTCGCCGCGCGTCTCCCCGGCATTCTCCCACCGCTCTCTCCGCGCGAGATGCTCGAAGTCTCGATGATCGCCTCCATCGCCGGCGAATTGACATCCTCCGGCCTCGGTCGCGCGCGGGCCTTCAGAAGCCCGCATCATTCGGCCTCGATGGCGGCGCTGGTCGGCGGCGGCTTGCGTGCGAAACCCGGCGAGGTTTCGCTTGCCCATCGCGGCGTGCTTTTTCTCGACGAATTGCCGGAATTCCCGCGTCAGGTTCTCGACAGCCTGCGCCAGCCGATTGAAACCGGAGAGGCGGTCGTCGCGCGGGCGAACGCCCATGTGACCTATCCGGCCCGTTTTCAGCTCGTTGCGGCCATGAATCCCTGCCGTTGCGGCTATGCGGGCGATGCGGCGCGCGCTTGTCCACGCCTGCCGCGTTGCGTCGCCGACTACCAGTCGAAGCTCTCCGGGCCGCTGCTCGACCGGATCGACATTCATATCGAGGTGCCGCCGGTTTCGCCCGCTGATCTCTCGCTGCCGCCCGCCGCCGAAGGGTCTGCGGAGGTGGCGATCCGCATCGCAGCCGCCCGCGAGATACAGGAGGCGCGCTATGCCGAATGCGCTGCGGTCGGCGGCCCGAACCTCAATTCCGAGGTCGAGGGCGAG
>NZ_DATKFR010000100.1:0-2007 GCF_035511255.1 Parvibaculum sp.
TGCCGACGCCATCGAGGCGGCGCTTCTCGCCAAGACCGGCGACAAGGCGCCGCCGCCGGAAAACCCGATGTCGGCCGACCGCGTGCGTTGGGAACACATCCAGCGCGTCTACGAACTCTGCGACCGCAACGTCTCGGAAACCGCGCGTCGCCTCAACATGCATCGCCGCACGCTGCAACGCATTCTCGCCAAGCGCGCGCCGAAGTGAGGGATCAGGCGGCTTCGATCGCCTTGATCGAAGCAAGTTCTTTTCGGTCGATGCGATCGCGTGCCGTTTCGAGATCGTAGCGCGCCTGCATATTCAGCCAGAATTCGGCCGAGGAGCCAAACGCGCGCTCCAGCCGCAGAGCCGTGTCCGGCGAGACATCGCGACGTCCGGCGACAATGGCACTGATGCGGTTTGCCGGCACGCCGATCCTCTTTGCCAAGGCATTGGCGCTGAGGCCGAGCGGCGCCATGAAATCCTCCGCAAGGACTTCACCCGGATGTATGGGAGCCAGTTTTGCCATGGTTCATGTCCTTCAATGATAATCCACGATCTCGACATCCTCCGCTCCGCCATCCGACCAGCGAAAACAGACGCGCCATTGATCGTTGATCCTGATCGACATCTGTCCGCGACGCTCGCCCTTCAGCGCCTCCAGACGATTTCCCGGCGGAAACCGAAGATCGTCGAGCGACGTCGCCGCGTCGATATGCGCGAGCTTTCGCAACGCTATCCGCTCGAAGGCGCGGAAACGCCTCACCATCTGGCGTTCCCAAAGGCTCCGAGTGTCTTTGTCTGCGAAGGTTCGGATCACGATTTCATTTATTAGTACGCTATACGTACAATGTCAAGGTGTTCGTGGAACACGGCAAAGCCGCGGCAATCCATCCTTCGAGGCGGGCTCGGGCCTGTCCTGGGGCGGCGCAAATCGCGATCCGAGGGGCGGTGAAACCGCGTCTCGAAGCAGCTTCGTCGCTATCGCTCCTCGTAATGAAGCAGCTTCGTCGCTATCGCTCCTCGCAATGACGAATCGGGAAGCGGGGATAAGTTTTTCAAAAAATATTCGTGAGCGGAGAGTGTGCCGCCCACTTGACGAGCGTGACGCTCCTTCCCATCTATCCGGTTACATCTGGAACTGCGTCCAATGCTCCCAAGCCCTCCTCGCGGAGGGCTTTTTCGTTGGCTGCTCCTTGATCCCGGCATTCGCCGGGATGACGGACGATGAGTTGAGATGGGCTGGACCCTGCCGCCTTATTCCGAATCCAGAAACCGGAACACGCGCCTCGCGGCGACGCGGGCATATTGCAACGTCAGCGCCTTGCGGCGAGCGGCCGGGAGCTGCACGTCGTGCTCGCCCTCGCGCAGAATCTCGGCGTCGTATTTGTCGGCGATGATGAGGCCGACATCGAGCGGGATCACCTCGCGGGGAAAATCCGGCGGCACGGCGAAGAAGAAGCGGTCGCAGAAGTCGAGATAATCCTCCCACTTTCCGTCGGTGAGATAATCGGTGAGGCTCGACTTGATCTCGATGATGATGATCTCCCCCTTCGGCCCCAGCGCGATGATGTCGGCGCGGCGGCCGGTCGCGAGCGTGAGTTCGGTGAGCGCGGCATAGTTCATCTGGGCGAGCAAGCGCCCGCAGCCGCGCTGCACGGCGGCCGCCGTCGCGGATTGCCGCCCGTCGAAGAGACGGAAGCTGTCCTCGATCTCGTCGCTGAAATTGGCCATGGCGCCAAGCTAGTCCCATGGGGGCAAGGCCCGCAAGTCAGTCGAGACCGGCCTGGGCAAGCGCTTCGTCGAGCCATTGGCGGCGGCGCATTCCCTCGCGCGGATGGCCGCTCTCGCCGCCGATGGCGAGCGAGACGGCGGCGTTGACCGCCACCGCGCGGCGATAGCGCGCGAGATCCGGCATCGCGCCCGTGACGGCCGCGTAGCCGCGAAAGACGGCATCCCGAAGAGGACCCGCATTTTCGAAGTGCCGCAGATCGGCTTCCGGCGCGCCGATGCCGGCTTCCGCGAAG
>NZ_DATKFR010000101.1:0-8146 GCF_035511255.1 Parvibaculum sp.
CTCTACGCCGTGCTTCTGGCTGCGGCAATCATCGTCCCCTTCTTCAACCTCGTCGTACCGGCGTCCTGGCCGATCCATATCTCGACTTTCATGGTCGGGCTTCTCGGAAAATATATCTGCTATGCGCTGCTCGCCCTGGCGCTCGATCTCGTCTGGGGCTATTGCGGCATTCTCTCGCTGGGTCACGGAGCATTCTTCGCGCTGGGCGGCTATGCGATGGGCATGTATCTCATGCGCATGATCGGGCCGCGTGGCGTTTATGGAGATCCGATCCTGCCCGACTTCATGGTCTTCCTGAACTGGAGGGAACTACCCTGGTACTGGCACGGCTTCGATCATTTCGGTTTCGCGATGCTAATGGTCGTTCTCGTGCCGGGATTGCTTGCCTTCGTCTTCGGATCGCTTGCCTTCCGTTCGCGCGTCACGGGCGTCTATTTTTCGATCATCACACAGGCGATGACCTTCGCCTTTCTGCTCGCCTTCTTTCGCAACGACATGGGCTTCGGCGGCAACAACGGGTTGACCGACTTCAAGGAAATTCTCGGCCTCGACATCCAGAAGGAAACGACGCGGAATATTCTCTTCGTCGCGAGCCTTGCCGCGCTGGCGGGCGGCTATGCGATCTGCCGGGCCATCGTCACCTCCAAGCTCGGCAAGGTCCTGATCGCCGTGCGCGATGCGGAAAACCGGACGCGCTTTCTCGGCTATCGCGTCGAGCGCTACAAGCTCTTCGTCTGGGTCGTGTCGGCCTGCCTCGCAGGGATCGCCGGCGCACTCTATGTGCCGCAGGTCGGTATCATCAATCCGAGCGAGTTCGCTCCCGCTTCGTCCATCGAAGCGGTGATATGGGTTGCCATAGGCGGGCGCGGGACATTGGTGGGCGCGATCCTCGGGGCGCTGCTCGTCAACGGCTTCAAATCCTGGTTTACGGGCTTTCTGCCGGAACTCTGGCTTTTCGCGCTTGGCGGCCTCTTCATCTTTTCGACGCTCTTTCTGCCGCAAGGCATTCTCGGCGCCTTGCGCTATCGCCGCGCAAAGGGCGCGCCGCCGCCGGACGAGGCGGACGCGATTGCCCCCGAGCCGCCGGCAGAGGATGAACAGCAAGCACAGCTCGAGAGGGCAGGCGCATGACCGCGGGAACACCTCCAAGCCCATCGAACCTTCTCTATCTCGACGCGGTCACTGTGAGTTTCGACGGCTTCCGGGCACTTAACGCGCTCTCGCTCGCGCTCGAGCGCGGTGAGATGCGCGCGATCATCGGGCCGAACGGGGCAGGCAAGACGACGATGATGGATGTCATCACCGGCAAGACGCGCCCCGATCAAGGAGAGGCGTTCTTCGACGGCAGGCACGATCTACGGACGCTCGATGAAGCGCAGATCGCAAATCTTGGCATCGGGCGGAAATTCCAGAAGCCGACCGTCTTCGAGAGTCACACGGTCTGGGACAATCTTCTGCTTGCCCTGAAGGCGCCTCGCGGGGTCTTCGGCACGCTCGTCGCATCGTTGTCGGGCGCGCAGAAGGAAAAAATCGAGGAACTTCTCGAGATCGTGCATCTGACGGACGCCAAGACAATGCTGGCGGCGAACCTGTCGCACGGGCAGAAGCAGTGGCTCGAGATCGGAATGCTGCTGGCGCAGGACCCGCAATTGCTGCTGGTGGACGAACCCGTTGCCGGCATGACGGATGCCGAGACGGCAAAGACCGCCACGCTTCTGCGCGAAATCAACAAGACGCGGACGGTCGTCGTCGTCGAACACGACATGACATTCGTCCGCGACCTCGACGTCAAGGTGACGGTGTTGCACGAGGGCTCGGTTCTCGCCGAAGGCTCGCTCGATCATGTCAGTGCCGATGAGCGCGTCATCGAAGTTTATCTGGGAAGGTAGCGCATGCTCTCCGTCGAAAACGTCAACCTGAAATATGGCGCCGCCCAGGTGCTGTGGAACGTCAGCGTCAAAGCCGAGACGAGCAAGATCACCTGCATCATGGGCCGCAACGGCGTCGGAAAGACGAGCCTGTTGCGCGGCATCATCGGGCACCAGGCGATCAGCGCCGGCAATATCTTTTGGGATGGCAAAGACATTTCGGGCCTGCCCCCCTTCGAGCGCGCGCGGCGCGGTATCGGCTATGTGCCGCAAGGCCGCGAGATATTTCCGTTGCTGACCGTGAAGGAAAATCTCGAATCTGGTTTCGCGGCCCTGCGCGGCAAGAAACGCGAGATACCGGACGAGGTCTTCGAACTCTTCCCGGTGCTGAAGTCGATGCTGTCGCGGCGTGGCGGCGATCTGTCCGGCGGGCAGCAGCAGCAGCTTGCGATCGGTCGCGCCATGGTCACGAGGCCGTCGCTGATGATCTTCGACGAGCCGACCGAGGGTATCCAGCCTTCGGTCATCAAGGATATCGGCCGGGCGATTTTGTATTTGCGCGACAAGGGCGAAATGGCCATCCTTCTGGTGGAGCAATATTTCGATTTCGCTGTCGAGCTTGCCGACAACTTCGTCGTGATGGACCGCGGTCAGGTGGTCATGGCGGGTGCGAAAGCCGACATGGTGGAGCAGAATGTTCGCCGTCATCTCACGGTCTAGAGTTACGGAGCGGATCGGGAAGGCGGACGACGTCGGGTTGCAGCGAAGCCGTGGTGCGCTCGATCTCACATTTTCCAATCGGGAGGGAATCTCCTATGCGGCGCGACGCTTTCAACAGGGAGCATTGAAGGTTCGCTTTCCGAATGTTGCGAAAGACGAGCCGCCGGAAGCGGTCATAATCAATACGGCGGGTGGACTGACGGATGGCGATCAGCTTGACATCGCGATGCAGGTTGAAGCCGCCGCCGGGGCGACGATCACCAGTCAGGCCTGTGAGAAGGTCTATCGCGCAATCGGCGAACCGGCTGAGATTTCGGTGAGGCTGACCCTCGATGCCGGGGCGGCGATGGATTGGCTTCCGCAGCCGACGATCTTCTTCGATGGTGCGCGTCTCCGGCGCGAGACGCAGGTGACGATGGCGGCGGATGCGAGGTTTATGGCGCTCGAAAGCGTGATCTTCGGCCGCGCCGCGATGGGCGAGACGGTTGAGGCGGGAAGCCTGTCCGACGTGTGGACCATCGAACGCGGGGGGCGGCTCGTTCATGTCGACAGGTTCGTGAGCGGTGAGGAAATAGGTCGGATGCTCGGCAGGGCGACGGTGCTCGACGGCCACCGCGCGATGACGACGATGCGTTATGTCGCTCCGGATGCAAGTGCGCGGCTCGAGGAGATGCGGGAGCTGCTTGGCTCCGTTCCTTTTCCGGCCGCCGCGAGTGCCTGGGACGGGTTGATGGTGATGCGCGCCGTCGCGCCCGACAGCTATTGTCTCAACAGGGAGTTGATGCGGGTCCTCGGTGCCTTTCGACGCAGGTCGATGCCACGCGTCTGGTCTATCTGAACATGGAACGGCAAAGATGCTTCTGACGCCTCGGGAAAAAGACAAGTTGCTGATCGCCATAGCGGCGCAGGTGGCGGAGCGCCGCTTGCGCCGTGGCGTCAAGCTCAACTATCCGGAAGTTGTGGCGTTAATCACCGACTTCGTCGTCGAGGGCGCGCGGGACGGACGCAGCGTCGCCGACCTCATGGAGGCAGGTGCGCATGTCGTGACCTGCGACCAGGTGATGGATGGCATCGCCGAAATGCTGCCGGACATTCAGGTCGAGGCGACGTTTCCCGACGGCACCAAGCTCGTCACCGTTCACAACCCCATCCGCTGAAGGAACCGCAGATGAAACAGCCGAATATCTCCATCGCTGCAGCCGCCGCGATTGTCGCGCTGCTGCTGCCCTCTGTCGCCCTCGCGCATCCGGGGCATCTCGGGCCGCATACGCTTCTGAGCGGGCTTGAGCATCCGGTGACCGGCCTCGATCACATTCTGGCAATGGTGGCGGTGGGGCTCTGGGCTTCGCAGCGTGGCGGGCGCGCGCTCTGGTTCTGGCCGTCGGTCTTCGTCGCCGTCATGTTGGCGGGAGGATTCCTCGGCATGGAGGGGATCGCGCTTCCGTTCGTCGAGCCCGGCATCGCGGCGTCGATCCTCGTACTCGGCCTGCTGGTCGCGAATTCGGCCATGCTGTCCGTATGGGCCGGCGCCGTTATCGTCGCCACTTTCGCGCTCTTTCACGGTAACGCGCATGGCCTCGAGGCGCCGGAGACGGGGGCGTCGTTTCTCTATGCGTTGGGTTTTGCAGCATCGACCGCCGCCCTTCACGGCGCCGGGTTGGCGCTCGGCCTCGCGGCGCGCGGCGCCGACTGGCAGAAGTTCGTGCGGATCGGCGGTGCGCTGACGGCGGGTGTCGGCGGCATCCTGCTTTTCGTGTGAGGGCGCCATGATTCCCGGAGAGGTTTTCCCGGCCGAGGGCGAGATCGTTCTCAATGCTGGCCAGCTGCGCGTGACGCTGCAGGTTTCCAATGCGGGCGACCGGCCCGTGCAGGTCGGTTCGCATTATCACTTCTTCGAGGTGAACTCCGCCCTGCATTTCGATCGCGCGGCCGCGAAGGGCATGCGGCTCGACATTGCGGCGGGGACGGCGGTGCGCTTCGAGCCGGGACAGATGCGCGACGTGACGCTCGTTCCCCTTGGCGGCACCCGCACCGTTTATGGATTTCAGCAGAAGATCATGGGGACGCTCTAGGATGGCCATTATCGCGCGCGCCCTTTATGCGGACATGTTCGGCCCCACCACGGGCGACCGGGTGCGGCTCGCCGACACCGACCTCATCATCGAGGTCGAGAAGGACTTCACAATCTATGGCGAGGAAGTGAAGTTCGGCGGCGGCAAGGTGATCCGCGACGGCATGGGACAGAGCCAGGCGACGCGGGCGCAGGGCGCCGTCGACACGGTCATCACCAACGCGCTGATCGTCGATCACTGGGGCATCGTGAAGGCGGACGTGGCCCTGAAGGACGGCAGGATCGCCGCCATCGGCAAGGCGGGCAATCCCGATGTGCAGCCGGGCGTCGATATCATCGTCGGACCGGGCACCGAAGTGATTGCAGGCGAAGGCAAGATCCTTACGGCGGGTGGGCTCGACGTTCACATACATTATATATGTCCGCAGCAGATCGAAGAGTCGCTGATGTCGGGCGTAACGACGATGCTCGGCGGCGGTACGGGACCGGCGACCGGCACCAATGCGACGACCTGCACGCCCGGTCCTTGGCATCTCGCGCGGATGATCGAAGCTGCCGACGGCTTTCCGATGAATCTCGGCTTCGCGGGAAAGGGCAATGCGTCGCTCCCGGGCGGCCTGATCGAGCAGGTGGAGGCCGGCGCCTGCGCGCTGAAGCTGCACGAAGATTGGGGCACGACGCCCGCCGCGATCGATTGCTGTCTCGATGTCGCCGACCGCTTCGACGTGCAGGTGATGATCCACACCGATACGCTGAACGAGAGTGGCTTCGTCGAGGACACGATTGCGGCTTTCAAAGGCCGGACGATCCATGCCTACCATACCGAAGGCGCGGGCGGCGGACACGCGCCGGACATCATCAAGCTTTGCGGCCTTCCGAACGTCTTGCCGTCCTCGACCAATCCGACACGGCCCTACACGATCAATACGCTCGACGAACATCTCGACATGCTGATGGTCTGCCATCATCTCGATCCGTCGATCCCGGAGGACGTCGCCTTTGCGGAAAGCCGCATTCGACGCGAAACGATTGCGGCGGAGGATATTCTTCACGATCTCGGCGCCTTCTCGATCATCTCGTCGGACAGCCAGGCCATGGGTCGTGTCGGCGAAGTGCTGATCCGCACTTGGCAGACCGCCGACAAGATGAAGCGCCAGCGCGGCCGCCTGCCGGAGGAGATGGGTGACAACGACAATGCGCGGGTGAAGCGCTATATCGCGAAATACACGATCAATCCGGCGGTGGCGCAGGGGCTCGCCGCGCATGTCGGTTCCATCGAACCCGGAAAGCGCGCCGATCTTGTGCTGTGGGACCCGGCTTTTTTCGGCGTCAAGCCTTCGCTTGTCCTCATGGGCGGCATGATCGTCGCCGCGCCGATGGGTGACCCCAATGCGTCGATCCCGACGCCGCAGCCGGTGCATTACCGCCCGATGTTCGGCGCCTATGGAAAGGCACTCGCGTCGAGCAGCGTCACATTCGTTTCGCGCGCGGCCGTCGAGAACGGACTCGCGGCCCGGCTCGGCGTATCGAAGGAACTCGTTGCGGTCGACCATACGCGCGATATCGGAAAAGCGAATATGATGCATAACGACGCGATGCCGTCGATCACGGTCGATCCGGAGACCTACGAGGTGCGGGTCGACGGAGATATCATCACCTGCGAGCCTGCAACCGTGCTGCCGATGGCGCAGCGCTATTTCCTGTTCTAGATCATGAAGCGCGTCATTCAGATTTTGAAGGGCTGGGCCGGCGCGGTGAGCGACGACATCCTGCTCGATTTTCAGGACCGTCATCGTCGCCGCATCGTGCTGACGGCCGCGAAGGGGACAGAGTTCATCCTCGATCTCTCGGAAGTGCCGGACCTGCGCGATGGAGACGGGCTCCGGCTTTCATCCGGTGAGACGGTGCTGGTGCGGGCTGCTCCCGAGGCGCTGATGGAAATCACCTGTTCCGATCCGCTGCATCTCGCGCGCATCGCCTGGCATCTCGGAAACCGGCATCTGCCGACGGAGATCGCGGAGAAGCGATTGCGTATTCGCGCGGATCACGTCATCGCCGACATGGTGCTGGGCCTTGGCGGGGAGGTGCGTTCGCTCGACGCCCCCTTCGATCCGGAGGGCGGCGCTTATGGCGGGGCCGCTTCCGCTTATCACGGTCACCGCCATAGTCATGATGACGATCACGACCATGACCACCATGATCATCATCATCACGGCCATGCGCATGGACACAGTCATGGTCATGGATAGCGCCGCGCTCTACCGACTGATGACATGGATGTCTCCGTCCTATCCGGTGGGCTCCTTCTCCTACTCGCATGGACTCGAATGGGAGGTCGAGGAGGGCACGGTCAATGATGCCGGGAGCCTGACGCGATGGCTCTGCGACATCGTTCTTATTGGCAGCGGGCGCAATGACGCGATCTTTCTCGCTCATGCGCATGGCGTGGCGTCGCGTGGGGACGATGAGACGCTTGGCAGGCTCGCCGACTATGCGCTCGCATTTGCTGGAAGCGCCGAGCGACGCATGGAAACCGAGCAACAGGGTCGCGCCTTCTGCGAGGTGACATGCCGGACATGGGGGAGCCCGACGCTCGACCGTTTGCGCGCCGATCGTTCACCCGTCATCGCTTATCCGATCGCTGTCGGCGTGGCGGCGGTGGATCACGGCATGGCGCTCATGCCGGTGCTCGAGGCTTATGTGCATGCCTTTGCGGCGAATCTCATTTCCGCCGGCGTGCGCCTCGTTCCGCTCGGCCATAGCGATGGGCAGCGCGTCACCATCGCCATCGAACCGGCGGTGCGCGAGGCTGCCATGGACGCGGCGACCGGCGATCTTTCCCGCCTCGCGAGCGTCACCATCATGGCCGACATCGCATCGATGAAACACGAAACCCAATATACGAGGTTGTTCCGCTCATGAGCCCTTCACCCCATGGTCCCCTGCGCGTCGGCATCGGCGGCCCGGTCGGTTCCGGCAAGACGGCTTTGATGGAAGCGCTCTGCACGGTCTTTCGCGATCGCTACGACATCTGCGCGATCACCAACGATATCTATACAAAGGAGGACGCGGCGATCCTAATGCGCGCGGGGGCCTTGCCCGACGACCGCATTCTGGGCGTCGAGACCGGGGGCTGCCCGCATACGGCGATCCGCGAGGATGCCTCGATCAATCTTGCGGCCGTCGCCGAAATGCGCGGGCGCTTTCCGAAGCTCGATCTCGTTCTCATTGAATCCGGCGGGGACAATCTCGCGGCGACCTTCAGTCCCGAACTTGCCGACATCACGATCTATGTGATCGACGTCTCGGGCGGAGAGAAGATACCGCGGAAGGGCGGACCCGGCATCACACGCTCCGATCTGCTGGTCATCAACAAGACGGATCTTGCGCCGATGGTCGGCGCTTCACTCGAGGTGATGGATGCCGATACGAAACGCATGCGCGGGGAAAGACCCTATGTCTTCACCAACATGAAGGCGCGGGAAGG
>NZ_DATKFR010000102.1:0-21818 GCF_035511255.1 Parvibaculum sp.
GGTCTCGGCCTTGATTTTGGCCGGGTTTATGCTCATTCTCCCGGCCAAATCTCGAAGGATTATGAATGTCTAAAGAAGAACTGCTCGAGTTCCCGGGCGTGGTGACGGAACTGCTGCCGAACGCGACGTTCCGCGTGAAGCCCGAGAACGAACATGAAGTCATCGCCCATACCGCCGGCAAGATGCGCAAGAACCGCATCCGTGTCCTCGCCGGCGACGAGGTGCTTGTCGAAATGACACCCTACGATCTGACCAAGGGCCGGATCACCTATCGCTTCAAGTAAGCGGACGGCGGGGGTTCTCGATGATGAGCCCCGTGCCTCTGGCGCCGTCATGACCCCTCCCGCAAAAAATCTTTCCGCCAAACCGCGTCTCGTCCTCGCCAGCGCCTCGCCGCGCCGTCTGGCGCTGCTCGCCCAGATCGGCGTCGAGCCCGACGCGGTGCGCGCGGCCGATCTCGACGAGACGCCCGCGAAAGGCGAACTGCCGAGCGAACATGCTCGCCGTCTCGCGCGCGAAAAGGCGGAGGCGGTGGCGAAGCTCGATCCCGACGCGCTGGTTCTCGCCGCCGATACGGTGGTCGCCTGCGGGCGGCGCATTCTCCCCAAGGCCGAGACCGAAGCTGAGGCGCGGGCCTGTCTCGCGCTTCTGTCGGGTCGCGGCCATCGCGTCTACACGGCGGTCTCCCTGCGCCGTCCCGACGGAAAGCTCGCCGAACGCGTGACCGACACCCGCGTCGCCTTCAAGCGTCTCTCGCCGGCCGAAATCGACGCCTATATCGAACAGGGTGAATGGCGCGGCAAGGCGGGGGGCTATGCGATTCAGGGCCACGCCGCGGCCTTTGTCCGCTTGCTGACCGGGTCTTATACGGGCGTGGTCGGATTGCCGCTGTTCGAGACCGCGGCGCTGTTGACCGGGGCGGGTTTCCCTCTCCGCTGACAACGGTGTTAGGATCGTCCAAACAGGGGTCGCGAAGGGGGAGATAAGCCGGTACGTCGGGGGGATGTGCCGGTGTTGCTCAAGGGTTTTCATGTCCGAGGAAGTGCTGATCAATGTAGGTCCCGGCGAAACGCGCGTCGCGGTCGTCGAGAATGGCCGTCCCGTGGAGCTCATCCTCGAGCGCACGATGGAGGACGACGTCAAGGCGAAGACCGGCCGCGCCGGCCATTCGCTGCTCGGCAACATCTTTCTCGGCCGCGTGCAGCGCGTGCTGCCGGGCATGCAGGCGGCCTTCGTCGAGATCGGGCTTGAGCGCGCGGGCTTTCTCGGTGCGCGCGAGGCGCGCTGCCTCTGCGAATTGACGCATCTCGACGAACATATCCTGCCGCCGATCAGCGCCTGCGTCACGGAAGGCCAGACGATCCTCGTGCAGGCGACGAAGGATCCGATCGGCGACAAGGGCGCGCGGCTTTCCGCCAACGTGACCATTCCGGGCCGTCTTCTGGTGCTGGTGCCGAACCAGTCCGGCGTCGCGCTCTCGCGTCGTATCGAGGACGAGACGGAACGCGAAAGGCTGACCGCGCTGGTCGAGGAGATGGTCGCGCGTTTCGGCTCGATGGGCGTCACCGGCGAACCGGCGGGCTTCATCGTCCGCACGGCGGCCATCGGCGCCACCGTCGACGACATCGCGGCCGACGCGCGCATGCTCGCCGAGGAATGGCGCAAGGTGCGAGAAATCGAGAAGCGTTCGAACCCGCCCTGCGTCGTCTTCCACGATCTCGATCCGGTGTCGAAGACGCTGCGCGACTATGTGAGCACCGACACGGCCCGCGTGTTGATCGACGACGCCGACGCCTTCGGCGAGGCGCAGCGTTACGCGCGCCAGGCCATGCCCGAACTCATCGACCGTATCCAGCTCTTCAACGGACCAGGCGCGCTCTTCTCGCTCTACGACATCGACGGCGAGATCGAGCAGGCGCTGGAACCGCGCGTCGAATTGAAGTCGGGCGGCTGGATCACCGTCGAGACGACGGAAGCGCTGACGGCGATCGACGTCAATTCCGGACGCTATACCGCTGCGACCGGTCTCGAGGAAACGAGCGCCAAGATCAATCTCGAAGCGGTGGACGAGATCATCTACCAGCTTCGCCTGCGCGGCACTGGCGGCCTCATCGTCATCGACTTCATCCATCTGAACGATCCGGCGAACATCCAGAAGGTGCTCGACGCGCTCAACAACGGATTCGCGCATGATCGCGTGCCGACGCAGATTTCGGGCATGTCGGAATTCGGCCTCGTCGAGATGACGCGAAAGCGCGTGCGCGAGCCGCTGAACAAGTTGCTGACCG
Organism: Parvibaculum sp.; assembly: GCF_035511255.1. GTDB lineage: Bacteria > Pseudomonadota > Alphaproteobacteria > Parvibaculales > Parvibaculaceae > Parvibaculum. The sequence continues at coordinate 2,289 of NZ_DATKFR010000102.1, forward strand.
AGCCCGCCTATGCGAATGGGCGTCCGCGCCGCAAGACCTGCGCGACGGTGGCCAACGAACTCCTGCGCAAGATTTCGGCGGAGGCGCATGCCGTGCCGGGCCGCGCCATTGTCGCTCGCGCTTCGCCCGATGTCGTCGACTGGATCGAGCGCGGCAATTCCTATCTGATCGACAGGCTGCGCACGAAGGTTGCGGTCAATCTGCAACTCGTTGCGGAACCCACCTTCACGCGCGAGCGTATCGATGTCGGGGCGGTTCAGTAGGCCGGGATGAGGATCACGTCATGACCGACAATGTCGTGCCGCTGCGGCCGAGCCGCCCATGCCCGATCTGCGGCAAGAAATCGACGCCGGGCTTCCATCCCTTCTGTTCGAAACATTGCGCCGATGTCGACCTCAATCGCTGGCTGAAAGGCTCCTATGCCATACCGGCCGTCGAGCCTCCCGACGACTGGGACGGCGAGACCGGCGGCGAGCCCGAAGAGACATAAAAAAGTGGCCGTGTCCGGAGACACGGCCATTTGAGTTTCCGCTAAGGGAGGAACCAGAAGCGGGGACAGAGACTGCGAGCCGCTCCCCGGGGGAGAAGCGGCAACTTGGTCGTGGAAACAAAACACGGCTCAAGTGGACTTAAGACGATATATGTCTATCAAATTAGTATAATAATTCAAACCACAAAAACACTCCGACGATAAATTATTTTCACTGAAAAATACAGTGAATTTATCGACCGGCTTTCGTGGAGGCGAGGATAGAAACCACGTCTTCATGTGCTATATGGCCGGAAACACGACCGGAGAATGACATGCCGAGTGCGACCGCACCCCATTCCGAAGCCTCCGCCGTCGCGGGTGTCATCGCCATGGCGCGCTACGCGGGCGAGCGTCACTGGGTGCCGGCGACCAGCGGCAATTTCTCGGTGCGCATCGACGACCGTTTCGCGGCCGTGACGGCGACGGGCGCCGACAAGGCGAATTTGACCGAGGGTGAAGTAATCGTCGCCGAAATCGCCGGACCGAAACATGCGCGTGCCTCCGCCGAAGCGCCGCTCCACCTCGCGCGCTATGCCGCCGATCCGTCGATCGGCGCCATCGCCCATATACACACGCTGCCGGCGACGCTGCTTTCGCGCCGTCATGCGGGAAAGGGCGTGCTGCGGCTTGAAGGCTGGGAGCTGCTGAAGGCCTTCACCGGCGTCACGACGCACGAAACCGTGCTCGATATCCCCATCGTGCCGAATGAGCAGGATACGGAGCATCTGGCCGCCCATGTCGAGATCAGGCTGAAGGAAGCAGGCCCCGTGCCCGGCTATCTGATCGCGGGCCACGGCCTTTATGTCTGGGGCGCGACCGTGAAGGACGCGATCCGGCACATGGAAGCCTTCGACTTTATTCTGACCGCCGAGCTCAGCGAGGAGAACGCGAAATGACGCAACTCACCGTCTATGCCGACACCGATCCTTCGAGGGTTTTGATCGAGACGCGCGCGGCTGCGGAAATCGCCGACGTGCTGTCCGATATCGGCGTCGCGTTCGAGCGCTGGGACGCTGCCGTCGCGCTCGCCGCCGATGCGGGGCCGGACGATGTGTTGAAAGCCTATGACGCGCAGGTGAAGCGGTTGATGGAAGAAGGGGGCTACAAATCGGTCGATGTCGTCCGCGTGAACCCCGGTCACCCGGACCGCGCGGCGCTCCGCCAGAAATTCCTCGCCGAGCACACGCATGACGACGACGAGGTGCGGTTCTTCGTCGAGGGTGCGGGCGCCTTCTATTTGCATGTCGAGGGCCGAGTCTACCGCGTCGTCTGCGAGCGCAACGATCTCCTGAGCGTGCCCGCCGGCACGACGCACTGGTTCGACACCGGCGAGAACCCGCATTTCTGCGCCATCCGCATCTTCACTTCGCCGGACGGCTGGGTCGGCAACTTCACCGGCGACGACATCGCGACGCGCTTTCCACTTTTTGAAAGCGCCGCATGACCGGCAGCCGGAACATCGCCGCGATCCTGACCGACATCGAAGGCACGACGACGCCCATCGCCTTCGTGCATGAGGTGCTGTTTCCCTATGCGCGCGCGCGCCTCGCGGAATTCTGCAAGGCGCATGGCGGCGACCCCGAAGTCGCCGCCGCCTTGCAGGCAGCCCGCGATCTCGACGGGCACCCGGACCTCGATCCCGACGCGACGGTGGCGCTGCTGATCCGCTGGATCGACGAAGACCGGAAGGCCGGTCCCCTGAAGACATTGCAGGGGTTCATCTGGCGCGAAGGTTATGAGGAGGGCGAGTTGAAGGGCGTCGTCCATGAGGATGCGGCGGATTTTCTTCGCCGCTGGCATGCGGGCGGCTTGAAGCTCTTCGTCTATTCCTCGGGCTCGGTCGAGGCGCAGAAGCTGATCTTCGGTCATTCCGACAAGGGCGATCTGGCCAAGCTCTTTTCGGGTTTTTTCGATACCGCCGTCGGCGCGAAGGTCGAAACGGCGTCTTATGCGCGAATCGTCCGCGAGACGGGATTCGAACCCACCGACATTCTCTTCCTTTCCGATCATGCGGGCGAAATCGCGGCGGCGAAAGCGGCGGGCCTCAAGGTCGCGCGTATCGATCGGGCGCTGGCGCCTGATGCGGCGCATCGCGAGGGAGACGTCCTCGTCGCCGGCTCCTTCGCGCCCGTCGACCGGGAGTTTTTTTAAAGTCTCTCTCCAGCAAGGCCCATATGGCGGACTTGACTCGCGCCTCGTCAATGTAATTATTATTATAATAATAATTACAGGGAGCGTTCCATGCGAGGTCCATACGGTGCGTTGCTAGCAACCGTTACGCTGGCGTTATGCGAAGTGGTTTTGCCGAAAGGCGCGGAAGCAACAGAATGCAGCTGGAACGACGCGATATCGGGCGACACGCACAACATGCTCTTCATCGACAAGACGGCCACTTACTGGCGGGCCGCTGTCGCCATGTCGGAAGGCGACCATATCGAGGTGAGCGGCGCCTTTCCTCATGCCCGATACATGTCGCTGGTCGTCTATGACAATCGTGCGAGAACGGTCGATCACATCACGGATATGCAGGTCGTTCCCGATACCGGATCGGTGAACCCCTTTCTGGCAGGGGCGGATCGCACCGCCATGGAGCGCCGCTTCACGATCCGCGTTCTCGACCAGCGCGCGCCGGGGGTGGGCCGATCGCCCAATACGCTTTATACCGAGAGCGCGGATGGTTCCCGTTCCGTCAAGGGTACTGGAAAAGTTCCCCTGACGTTGCGCGTCTATGCGCCCGACGCCGGGATGGACGATGCCGGCGGGGTACCGCTACCGGACATCGCGATCGTTGGTTCCTCGGGTAAAAAGACGAGGCTGACGCCTTGTCTCGGCGCAGGAACAGCGTCCGGTCGTGGCGGGTTCATCGAGGGTGTTGCCGGACGCCTTCTCACTTTCGCGCTCGCGCGACGGTTCAGCGGTAGCGGTACGAATCCGCCGGTCTGGAAGAAATTCCTGCCAGACGGGTATGGCGAGAATGTCGACGCCAGCTATGTCTACACGACCTTTGCACCGGAGAAATTCGGCCCGGTGCTGGTTGTGCGCGCGAAAGCGCCGAGCTTCGCGGCGACGGGCGCTGGCGAAACTCCGATGAAAAGCGGCCAGCTTCGATACTGGTCGATGTGCGCCAATCTGGTGACGACCGCCGTTCTCGATTGTGTCCGAGACGAGGCCGTTCCCGTCGATGCAAAGGGCGATTATGCGATTGTGGTTTCCAGACCCGAGGCGCGGCCGAAGAATGCGACCTCCGCCTGCGGTTTCGCCTGGATCGCAGCCGCGCCGGAGGACGAGACCGCTCTCGTCTACCGTCACGTTATTCCCGATCCCTCCTTCGCCGAGGCGATTCAGAAAAGCACAAAAGGGGCCGAAGCGGAGACCATGGGAGCCTACTATCCACGTGGAAGCTACTACGCGACGGTGGCGGAATTCGAAAGCCTGGGCTGCGCGTCCTAGACGTAGTCGGCGTGAACCGTGATGTCGACGTGCCGCGTTTTCGAGACGGCGCGGAAGACCACCGTCAGCACCGCCGCGACCGCGAGATTGAGGATCACGGTATAGAGCGCCGCATAGCCGGGAATGGTAAGCGTGCCGATGACGAGCGGCCAAGTCGAGGTCTTGAATTCGAGCATCCAGGCCATCCATGTGCCGGTGCCGAGGCCGACCGCCCAGCCGATCAGCAGTGCACGCGGATCGAACCAGCGCGTGTAGAGCCCGAAGAAAACGGCCGGAAGGGTCTGGATCATCCAGATGCCGCCGAGAAGCTGAAGCTGGATCGCGAGCTTGGTGTCGAGCGTCAGCACGAAGAAGAGTGCGCCGACTTTCGCGACCAGGGAGACGATCTTCGCCACGCGGGCCTCGTCCTCCGGCTTGCAGTCGGGCCTCAGATATTCCTTGTAGATGTTGCGCGTGAAGAGATTGGCGATCGCGATCGACATGATCGCGGCCGGCACCAGCGCGCCGATGCCGATGGCGGCGAAGGCGACGCCGACGAACCAGCCCTGGAACTGGTCGAGGAAGAGCGCCGGCACGGCGAAATTCGCGCCATAGCGCGCGAAGCCTTCGGCGAATTCGGGCTTCGAGGCGACGCCCGACGCATAGGCCATGTAGCCGAGCAGCGCGAGAAGGCCGAGCACCAGCGAATAGGCGGGCAGGATCGCGGCGTTGCGCCGGATGACGTGGCCGGAGCTTGCGCTGAGCACGCCCGTCATCGAATGCGGATAGAGGAAGAGGGCGAGCGCCGAGCCGAGCGCCAGCGTCGCATAGGCGCTCCAGCTTCCGAGGCTGCCGGCGGGCGGGGTCGCCAGCGTCAGCTTCTCGGGCGGCACCGCGCCGAAGATCGCGCCATAGCCGCCGAGCTTCGCCGGGATGATGATGACGGCGGCGATGACGGTGATATAGATCAGCATGTCCTTGACGATCGCGATCATCGCCGGCGCGCGCAACCCGCTCGTATAGGTGAAGGCGGCGAGGATCAGGAAGGCGATGATGAGCGGCAGATGGCCGACCGCGCCATGCGTCTCGACGCCGAGCGCGCCGATGACGGTTTCCATGCCGACGAGCTGCAGCGCGATATAGGGCATGGTCGCGAGAATGCCGGTGAGCGCGACGGCGAGCGCGAGCCCGCTATGTCCGTAGCGCCCCTTCACGAAATCGGAGGCCGTCACGAAGCCATGCTTGCGCGCGACCTGCCAGAGGCGCGGAAAGATCACGAAGACCATCGGATAGACGATGATCGTATAGGGCACCGCGAAGAAGCCCATCGCGCCGGCGCTGAAAACGAGCGCCGGCACTGCGATGAACGTATAGGCCGTGTAGAGATCGCCGCCGAGCAGGAACCAGGTAACCCAGGTGCCGAAGCGCTGGCCGCCGAGGCCCCATTCGTTGATGTGGTTGAGGTCGCCCGCGCGCCAGCGCGCCGCGGCAAAGCCCATGATGGTGACGAAGGCGAAGAGCCCGACGAAGACGAAGAGCGCGGTCCACTGCATGATTGTTATTCTTTGTCGGTGGCGAGATAGACGCAGATCGTCAGCGCGGCGCTGATGAGGATCCAGAGAAGCTGGTACCAGTAGAAGAAGGGGACGCCCGCGAGCGACGGTTCGGTGCTGTTGAAGAACGGCACCCACAGCACGGCCGGAATGGGCAGGAAGATCAGCGGTACGAGCCAGCGCCGCTTGCGCGGACGCGCGCCGTCATTGTCGTTCGTCATGATGCCGTTCCCCCTGGTCCGATGCCCACCCGGCGGGAACATTAGTGGCTGGCACGCAGGCTGTCACCTGCAGTTACCTGTCACACATCTCGATGTCGTCCCGGCACTCGTTGCCGGGACCCACCTGCCTCTCATCCCTTGTCCCTTGTTCCGACGCCACTGGGTCCCGGGAATAAATCCCGGGACGACACCGGATTTTCGAGGAACGCCGGACTATTCCCCGGCGGCAAGGGGGAGGTCGAGGGTCTCCCCGGTGTCGCGGTGCTGGCCGCCGAAGCGCCGGCCCGCCCGATCGAGATAGACGTAGAGAACCGGCGTGATGTAGAGCGTCAGGAGCTGCGAGAGGACGAGGCCGCCGACGACCGCGAGGCCGAGCGGCTGGCGCACTTCGCCGCCTTCGCCATAGCCCACCGCGATGGGCAGTGTGCCCATGAGGGCGGCCATAGTCGTCATCATGATCGGGCGGAAGCGGATGACGGCGGCGCGGAAGATTGCTTCTTCCGGCGCCATGCCCTCGCCGCGTTCCCGCTCCAGCGCGAAGTCGATCATCATGATCGCGTTCTTCTTGACGATGCCGATGAGCATGATCATCCCGACAAAGGCATAGAGCGTCAGCGGCAGGCCGAACGCCCAGAGCGTCAGAAGCGCGCCGACGGCCGCCGACGGCAGGCCGGACAGAATGGTCAGCGGATGGACGAAGCTCTCATAGAGAATGCCGAGCACGATATAGACGACCAGAATAGCGAGCCCGAGAAGAAGGCCGAGCCCGCTCATCGAGCTCTGGAAGGCCTGCGCGGTTCCCTGGAAGCTCGTCGTGATCGTCGCCGGCAGGTTGATCGCCTGCTGCGTCTGCTGGATCGTGCGCACCGCGTCGCTCAATGCGACGCCCGGCTGAAGGTTGAAGGAGATCGTGACCGCGGGGAGCTGGCCGAGATGGTTTTCGGTCAGTGACGTTGCGATATGGCTCGTCTGCGTCACGGCCGTTAACGGCACCAGATTGCCGGAGCTCGAGCGCAGATAGAGACGCTGCAATGCCGTCTCGTCCTGCTGGAACCGCTTCTGCAGTTCGAGCACGACCTGATACTGGTCGGACGAGGTGTAGATGGTCGAAATCTGGACGCCGCCGAAGGCGGATGACAATGCGCCCTGCACCTGCTGCGGCGTGATGCCGAGCGCGGCCGCGCGGTCGCGGTCGATCTTGACGCTCAACGTCGGCGTCGAGAGATCGAGATCGCTGGTCACGTCCTGGAAGCCGGGCGCGGTGGCGAGCGCCTTCTGGAGCTTGGTCGCGTTTTCGTAAAGCGTGTCGAGATCGAGATCCTGAAGCGTGTATTGATAGCTTGCCTTGGAGGCCTGTCCGCCGACCTGAATGGCGGGCGGGTTCTGGAGATAGACCTTGAAGCCCGTGAGATGCCGGAGCTTTCCGCGCAGTTCCTGGATGACCTGATCGGCATTGAGGTCGCGTTCGGCGCGGGGTTTCAACCGCAGGATGATGACGCCGGTATTGACGGTCGTGCGCGGCCCGCCGGCGCCTACCGAAGACATGGCGGCGGCAACGTTCGGGTCTGCCAGGATGATGTCGACCGCCTGCTGCTGGTGGCGCACCATGTCCTGGAAGGAAATCCCGTTCGGCCCTTCGGTGTTGGCACGGATCTGGCCGTTGTCGCCGCTCGGCAGAAAATCCTTGGCGATGACGTTGAAGAGCCACACGGTCGCGACGATGCTGGCGATGAAGACAGCGAAGATCAGGCGATGATGGATCATGCAGGCGCGAAGGGACCGTTCATAGCCGCGCTCCATCGCGTCGAAGGCCCGCTCGCTCCAATTGAGGATCGCGATCTGCCGGCCCGTGCCGTGGCCCGAGCGGATCATGCGCGCGCAGAGCATCGGCGTCAGCGTCACCGAGACGATGCCGGAGACGACGATCGCAAGAATGATCGTCACCGCGAATTCATGCAGAAGCCGGCCGACGATGCCGCCCATGAAGAGAACCGGAATGAAGACGGCGGCGAGCGAGACGGTCATCGACAGGATGGTGAAGGCGATTTCCTTCGAGCCCTTCAGCGCCGCCTGGAAGGGACGCTCCCCCTGCTCGACATGACGCATGATGTTTTCGAGCATCACGATCGCGTCGTCGACGACGAAGCCGACGGCGAGCGTCAGCGCCATCAGTGAAAGATTGTCGAGGCTGAAGCCGAGAAAGGCCATGCCCGCGAATGTGCCGACCACCGCGATTGGCAGGGCGAGCGAGGGAATGATCGTCGCCGACAGTGTGCGCAGGAAGAGGAAGATGACGAGCACGACGAGGATTGCGGCGAGCACCAGCGTGAACTGAACGTCGTGGACCGAGGCGCGGATCGACTGGCTGCGGTCATAGAGCACGTCGAGCGAGACAGAGGCGGGCAATTGCGCCTGGAAGGCCGGCAGCACCTTGTTGATCGCATCGACGACCGCGATGGTGTTCGCGCCGGGCTGGCGCTGAATTGCGAGCACGACGGCGCGGTCCTTGCCTGCCCAGCTTGCGACCTGATCGTTCTCGACGCTGTCGACGACGTCGCCGATGTCGCCGAAGCGAACCGGCGCGCCGTCACGCCAGGCGACGATCTGCCGGCGGAAGGCATCTGCATCGACGAGCTGTCCGTTGGCGCGGATGACGGTGTTGCGCGTCGGCCCGTTGAGCGAACCCGTGGGGTTGTTGACGTTGGCGGCCTGGGCCGCCGCCGTCACCTCGTCGATGCCGAGGCCGCGCGCGGCGAGCTCGTCCGGATTGATCTGGATGCGCACCGCGTATTTCTGCGAGCCGTAGACATTGACCTGCGCCACGCCGTCGATGGTGGAAATCCGGCGCGACAGGATCGTCTCGGCATAATGGTCGACCTCGCTGAGCGGCAGAACCTTGGAGCTCATCATCAGGAAGAGGATCGGCGAGTCCGCCGGGTTGACCTTCCTGAGCGTCGGCGGGTTCGGCATGCCGTCCGGCAATTGTCGTTGCGCGGCCGAGATCGCGGACTGAACATCTTGCGCGGCGGCGTCGATGTTGCGATCGAGCTTGAATTGCAGGGTGATACGCGTCGCCCCGAGGCTCGATGTCGAGGTCATCTGGTCGATGCCGGCGATGGTCGAGAACTGGCTTTCGAGCGGGGTCGCGACGGCTGACGCCATGGTCTCCGGATCGGCGCCGGGCAGCGAAGCCTGGACGGAAATCGTCGGAAAGTCGACGGCGGGTAACTCGCTCGTCGGAAGCTGCGTGTAGCCGAAGGCGCCGAAAAGCACGATCGCGGTCATGACGAGCGTCGTCATGACCGGCCTGCGGATGAACACTTCGGACACGTTCATGAGGATGCCTGGTTCATGAGGTGGCGGGTCCCCGTGTCACGATCTTCACGGCCATGCCCGGTGCGACGCGGAGCTGGCCGTCGACGATCACGTTCTCGCCGTCCTTGATCGCGCCCTCGACGGCGGCGATCTCTTCATTCTGATGCAGAACGGTGACCTTGCGAAGCTCGACTTTATCGTCCGCCGTGATCGCATAGACATATGGGCCGGCCTGACCGGTGTTCACCGCGTCGCGCGGCACCGTCACGGCCTGCTTCAGGTCGTCGATGCGCACCCGCACATCGACGAATTCGCCGGGCACGAGCCGCATGTCGGCATTCTCGTAGGTCGCACGCAGTTCGATCGTGCCGCTTTGCGCATTGACCGTATTGCCGATGAAGTCGATGGGTGCCGTCACGTCGTCGGCCTTGTCGTCGCGCGTCTTGAGCGAGGCGACGAGCGCCTTGTCGGCGAGCCGTTGTTGCAGCTTCGGCAGGTTCTGCTGCGCGAGCGCGAAGGAAATCTTCACCGGCTGGATTTGTGTGATGATGACGAGCGGCGTGCCGGCCGCCGCCGTGACGATGTTGCCGACATCGACGAGGAAGGGGCCCGTCTTGCCGTCGATGGGCGAGCGGATTTCGGTATAGCCGAGTTGGAGCTTGGCCTGATCGATCGCCGCGCGATCGGCGGCCACCGTGCCGGTGAGCGCCTTCGCCTGCGCATTCGCGGCGTCGCGCGTCTGCTGCGAGCCGTAGCCGCTCTTGACGAGCTTCGTCGCGCGGCCGAGATCGAGCCGCGCATTGGCAAGCTGCGCTTCGTCGCGCTGGAGATTGGCCTCCGCGGCCCGCAGCGCCGCTTCGTAAGGCGCGCTGTCGATCTGGAAGAGCAGGTCGCCCTTGCGCACGAGCTGGCCTTCCTTGAAACCCGCCTCGACAATCTGGCCATCGACCCGCGACTTCACCTGCACGGTGGCATTCGCCATGACCGTTCCGACCGCCTGGGCATAGACCGGCACGTCGCGCAGTTGCGCGGTGGCGACCGTCACCGGGGGCAGGTCGGCTGCTTTCTGGTCCGCCGTCGAAGGCTTCAGATAGCCATGGAGCATGAAGCCGGCCACGAGAAGGGCGCCCGCGCCGACAAGCACGATGCGGGGCGACGTCCGAGGGATGTGGAATTTCGTCTTGTCGATCATGATGTCCCGTGCGCGCAGCCGGGCCCCCCGGGAGAGAAACGGGAGATCGGCGGCTTTCCGTCGCGCCATCTGGCGCAGGTGCATACCGGCGGGCTCTGTCTTCGCTGGCGCCGGTCCGGCCAACCTATATGCGAAAGACCCGAGAAGAGGCTATCCGGCTGCTCTCCTAAACTTCAATTATGTCAGAACTGTAATGCTCCCGGGAATGGTGCGTCGGATGACCGCGTTCCGCAGGATACGTATTGCAATTCATTCTCAAAATCTCTAATCAACTAGGCCAGTGCCGGCGCGCGGTCAACATGTCGCGCGGTGGAGGACCGCCAAATCTGGTTGGTTGCATATCATGGTCATTATCGACACAAGAGCGGGCAGGGGCGGGAACGCGGGCGCACGGGGGCCGGAAATCTGGTTCCGCTCGGGCACCGATCGGCCGGGCCTCTTTCCAGGGCTCGCCCGGGCGATGGAGGCGTTCTTCACCCGCCATCGCAAGCATCTCCCCTATGTTCATGCGGCCATGTTCGTCGCGTTCCTCGGCGCCATCGTCATTCCGCTCTTTTTGCCGCTTCCCCCCGAAGACGCGACCCCTCTCGACAATTTCACGTTGGCCGTCAATTTTGCCTTCTGGGGCCTGTGGTTTCCGCTGGTCTTCCTGTCGGTGATCTTCACGGGCCGAAGCTGGTGCGGCGTGCTCTGCCCGATGGGCGCCGCCTCCGAATGGGCGAACAGGGTCGGCTTGCAGCGGCCGATCCCGCGCTGGATCAAATGGGAAGGGACGCCGATCGTCAGCTTCCTCATCATCACCATTCTCGGCCAGACGGTCGGCGTGCGCGATCACGCGCTCGGCATTGCCGAGGTCTTCGGCGGAACGCTTCTCGCCGCCATCGCCATGGGCTTCATCTATGGCCGCAAGAAGCGCGCCTGGTGCCGCCATGCCTGCCCCATCGGCCTGCTGCTCGGCGTTTTCTCCCGCCTCGGCGCGGTGCAGTTCGCACCCAAGAGTAAGCATCCGGGCGGCGACGCCTATGCCGAACGCGGCATCTGCCCGACCATGATCTCGATTCCGCGCAAGGAAGAGTCGCGCCACTGCATCGAATGTTTCCGCTGCGTGAAGCCGTCTTCGCCGGGCGGTCTTTTCCTGCGCCTGCGCGCCCCCGGCGAGGAAGTCGCGGAAATCCGTTCGAACAACCCCAACGCCGCCGAAATCTGGTTCCTCTTCGTCGGCACCGGCGCGGCGCTGGGCGGCTTTCTCTGGCTCATCCTGCCGAGCTATCAGACATGGCGCATGGCGCTCGGCGCCTTCGCGATCGACCATAACTGGTTCTGGGTCGGCGAGGCCGGACCCTGGTGGCTGATGAGCGTGCATCCCGAAGCACGCGAGGTTTTCACCTGGCTCGATTTCACGATGATCGTCGGCTACATGCTCGGCTGGGCCGCGCTTCTGGCGGCAGGGCTCGCCGCGGCGACGGGCCTCTCCGCCTGGGTCGCCGGACGCCTCGGCGGCGACCGCAGCTTCCGCGAACGTTTCGTTGAACTCGGCTACCAGTTCGCGCCGGTCGCGATGGTCTCGTTGCTGATCGGGCTCGGCGGGAAGCTGTTCGACACGGCTGTCGAGATAGGCGTCCCGGCCGCTCTCGTCGGCGATCTGAAGGCCGCGCTGCTCGCCGGCGCGACCGTCTGGGGGCTGGTGCTCGGGGCGCGCATTCTGGCGCGCCAGGGCGTTTCCTTGCGGGCGCGGTTTCTCGCGCTCGCTCCCGGCCTCCTCGGCAGCCTCTTCATCGTTTTTTCCTGGTGGCCCGCCGTCGCGGGTTCCTGACCTCACGTCCATCCGAAAGGACAGATGCCATGACATCTCTGAAACAGCGTCTCGCGGCGTTGCCTCTTGCCTTGTCCGCCCTGGCTCTCGCGGCGCCGGCCTTCGCGGCGGAGGTCCCGATCGGCAATCCGATCGAGAAGAACGGCATGAACATCGCGGGCGTCTATCTCCAGTCGGTGAAGATGGGGCCGACGCTGCCCGGCATGGACCGACCGACCGACATTCATCTGGAGGCGGACATTCACGCGGTGCGTGGCAACGAGCAGGGGTTCCGAGACGAGGCATGGATTCCCTATCTCACCATCACCTATCACATTGAGAAGATCGGCTCGAACTGGACGACGACGGGCATGTTCCTTCCGATGTGCGCCAATGACGGCCCGCATTACGGCGACAACGTGAAGCTCGACGGCCCCGGCAAGTACAAGCTCACCTACAACATCGTGCCGCCCGCCTATAACGGTTTCTTCCATCACGTCGACAAGGAGACGGGCACCGCGGAGTGGTGGGAGCCCTTCGACGTGAGTTGGGAATTCGCCTATGTCGGCACCGGCAAGAAGGGCGGCTATTGAGCTCAGCCGCGATTGAACGACGAGGCCCGCCGGATATCCGGCGGGCCTCTTTCGTTTAGGATCGTCGGCCTGGCCGCGCTACTCGCACTTTCCGTCCTTCTTGCAACCCATATAGGCGCCTGCGGCCGCGCCTACAGCGCCGCCGACAATGGCGCCGGTCACGAGGCTTGTGCCGGCAACCGCCGTCGCCGCCAGACCGATCGCGCCGCCGATTGCACCGCCCGACAAGGCGCTCTGCGAAGTATTGTTCATGTTGGTGCAGCCGGTCGTGCCCAGAAGTGCCACCACCGCCACGATTGTCGCTGCTTTCCGCATGAGAACTCTCCCTCTGAACGCCCCCCTTTCCCAAGATGGTCGGCACCCCGAAAACCGCGCGCCGGCCATTTCAGTAACGTGGAAGATTCGCAAGCGTTCCCGCCCGGAATATGGCCGAAATCCGGCAACAACCGGGCTTGTATCGCGGCACCTGCTCGCGGATGATCGCCCCGTGAAACAGTCAAGACGTCCATCGCGCCCTGCCCGGGGCACTTCCAGGCTCCGCAAGGCGCCACGCAGCACGATCGGGAGATTGCTCGGCGATCTGCTGCTCGTGATCTTCGTCGCGCCGGCGATTGTCATTCTTCTCTATCGGATCGTGCCGCCGCCGGTGACGCCGTTGATGCTGATCCGCGTCGTCGAGGGATATGGCCTCACGAAGGATTGGGTGCCGCTGTCGGAAATTTCGCCCAACCTGCAGCGCGCCGTCATTGCCTCGGAGGATGCGAAGTTCTGCCTGCATCGCGGCTTCGACTGGGACGCCGTCGACAATGCGATCGAGCGCCTTCAGAAGAAAGAGCGCCGCGTGCTGGGCGCGAGCACCATCAGCATGCAAACATCGAAGAACCTCTTCCTCTGGCCGGGGCGGACATTCGTGCGCAAGGGGATCGAGGCCTATCTCACGGTCTGGCTCGAAGCCCTGCTGCCGAAGAAGCGCATTCTCGAACTCTATCTGAACGAAATCGAATGGGGGCCGGGCATCTATGGCGCGGAGGCGGCCGCCCGAACCTATTTCGGCGTCAGCGCGGCGAAACTCACGCCGCGCCAGGCAGCACTGATGGCGGCCGTATTGCCCAATCCGATCTTCTGGCGTCCGGACAGGCCCGGTCCCTGGACGAGCGCCCATGCAGGCACCATCGAAGCGCGCATGAACAGCGTTGTTCTGGGCAAGGGTACGCCCTGTCCCTGAAGATCAAGTCGCGTTTAGAGCGCAAATCGTAAGGGGCGTCAGCCTTGCTGCATCTGTTCGGGTTCGCTCGGAGCGGCTCCGAGGCTCGCGGCGGCGAGCGCGCAGAGTTCCGCATCGGTGCGGGCGATCTGCCAGCCTGAAATCTCGACGACGTCGTCATGCGCGAATTCGTGCCGCACCCGCGCGGCAATGGCGGCGTGCATCTTTTCCGGCTCGTCGCCGGGACGCCAGCCATGCGCGCGCAGACGCTTGGCGATCTTCTGCGCATAGACAGACGCATTGCCACCGCGTTCTATCGAGGCCAGCCATTGCCGCCCGATCGTCGCCGCGCTGCCGGGATCGGCGAGCATCGAGACGAGTTCATCGGCGAGGCTTGTTCGCTCCTGTTCGAACCAGGGCAGCGAAGCCGGGATCGCGGCGGCGGCAAGACCTGCTCCGGCGAGCACCAGGAGATGACGGCGTGAGATTGCCCGGGCCATCGTCAGACTCCTCTCGCGAAGCGGGTCTGGACGTGATCGGCGAGACGAAGCGCCAGCGCGACGATGGTGAGCGTCGGATTGACGGTCGCCGACGTCGTGAAGACCGAACTGCCCGCGACATAGAGATTGGAGATGCCGTGGACCTTGCAATCGCCGTCGACGACGCCCTTGCGCGGGTCTTCCGCCATGCGCGTCGTGCCCATGTGGTGATTGCCCCAGCCCTCGGCCTCCTCCCACTTGTCCTTCTCGGGGAAGAGGATGCGCACACGGCCCTCGCCCCAGGCGCCGAAGGCGCGCGAAAGGGCCTCGAGGTTGAGGCGCAGATTGGCGCGGTCCGCCGCCGAAAGCTTCCAGTCGATCTGCGACCGGTTCATGCCCATCGCGTCCTTCTCCGCCGACAGCGTGATCCGGCTGTCGGGATTGGGCGCCTGCTCGGTCGCGCAGCCCGTGCCGTATCGCATGGCCAGGAGCGGCGTGTCGCCGGCGCGCGACGTGGTCGAGCGGATGAGCTGAGCCAGACCCGGCTCGATCGCCCGCGTCTCGTCGGGATCCTTCTCCTCGACCTCCGCATCGCCGCGGATTTCCTTTTGCTTGTAGAAGGTCATGACGGTGCCGAGCCGGCGGTTCTTGCGCAGATATTCCGCCTTGAACATGAAGACGCCACGGATATTGGCGCCCGCCGACTTCGTATAGGTCTGGTAATAGGGCGCGACGAGCGAAGGATCGGTGATCATGATCTCGCAAGGGCGGTCCACATGCGGATGTTCCATGAAGTAGCGCCCGACCAGCCCGCGCCCGTTGCCGAGCCCGGCCTTCTCGACGCTGTTCGACGCGAGCAGCATGCGCGCGTTCTCGATGCCGCCGGTCGCGAGGATGACCATCTGCGGACGCACCTCGAAACGCCGACCGCTGAGCGTCCCCACGACGAGGCGCTCGACCGAGGTGGCCGTCTCGTTCGGCACGATCTCCATCACGTTCGAATGGAGATAGGTCTTGATGTTCGAGGCCTGCTCGATGTCTTTGCGATAGACCTGACCGAAGCGTGTCGGCGGGCTGTATTCGAACCAGCGCGTCATCACCTCGCCGCCCGGCAGGTCGAGCGGATGATGCTTGCCGCCCTCCGAGAAGGCGTCCGCGTCGTCATAGAGGAAGGGGCCGATCTGGCAGACCTCGTTGGCTTTCGCGTAATAGGGATCGAGATCGGCGCGGGTGATCGGCCAGCCTGAATGCGGCACCCAGTCGCGCTGCTCGAAATCGATCGGCTCGAAGGGCCGGCACCAGCCGCCCCAATGATTGGTCGAGCCGCCGAAATAGCGCAGCCGCGACGTGTCGAGCGTGTAGGGCACGCCGACGCTTTCGCCGGCATAGAGATCCTGCGTATCGGGCTCGAAATCGAGGCCGCCGCTCTCGATCAGCGTCACGCGGGCATCGGCCTCGCGGAGCGTCCGGGCGAGGGTGATCCCGGCGGCGCCGGCACCGATGATGGCGATTTCCGTCTCTATGACGGTGCCGTCCGGGACATTTCGGCCGTCGATGAACATGTGCAATGGCCCTGTCTGGTGCGGGAGGTCCGGGTCAGTCCGGAACCGCGCATCCTCATTCCGCGCCCCGGGGGTCAGATCGTCATATCTGGCCCTACTTTCATATGTTTTGGGCAGGTGTCAATTTTACGACCTTAATGGGGAATTCCAGCGGCCGCGATTGGTTCCGTCAATGTCGCCGGCTGGCCGAAAATGGCGGCGTTTTGGACTGGACCGGGCTTCCGCCTATGTGTCAGGTTTCTCCCCAAAGAAAAACCCCCTCCCGGGCATCGGGCAGGCGCTCCCTTCGGGCGGACTGTCTTGCGATTCTGGCGGTTCCATCGATTCGGGACCGCGAGGCCGCCATGCACCGGGGCATGACATCACATGGAGGACGACATGACCGACTACCTGAAATTCTATATCAACGGCAAATGGGTTGACCCGGTCGAGCCGAAGACGCTCGACGTCATCAACCCGGCGACCGAGGAACCGATCGCCAAGATCAGCATGGGCAGCAAGGCCGATGTCGACAAGGCCGTCGCCGCCGCCAAGGCCGCCTTCCCGAAATTCTCGACGACGACCCGTCAGGAGCGGATCGAGCTGCTGCAGGCGATCATCGCCGCCTATCAAAAGCGCTATGCCGACATCGCCGCCGCGATCACCGCCGAAATGGGCGCGCCCGCGAAGCTCTCGCAGCATGCGCAGGCTGCCATGGGCATCGCCCATCTCAACACCAATCTCGAACTCCTGAAGAACTACGAGTTCGAATACGACAAGGGCCCGACGCATATCGTGCGCGAGCCGGTCGGCGTCTGCGCCTTCATCACGCCCTGGAACTGGCCGATCAACCAGATCGCCTGCAAGGTCGCTCCCGCGCTCGCCGTCGGCTGCACCATGGTGCTGAAGCCGTCGGAAGTGGCGCCAATCAACGCCTATATCTTCGCCGAAGTGCTGCATGAAGCGGGCGTGCCCGCCGGCGTCTTCAACCTCGTCAACGGCGATGGCGTCGGCGTCGGTTCGCCGCTCTCGGCCCACCCGGACGTCGACATGGTCTCCTTCACGGGTTCGACCCGCGCGGGCATCCTCGTCTCGAAGGCGGCTGCCGACACGGTCAAGCGCGTCGCGCTCGAACTCGGCGGCAAGTCGGCCAACATCGTTCTCGACGACGCCGATTTCAAGAAAGCGGTGACGGGCTCGGTCTTCGGCATGATGTCGAACTCGGGTCAATCCTGTAACGCGCCGTCGCGCATGCTGGTTCCGGCCGCGCGCCAGGACGAGGTGATCGCGATTGCGAAGGCGGCCGCCGAAAGCGTGAAGGCGGGCGACCCGACGGCCGAAGGCACGACGATCGGTCCGGTGGTTTCGGAAGTGCAGTACAACAAGATCCAGGCGCTCATCCAGAAGGGCATCGAGGAAGGCGCGACGCTCGTCGCCGGCGGCCCTGGCCGTCCGGACGGCCTGAACAAGGGCTACTATGTCCGCCCGACGGTCTTCGCCAACGTCACGAACGACATGACCATCGCGCGCGAGGAAATCTTCGGGCCGGTGCTCACGATCCTTCCCTACAAGGACGAGGAAGACGCGGTCCGTATCGCCAACGACACGGTCTATGGCCTTTCCGGCTATGTGCAGGGCGAGCCCGAGCATGCGAAGAAGGTGGCCGCGCGGCTCCGCACCGGCAATGTGCACCTGAACCTCGCCGGTCCGGACCTCAACGCGCCCTTCGGTGGCTACAAGCAGTCGGGTAACGGTCGCGAATGGGGCGAGTTCGGCTTCGAGGAGTTCCTCGAGGTGAAGGCAGTCCTCGGCTTCAACGCTGCCTGATCCGCTCGTCAGGATCGAAATGCGAAACCGGCGCCCCACGGGCGCCGGTTTTTCTTTGGCTTTTCATGCTCCGCGCTCCTTTGACTGACCGTCATTTGCATTCGGTCAAGAATGCGCCGCATTCGCTGGCCGGCAGGCCGCGACGTCGACGGGTTCATTCGGAGAGTGGGATATATGAAGTTTTCAT
This sequence comes from Parvibaculum sp., assembly GCF_035511255.1. GTDB lineage: Bacteria > Pseudomonadota > Alphaproteobacteria > Parvibaculales > Parvibaculaceae > Parvibaculum. The sequence goes on from NZ_DATKFR010000102.1 coordinate 20,154, forward strand.
CGGCTCGCAGCGGACTTCTGGCGTTCGGTCTGGCGTTGGCGCCAATTCACGCATTGGCGGCAGATGCGCCGAAATCGGTCTATGTCACGCTCGGTACGAACAGCGGGCCCATTCCGAATCCCCGGCGCGCGGAGCCGTCCAACCTTCTTCAATATGGCGGGCAGAACATCCTGGTCGACGCGGGGGATGCCGCCTCCTGGCAGCTCGTCAAGGCCGGCGTCGATATCTCGAAAGTGCAGACGGTCATCATCAGCCATCTGCACTTCGACCATACGAGCGGCCTCTATGCCTTTCTGAGCCTGCGCTATCAGGCATTCGTCACCGATCCCGTCACCATCTACGGCCCGCCGGGCACGAAGCGCGTCGTCGACGCGCTGATCGCCGGCATGGCGCCCAATGACGAAACGCCGAGCGCGCTCTGGTCCTGGATGAAGACCGCGCCCGAAAAGATTTACACGGTGGTCGAGATCGGCGACGGGGCGAAGTTTTCGGTCGGCGAGGTCAAGGTAACGGCGGCGGAGAATTCGCATTACGGCTTCGCGCCGGGCAGCGAAGAGGCGAAGAAATATGTTTCGCTCTCCTATCGCTTCGATATGCCGGATCGCTCCATCGTCTTCACCGGCGACACCGGACCGAGTGCGGCCGTCGAAAAACTTGCGGCGAATGCAGACCTTCTGGTCAGCGAGATCATGGACCCCGACATTGCGCTCGCGAGGATCGAGGCAAAGCGTTACGTGCCCTTCTTTGTCGAAGGTTCGATCAAGACTCACTTCAGCAAGGAGCATCTCTCGCCCACGGAGGTCGGGCTTCTGGCTTCGCGGGCGCATGTGAAGGCGCTGGTGCTGACGCATGACGCCTTGCCCGACGAGGCAATCCCCCAGGCCGGCAAGGAAATCGCGGCGAACTACAAAGGCCTCGTGACCTTCGCGAAGGATCTCGACAGGTTCTAGCCGCCGCCTCTCGGCGGGGCAGGGAGGATGGCGATGCTGACGCAGGAGATCGAAATCACCTCGGGCCGCATTCGCGGCGCGAGGCGCGACGAGGCCGGGGTTCTCGCGTTCAAGGGTATTCCCTACGCAGCGCCACCCGTCGGGCGCCTCCGCTGGCGCGCTCCCGAACCGCCTGTGTCCTGGGCGGGCCTGCGCGACGCGACAGCCTTCGGCGCGGGATCGTTCGCCGCGCCGATGCCGGCCGGCGAGATATTCAGGCCCGCTGAAAGCGAAGACTGCCTGACGCTCAATGTGTGGACCGCCGCGCGCGACGCAGGTGAACGGCGGCCCGTTATGGTCTGGATACATGGCGGCGGTTTCCAGTTCGGCTCATCCGCGATGGCGGGAAATGACGGCGCGCATTTCGCGGCGGATGGCGCGGTCCTCGTCAGTATCAATTACAGGCTCGGCGTCTTCGGCTTTCTCGCGCACCCGGAACTCGATCGCGAGGGGGAGCCTTCCGGCAATTTCGCGCTTCAGGACATGATTGCCGCGCTGCGCTGGGTGAAAGAGAACATCGCGCAATTCGGCGGCGACCCGGATTGCGTCACGATCTTCGGCGAATCCGCCGGCGCGCATGCAATCGGCCTTCTGATGGCCTCGCCCCTCGCGCATGGGCTTTTCCATCGCGCCATCGGTCAGAGCGGCGCGTGGTGGGATTCCGAACACGGGCCGC
>NZ_DATKFR010000103.1:0-3614 GCF_035511255.1 Parvibaculum sp.
GTGCGACCACTCTTCCTTCGAGTTGAAGACGGCGTCGCCGACGCGGCTGCCGACGCCGACGGCGGCGATCGGCTGGTAGCCGGAGGAGAGGCCCTTAGCCATGTTGATCATGTCGGGGTCGATACCGTAGGTCTCGGTGCCGAACCATTTGCCGGTGCGTCCGAAGCCGCAGATCACCTCGTCGACATGCAGCAGCACGTCGTACTTCTTGCAGATGCGGTTGATCTCGGCCCAATAGTTCGCAGGCGGAATAATAAGGCCGCCGGCGCCCTGCACGGGCTCGGCGACGAAGGCTGCGACATTCTCCGCGCCGAGCTCGAGAATCTTTTCCTCCAGCGCGCGCGCCGTCTTCAGGCCGAATTCCTCCGGCGTCATGTCGCCGCCATCGCCATACCAGTAGGGGCAGGCGATATGAGCAAAGCCCGGCAGCGGCAGGTCGGCTTGGCGGTGCATGGCGGTGAAACCGGACAGCGAGGCCGAACCCATGGTCACGCCGTGATAGCCTTTGAGGCGCGAGATGATGGTCTTCTTCGTCGGCCGGCCCTGCAGGTTCCAGAAATAGCGAATGATCTTGATCGCACTGTCATTGCCCTCGGAGCCCGAATTGGCAAAGAAGAAACGGTCTATGCCCTTCGGCGTCACTTCGGAGAGACGCTGCGAGAGCTCGGCGGTGTAGGGCGTCGTCGTCTGGAAAAAGGCGTTGTAGTAAGGCAGTTCCTTCAGCGCCTTGTAGCCGGCTTCCGCCAGCTCCTCGCGGCCATAGCCGACCTGCACGCACCAGAGCCCCGCCATGCCGTCGATAAGCCTGTGGCCTTCCGAGTCGTAGAGATAGACGCCCTTGGCATGGGTGATGACGCGGGCGCCGGTCTTGGCGAGTTCGTGATGCGTCGTGAAGGGATGAAGATGATGCGCGGCATCCATCTCCTGCCAGCGTTTGGTCTGATTGGATTTCGCAATGGTTTCCGACATGGGAGTGCTCCGTGTTTCCGAGGATGTTGAGAGTGCGGAAAACGCGCGGAATTTTGTCTCCGCGCCGGAGCGCTCCTACGGGTTGTAACCGATGCGCGCGCAGAGGATCAGAAGCTCACGCTTCTGCCGGCGGCTCGAATGGAAACCCGTGTGGAACATGAGGAGAGTCTACAGGAAGGAGGCGGGGGAGGCGAGTCTCGGTCTTTCCAGTTCCGTCATTAGCCGGCTCTTCCGGGCCATGACGAGGTTGTGGTAGGCAGCCAAGAGGCGCTCCCTCTCCTCTTCCGTCATGCGCGGGCTTGTCCCGCGTATCCACGTCTTTCTTCCGTGTCGGGTTTTGAAGACGTGGATGGCCGGGACAAGCCCGGCCATGACGAGTGGGGGATAGATCGTGCCGCCCCTCACACATTCAGCAGCAGATGCTCACGCTCCCAGGCCGAGATCACTTGCTGATAGGCTTCGTGTTCGGTGTATTTGACGTCGAGATAGACCATCACGAAATCGAGCCCGAGGATTTCCTTGAGGTCCGACGACGAGCGCAGATTGTCCAGCGCGTCGAGAAGGTGACGCGGCAATCCGTAGCGTTTCGACTCGTAGGCGTTGCCCTTCATCTCCTTGGTCGGCACGAGTTCCTCGGTCATGCCGATATAGCCGCAGGCGAGCGAGGCCGCGATGGCGAGATAGGGATTGGCGTCGGCGCCCGGCACGCGGTTCTCGACGCGGCGCGCGGTGCGCTTGGCTTCGGGAATGCGCAAGCCCACCGTGCGGTTCTCATGGCCCCAATGCGTGTTGATGGGGGCGGCGAGGTCGCGGACGATGCGGCGGTATGAATTGACGTTGGGCGCGATGAGCGGCATCGCTGCCGGCAGATATTTCTGCAGGCCCGCGATATAGGAGAGGAAGAGCTTCGAGTCCCGGCCCTGCTTGGTCGAGAAGAGATTCTCGCCCGTGTCGACATCGACCAGCGACTGATGAATATGCATCGCGCTGCCGGGCTCGCCCTCATAGGGCTTGGCCATGAAGGTCGCATAGACGCCGTGCTTCATCGCCGCCTGGCGCATGGTGCGCTTGAAGAGGAACGTCTGGTCGGCGATTTCGAGCGGATCGCCATGATCGAAATTGATCTCGACCTGGGCGGCGCCCGATTCATGGATCAGCGTGTCGATGTCGAGATCCTGCGCCTCGCAGAAATCATACATGTCCTCGAAGATCGGATCGAATTCATTGACCGCGTCGATACCATAGGATTGCCGCGCCGTTTCCTTGCGGCCGTTGGTGCCGACCGGCGGTTCCAGCGGATAGTCGGGGTCGATGTTCTTGGCGGCGAGAAAGAACTCGACCTCCGGCGCGACGACCGGCTGCCAGCCCTTGGCCTCGTAAAGCGCCAGCACCTTCTTCAGCACATTGCGCGGCGCGATCGGCACATGGCCGCCGTCGCGGTAATTGGCGTCGCAGATGATCTGCGCGGTCGGCTCGTCATACCAGGGGACGACGCGCACGGTGGCGGGATCGGGATCGAGAATGATGTCCGGCTCGGTGTCGGAGAGAACGTCCGAGTCGATGAAGTCGCCCGTCACCGTCTGGCCGAAGATCGATTCCGGCAGGCGGAGCGTCCGCTCGGTCAGGCCCGAAATGAATTTCTTGGTCGGCAGGATCTTGCCGCGGGCGATGCCGGCCATGTCCGACACCATCACCTCGACTTCGGTGACGCGGCGATCCTTCAGCCACTTCACCAGTTCGTCCTTGTTCTTCACCGTCTCATTGCCCGTCGCCATGGGGCACCGTTCTCTTTCCTGCTTGGACCTCAGGTCCGTTGAGTGTCGAGCGCGTGTCGCGCTTTTTGCTGCGCGACCTTGCGCACCGCATCGCCGAAGGCTCCGAGGAGCTTCAGCGAAACCGGGTTCTCCCGGTATTTCCATTCGGGATGCCATTGCACCCCCAGCGCGAAGCCCGGGGCGTCGCGCACGCTCATCGCCTCGACCGTGCCGTCGGGCGCGCGGCCCTCGGCGACGAGGCGGTCGGCAAGCCGTGCCACGCCCTGTCCGTGAAGCGAATTCACGCGGATCGCCCTTGTCCCGAGAATTGTCTCGAAGGCGCCGCCCTCGATGAGGTTCACCTCATGCGCCGGGCCATATTGCGTGTCGAGCGGATCGTCCTTGTTTTCCCGGTGGTCGCGGCGCGGCGCGAAGCCCGGCTCGCCCGGCTCTTCATGGATATGCTGATGCAGCGTGCCGCCATAGGCGACGTTCATCTCCTGAAAGCCGCGACAGACGCAGAAGAGCGGCACGCCGCGCGCGACGCTCGCGCGGATAAGGCCGAGCGTCAGCGCGTCGCGCTGTTCGTCGAGCAAGACGCCCTCGCGCGGATCCGTGCCGCCGTAATTCCTCGGGTGAACATTGGAATGCGAGCCGGTCAGGAAGATGCCGTCGCAGAGCGCGAAAATCTCGTCCAGCTCCGCGTCGAGATCGAAGTGGCCTTCGCTCAGGCGCGGGACCGGCAACAGGATGGGTTTCGTGCCGGCTCCGCCTTCGACCGCGGCGATGTATTTCTCGCCCACGGCGTGAAAGGGATGGACCCCCAGCAATTTCACATCGCAGGGGATGCCGACGACCGGTCGTCTCGGAAGGTTTCGGGTCATGCCTTCA
>NZ_DATKFR010000104.1:0-3275 GCF_035511255.1 Parvibaculum sp.
GCCACAGGTTTTGGAGACTTCTGCGCCTTGGGTGCGGCGGCAAAGAGATCGCTGGTGTCGTCGGATTTGGACGTCTTGCGGGCGGCCATGAAAACTCAAACTTCAAGATGGGGGAACGAATCGAGGCCGATTGTAGGGCGCGGAGGCGGGCAGGGGCAATCGGCACAGCGGCCTCGCCCTTCGAGACGGCGCTATCGCGCCTCCTCAGGGTGAGGGGCACTGAAGTGGTTCCTCACCCCTGAGGAGGGCCGCAGGCCCGTCTCGAAGGGCGAGGCCCAACGAGGCGAAGGCGGCGGCAGCGATGGTGAGGTAGGGTATCTTGTGTCGGCATGTCGGGAGCCAGAGTGAAAGAGATTTTTCCATCGCTCTTCCTGATCGGGCCTGAGCGGCCGGACGGGAAAACGCCGTTCACCTATCTCCTCAAGCGTCCGGCAGGGAATCTCCTCTTTGCGACGAAGGCCGACATCGCCGCTTCGCGCGACATCAAGGCTCAGGGCAAGGTCACGCATCTAATGCTCGGAGATCGTCATCACGCGCTCTCCCATACCCAGGCGATGGCCGACCGGTTCGGCGCGGCCATTATCTGTTCGGACATCGAAGCCGCCGTTCTGAAGAAGCAGGGCGTGCATGTCGCGGAGCCGCTTCCGTACCGGCCCGCTCAGTTCGCGCCCGACCTCGAAATCATCCCGACGCCCGGCCATACGCGCGGGGCATTTTCCTATCTCTGGACTCATGCAGGACGGAGATTTCTCTTCATCGGGGATACGATCGTGCCGGTCGATGGCGGATGGCGATATTGGGTAACCGCGCCGAACCGGGCGACGATGCGCGAGATGATGAAGACGCTCTCCCAGCAGAGCTTCGACGTCATCCTGTCGAACTCTTTCGCTTCGACGCCGGTCGCATGGCTGGAAGTTAGCGCCCGTAGCCGCGCCGCGATGTTCGCAGAACTCGGCCGGAGCTTGGCGGGTTAAAGAGGAGCCTCACCACCGTCCGCTCGCGCCGCCGCCGCCGGAGCTTCCGCCACCGCCGCCGAAACCTCCACCGCCTCCGCCAAAGCCGCCACCTCCAAATCCGCCGCCACCGCCGCCCCACCAGATGCCGGGGCCGCGGCCGCCACGGCGGCGCGCATTGGCGACGATGAACATCCAGATCAGGAAAAAGATGATGAAGGGCAGCGCGCCCTGCCAGTCGGTCTGGTCCTGTTTCGGCGCGGGCAGCGTGCCGCCGCCCAGCACCTTCAGGATCGCCGCTGTGCCGGCCTCTATGCCGCCCGGCAGGTCATCCGCCTTGAAGCGCGGCGTGACGATGTCGCGGATGATCTGGGAGGACAGGGCATCCGTCAGCGTGCCTTCGAGGCCGTAGCCGACCTCGATGCGCATTTCATGTTCGTTCGGTGCGACAAGAAAGAGGACACCATTGTTCTTGTCCTTCTGCCCGAGCTTCCAGGCGCGGAAGGTCTGGTTGGCATAGGTTTCGACGTCATTGCCATCGAGCGAGGGCACGGTGGCGACGACGACCTGTTCGCTCGTCTTCGCCTCATGTTCGGCGAGCGCCGCCTCGAGCTTCTGCACCTCGTCTGCCGGCAGCACATGCGCCGCGTCGACGACGCGGCCGGTCAGCGGTGGCGGCGTGACGGCCGCCGCCGCCGCTCCGGTGGCGAAACCGAAGACCAGCAGAAAGCCGAAGAGGGCGGCGCGCATTGTCATCCTAGAATTGCACCTGTGGCGCTTTTTCCGCGCCGGGCTCGGCCTGGAAATTCGCCTTGGGCTTCGCGTCCGGATAAAAGATCGCCGCGACGAGGCGGCCCGGGAAGGTGCGCAGCGTCGTGTTGTAGGTCTGCACGGCCTGAATATAGTCGCGCCGCGCGACGGAGATGCGGTTTTCGGTGCCTTCGAGCTGCGACTGCAGGGTCAGGAAATTCTCGTTCGCCTTCAACTGCGGATAAGCCTCCGCGACGACGAGGAGTCGTGAGAGTGCGCCGCCGAGGTCGCGCTGCGCCGCCTGATAATTCGCCACCGCCTTTTCGTCGGCCGGGTCGGGAGCCGTGAGCTGGCCGACGCGGGCGCGGGCATTGGTCACTTCGGTCAGCACCTTTTCCTCATGCGCGGCGTAGCCTTTCACGGTCGCGACAAGATTGGGCACGAGGTCCGCACGGCGCTGATACTGGTTGAGAACCTGGCTCCAGGCGGCGTTCGCCGCTTCGTCCTGGCGCGGAATGGTGTTGATGTTGGAAAAGACCCAGACGCCAACCAACAGGATGACGGCGAGAATTCCCCAAAGCACGACGCGGCCGTTCGACATTTCGTCCCCTCATTTTCCGGTCCCCAATGGACCGACCTTATCCGGCTTCCGGAGCCGCCGCGAGGCGACAAATGGGCCGGTCAGGAGGAGATGGGAAGGGATTTCGGAAATAAAACGGGGATAAGTTTTATTTTTAAAATGCACGCAACCCCGCTCAGCGGAAGCCCCGGATATCCTGTCGGGCGTTCCTCGCGGGGTTGCTTATGGATGTGCCTCCGGCACTCGCCCCAGCTTAAGAGCAGGGCCTGTTCCATTGCTTTCGCCTGCGCACTCAATGTGAGCGACCCGGGCGTCAGTGTTCATGTTGCGCTCTCTGGCCTAAACGGTTCGCTGACCGGTCACGCATGAAGAACGCGTCAGGTGTGCGATGAAATGCATGGTCCAAATTGTCAGGACCGTGCTTGCGTCGGTGGAGTCATCTTCTTAAACCTCCTCCGTTGGATCCGTTCAACGAGAAAATGCTAGGCCCATAGGTGTCGGAGCGTCAACAGAAAACGGTTTTCCAGGCGCGGCAAATATGCGGCAGCAGGGTTGACGTAATTAATACGTCTACGGACTGAATAGAAAACAGGGGCGACCATGTTCCTGCCGAAAATGCGAAAGGATAAAGGGAGGAAAAAATGTGGCTACGTCAGGTGGCGCTCGTCGCGCATGATCTCGATCCTGTTGTCGATCAGCTCGGAAATGTACTTGGTTTGAAGGTCGCCTATCGCGATCCAGCCGTCGGCGTGTTCGGGCTCGTCAACGCGGTCATGCCGGTCGGCGGTGAGTTCCTGGAGGTTGTGCAGCCGGTGAAGGAGGACGCATCGGCGCTGCGCTATCTCCGCCGGCGCGGCGGCGATGCGGGCTACATGGTCATCCTGCAATCGGCAGACGCTGCCACGCAGCGGGCGCGCATTCTCGGCCTCGGCGCGCGCAAGATCGCGGCTCATGACGGCGACTACGTCTTCACCCATTTTCACCCGGGCGAT
>NZ_DATKFR010000105.1:0-26487 GCF_035511255.1 Parvibaculum sp.
GGGCGAGGCAGATGGTCGCCGCCCCCGGGGCTTCTATCTGGCAGCCTCGCCAGTGGCCTGGAAGGTGGCATAGGCCATATTTTGTCGGGAAATAAATTTATATTTCACTATATTGCGTCGCGCCGGAAAAAGGCACGTCGATCGGCGCATTTTTCGTATGCCGATCCGCGAAGCCGGCGACCGCGATATTCAGCAATTCCAGCACGGCCTCATCGTCGTGCCGCACCGCCGCCTCGTGCAGCTTGTCGATGAGCTTGCCGACAAAGGCGTGATCCGCGACCTGCGGGCGCCCGACCATCAAGCCGGCATGACCGGTTCCGACGAGTTCCTCGTCGGTCTGGAAGAGCGTCTCGGTCAGGCGTTCGCCAGGCCGCAGCCCGGTGAAAGCGATCTTGATGTCCTTGTCGGGCCTCAGCCCGGCAAGCTTAATCATCTGTGTTGCCATCGTGAGAATGTTGACAGGTTCGCCCATGTCGAGGACGACGATGTGTCCGCGCTCGAGGCCGGCATACTTCAATGTCGCCGCTTCCAGTACAAGCTCGACCGCCTCGCGGATGGTCATGAAATAGCGCGTCATCTGCGGATGCGTGACGGTGAGCGGCCCGCCCGACTCGAGCTGCTTTTGAAACAGCGGCACGACGGAGCCAGCCGATCCCAGTACATTTCCGAAACGCACGGTCACGAAACGCGTGCGGCTCGTGTTGCGTTCGTCGCCGGGCTTGCGGCCTTCGATGTCGAGCGACTGACAATAGCTCTCGGCGATTCTTTTCGACGCCCCCATGACGCTGACCGGGTGGGCGGCCTTGTCGGTCGAGATCAGGACCATGGCCTCGATGTCGTGACGGATGCAGGCATCGGCCATCCGACATGTGCCCAGGACGTTCGTCAGGACGGCTTCCGACGGATGGGTTTCGAGCAGCGGCACATGCTTCAGCGCCGCGGTGTGGAAGACGAGATCCGGCCGCTCAGTCGAGAAAACATGTTCGACGCGCACCGCATCCCTTACATCGCCGATGAAAGCCGTCCGCGACAGTCCGGGCCACAACTCACCGATCTGCCGGTCTATCTCGTAGAGATTGTATTCCGACAATTCCAACAGTGTCAGATGGGCCGGTTTGAGCGCGGCGATCTGGCGGACGAGTTCGGAACCGATGCTGCCGCCTGCACCCGTAACGAGGATGCGGCGGCCGCCCACCAGCCGCAGCATTGAGGGTTGATCGAGTTCTGCCTGCGGGCGGCTCAGCAGGTCCGTGACATCGACGGGCCTTACCTTCATGCCTCCGCCCGCTCCGTGGAGCTCGGACATGGCCGGAAGACGGTTGAGCTTGATCGAATGTGAATTCGCGATATCCACGATGTCATGCAACGTAGGCCCGCGCATCGACGGGTCGGCGATGATGATATGCTCAATCCAAGTGCCGTTGAGAGCAAAGCGGGTGAGAATCGCTTCCAGCTCCGACAGATTTCCGAGCACCGTCACGCCGCGCACGAGACCGCCAACGGGGCGCGTTCCGGTGTTGATGATGCCGACGGCACGGAAAGAGGCCTTTCGGTCCCGCGCAGTGGTAAGGATGAATGCTTCGGCTTCGTCCGTTGCACCGATCAGTAGAACGGGAACGGCGGCGCGCGCACCGAAAATTTCATCGCGGGTGAACCTGCGCTCGTGCCAGACCCGCATCAGCAGGCGCGAACCGATCATCATGGCCGTCAGCAGCAGGATGTTGATGAGAACCGAGGAACGCGGAATGCCATCGAGCCTGGTCCAGAAGAACATCATGGCGAGGAAAAAAAGATTGATCGCGACGGCGGTGGTGGCGATCAGCAGCGCATCGTCTACGGACACGTAACGCCAGGCGATACGGTGAAGGCGGGCACGCCAGAGAACCAGGGCCGCGACCAGAACGAAGGCCACCACCAGCATCGTCAGCGTAGGGATATTGTAGAGAATGCCCGCTGCGCCCAGTCGCAAGTAAACGGCAATAGGCAACGAGATCGCCGCCATCATCAGGTCGGCAACAAAAATTAACGGCGCACGATATTTGTCGATCATCCTCATCCCCGGAAATAGTACCGCAATTCGCGGGGAAGCAAAGCCCGCGCACACACGTCACGCGGGTTTTTCACCGTGCGGCGCGGCTGCGTAACGAAGCAGAGCGGATTTTTGGACGCGACAGGCGTGCCGGCGTAAAGACGCCGGCAGGCGAAATCAGCGGGCCCGTCTGTAGGAGGCTTTGGGCGTGCGGATAGCCGGCACTTTTCTCGCGCTGGATTTGGCGATGGGCCGATTCGAGGCCGCCCTGTCTTTCCCGGGGCCACTCGACATCCGCTCGACGGCTGTCAGCAGCTTCTCGACACGAGCCCGGGCGGCCATGGATTCTTCGAGGCTTTCCATACGGTGGACCCAGCGCGTGTTGCGAACCTGTAGCGCGACCAAAAGGGCGAACAGCAAAACCGAACCGAGCAGCAGCAAGGCACTCTCGACCGAGAGGCTTTGCAGATAAGTGACAACAGACATTAATTCCCCCAGGACCGAGCGAGGTGACGGCTATGCGCCATTGCAGGTTTCGGGCCTCTTTCAGATGATGCCGCGACCGCGCGATTGCCTGCAAGCCCTTCGGTTCGCTTGGTTGATTATGGTTAGCAGTTGGGCGGTTGCACAAAAAAACGTCACTGGAATGGGCCGGCGGCTCCCGTTCTGCTGTCTGGCGCGTTTTCAATCCCGGGCTGAAATTGGCCTTTTTAGGGGATGTTGCGTTGGGGGATTTAAGGCAGAGTTATTCATAGGTCTTGAGACGCCTGAGTCGTGGGCCTGGGGGAAACCAGAAGGAGAAGTCTCGCGTCAAGCGGGATACCGGACAAAATGGCGTTTCACACCGGGCTTGATCTGCTTCGCCTTCAAGGCGACGTTTTGTGGGCAGGCGGCGAATTCGCCGCCAAGATCATCAGCGAACCGCTTCTCCGCATGATCGTGCGTAAGGGTGACGGCAAAACGCCGGTGATGACGCTTCCCGGTTTCACAGGGCCGGAATTCTCGCTCCAGCCGCTCAATCAGTTTCTGCGCGATACAGGTTACGTCGCCCAATCCTGGGGTCTCGGCACGAATCGCGGAATCCGCGACATGGATCATATGGAGGAGATCGCAGCCAAGCTGGGCGACCGCCTGCGCGAAATCGCCGACCAGCATGGCCGGCCCGTGGCGCTCATCGGCCAGAGTCTCGGCGGTGTTTTTGCGCGCGAGCTTGCACGGCGCTTCCCCAAGGATGTGGACAGGGTCATCACGCTCGGTAGCCCGGCGCATTTCGGAGAGACGGACCGCGAGGTCAACGCGCTCGTGGCCCGTGTGATGCGCTTTTACACCGGGCGCAGCGTCGACGACCATCTTCGAGAGGTGAAGAACGGCAAGTTCAACATCTCCGAACCGCCGCCGGGTGTCCCGCTCGTGTCGATCTACAGCGTCTATGACGGGGTTGCGCATCCGGCGACCACGAAAATTCCCGAGCGCTACCTGAAAGCCAAGGACGCGCCCCGCGAGAACATCGAGATCGTTTGCTCGCATTGCGGCATGGGCGTGAACCCGCTGGTCCTCATCGCCATTGCGGACAGGCTTGCGGAAAAGCGGGAAGACTGGGTACCTTTCGATCCGCTTAACTATGCGGTGGGTCCCGTTCGCGTGTTGTCCCGCTGGTTCTATCCCTCGCGCCTGAAGACCCGCGCGGCCCCTGGGGTCGCCGTTCAGGCCTAGACGCAATCGAGTGAACAATGACCGCTATCGAAAGTCTGATCGAAGGCTATCGCGCCTTTCGAACGGGAACCTATCGGCAGAACGAGGAGCGATACCGGGCCCTTGCGGCAAAGACCCAGAAGCCCAAGGCACTCATCATCGCCTGCTGCGACAGCCGCGCCGATCCGGCGATGGTCTTCTCGGCCGATCCGGGCGAACTCTTCGTCGTTCGCAACGTTGCCAATCTCGTGCCGCCCTACGAGCCGGACACTCATTATCACGGCACCAGCGCTGCGATCGAATTTGGCGTCACCGGTCTCGACATCGCCGACGTGATCGTGATGGGACATGCGCGCTGCGGCGGCATCGAGGCGCTTTATCAGAGCGGCCTCGGCAACCCGCCCAAGGGCGATTTCGTCGCTGGCTGGATGTCGCTCGTACAGGACGTCGCCGACGATCTGCGCAAGACGCATGCGCATCTCGACAAGGATGCCATGCTGCGCCAGATGGAACAGCGGGCGGTGCTCCGCTCGCTCGAAATGCTGCGCACCTTTCCGTTCATCCGCGAGCGGGAGGCGGATGGCCGCCTCCGGCTCCATGGCTGGTTCTACGGTATCGGCAGCGGTGTGCTGTCGGTCTACGATCCGGCTCAGGTCCGGTTTGTAGACGTGGCCGACAAGGCCTGAGTTTCAGACGGCCTGCCGCCAGTAATAGAACAGCGCCACCGTCAGGATCAGATGGACGATGCCCGGCCCGAAGGCGCCGGAGGAAATCTTCGCGCCCTGATAGAAGAGATTGACGACGGCGAGCACGTTGTAGATCAGCAGCGCGCCGAGGATAGGCTGAAGTGCCGCCGGATCCGTCGCGTTGCGGCCGAGCCAGGCCAACGCCGCGAGCGAGATCAGGGCCGTGCCGGCGAGGCGCGACGATGTGATGCCGTCGATGCCCGGCACGACGCCCGGAAGGGCTTTCGCTATGAAGCGGCCCGGCGCCGAGACCAGAAGCAGCCCGACGGCGGCTTCGAAAATGGCGATGACGATCAACAGGATTTTCGGACTGTCCGGCATGTTCTCCCCCTGAATTAATGAGGGGCATTATAGACGATTCCAGCCGGCGGACAGCACAAACATTTTCATGACTTGCTAACCATGGAGCGCCTAGCGTCGGAGCGGACGACCACGGGGAGCAAGGCATGTCGCAGGAGCCGGACAGCATGCGCGGAGGTGCCGGCTTCCAGCCGGACCGCTGGACGCTGTTCGTCGTCCTTAGCTTTGGTTTGATCGCCTGCGACGCGTGGCTGCTTCTGCAGGCCGCGCGGCAAGGCCTGTGGCTCGTCGATCTCAATGGCGCACCAGCACCGCTCGACTTCAGTGCCTTCTGGGCGGCGGGCCGTCTCGCGGTCGAGGGCAAGGCGGCTTTGGCCTATGACTGGGGGGCGCTCCGCGCGATCGTCGAAGCCGCGTCCGGGCGCTCCTTCGCGGCGGCGCATTATCCGATTTTCTATCCGCCGGTTTTCTTCTTCTTCGTCGCCCCGCTTGGCTGGTTTTCCTATTTCGACGCCGCAGTCATCTGGGTTGGAACGACGCTGGCGGCCTATCTGCTCGCTGCCTGCGCGATCTTGCCGAAGCGCGTCGTTCTTCCGATCGCATTGGCCGCGCCCGCCGTTCTCTGGTGCGTCTGCGTCGGGCAGAACGGGCTTCTGAGCGCCGCACTGATCGGCGGCGGTCTTGCGCTCCTCGAGCGGCGCCCGTTGCTCGCCGGCGTTCTTTTCGGAGCGCTCGTCTTCAAGCCGCAATTCGGCGTCCTCATTCCCTTCGTCCTGATTGTCTCTGGGAATTGGCGAGCCTTTGCGAGCGCCGCGGCGACGGTCGTTCTGCTTTTTCTGGCCGCGGGACTCTGTTTCGGAGTCGACGTCTATGCGGCCTTCATCGCGGCCGTCACCACCGCGAACGACAAGCTGTTGAATGTCGGCGCGTTGCCCTGGTTCAAGGTGCAGAGCTTTTACGGTCTTGGACGATCGCTCGGCTTCGGCGCGCCCGTCGCATGGATGCTCCATGGAATTGTCGGGGTCGTGGCGGCGCTCGCCACTCTGGCGATCTGGCGTGGCAGGACGCCGTATGAGCTCAAGGCGGCGGCGCTCGCGACGGCGACACTTGTACTCTCGCCCTATAGCTGCGTTTACGATCTGCCGATCGCCGTGATGGCAATTCTGTTTCTGCTGAAAGACGACGGTCGGCTCGCCCTGACGAAGATGGAACTGGCGGCGCTCGGCTTTGCCTTTCTGCTCCCGCTCTTTTTTCCCAGCCTGCGCTTTCCGGTAGGGCCCTTCACTTACGCGGCGCTTGCCGGTGTGATCGGGTGGAGGGCGCAAAGGATCGGAAAATGGTGAGCCCGCTGGGGCTCGAACCCAGGACAACTCGATTAAAAGTCGAGTGCTCTACCAGCTGAGCTACGGGCTCCCGAATTGCCGGAGGCTGGTGCGTCCGGCGGAGGTGGCGGGAACCTAACGGCGCCGCCCCTCCGGGTCAACCGCCGCGCGGCATCCGGCAAATTATCTCACAAATCGGTCGAAAACGGCGCGATGTCGCCAGCCGCCTGTTCGACCTTGAAACGGGCGGTAAAGGCCTCGAGTTCCCCGGCCGCAATGGCGGCGCGCAGCCCCGCCATCAATTCCTGGTAATAGGCGATATTGATCCAGCTCACCAGCATGGAGCCCAGCATCTCGCCCGATTTGATGAGGTGGTGCAGATAGGCGCGGCTGTAGTCGCGAGCGGCGGGGCATGTGCTTGCCTCATCCAGCGGTCGCGGATCCTTTGCATGACGCGCATTGCGGAGGTTGACGCGGCCGCGCCGCGTGAAGGCGAGGCCATGACGACCGTTGCGGGTCGGCATGACGCAATCGAACATATCCACGCCGCGGCGCACCGCCTCGACGAGATCATCCGGCGTGCCCACGCCCATCAGATAGCGCGGGCGGTCCTTCGGCAGCAGCGGCACGGTGACGTCGAGGACGCGAAGCATTTCGGGCTGTCCCTCGCCGACCGCGAGGCCGCCGATTGCGTAGCCGTCGAAACCGATGCCGATCAGACCCTGCGCCGAGCGGACGCGGAGATCGTCATAGGTGCTGCCCTGCACGATGCCGAAAAGCGCCTGGCCTTCCTTGCGGTGCGGCTGCGCCTCGAATGCGGCCTTGGATCGTTTGGCCCAGCGGAGCGAAAGCTCCATCGAGACGCGCGCTTGCTCCTCCGTTGCCGGGAACGGCGTACATTCGTCGAGCTGCATCTGGATGTCGGAACCGAGCAGGCATTGAATCTCGATCGAGCGCTCCGGCGTCAGCAGATGCCGCGAGCCGTCGAGATGCGAGGCAAAGGTGACGCCCTCCTCCGTCATCTTGCGCAGGCTGGTCAGCGACATGACCTGGAAGCCGCCGCTGTCGGTCAGGATTGGATGGGGCCAGTTCGCGAATTTGTGCAGCCCACCGAGTGCATGGACCTCTTCGGCACCGGGACGGAGCATCAGGTGATAGGTGTTGCCGAGGATGATGTCGGCCCCGGCCTCGCGCACCTGATCCATGTAGAGCGCCTTCACGGTCGCGGCCGTCCCGACCGGCATGAAGGCGGGCGTGCGAATCTCACCGCGCGGCGTATGGATCACGCCCGTACGGGCCGCGCCGTCCGTTGCCTTCAACTCGTGACGGAAGAGGCTCATGCGGCATCCCCGCGATAGATGAGACAGGCGTCGCCATAGGAATAGAAGCGATAGCGTTCCGCCACCGCATGCGCATAGGCGCGCTTCATCTCGTCGAGGCCGCGAAGGGCCGAGACCAGCATGAAGAGTGTCGAGCGCGGCAGGTGAAAATTCGTCATCAGCATGTCCACGGCACGGAAGCGGTAGCCTGGCGTAATGAAGATATCCGTCTCGCCCCTGAAGGGCGTTATCTGTCCGTCGGGGGTCGCCGAAGTTTCGAGCAGGCGGAGCGAGGTCGTACCGACAGCGACGATGCGGCCTCCTTTTGCGCGGGCCGTATTGATCGCTTCGGCTTCCGCCATGGCAATCTCGCCCCATTCGGCATGCATCTTATGAGATTCCGTCGTCTCGGCTGCAACGGGCAGAAACGTGCCGGCGCCCACATGGAGCGTCAGTTGCACGGTCGCGACGCCGCGCGCCTCGACCGCCGCGAGGAGCTCCGGCGTGAAATGAAGGCCCGCCGTCGGCGCGGCGACCGCGCCGGGCTCGCGGGCATAAAGCGTCTGGTAGTCGGTGAGGTCCGCCTCGTCGGTACCGCGCTTGCGTTCGATATAGGGCGGCAGCGGCATTTCGCCGGCGCGGAGGATGGCGGCGTCGAGGTCGGGACCCGAGGCCGAGAAATGAAACAGCGCCTCCCCGCCCTCGCCGCGCCTTTCGACTTCGGCCGAGAGCCCTTCGGCGAAATCGACGCGCTCGCCTTCCTTCAGGCGCTTGGCCGGACGCACAAAGGCGAGCCAACGGGCGGCGTCCTCGCGCTTGTGGAGCAGCGCCTCGATCTTCGCTTCCGCCTCGCCGCGACGGCGGGTGCCGAAGAGGCGCGCCGGGATGACGCGTGTGTCGTTGAAGACGAGTACATCGCCTTCCCGCAGATGGCCCGGAAGATCGCGTACCCCCTCGTCCGCAAGGTGGCCCGGCGCGGGACCGATGACGAGCATACGGGCGCTGTCGCGCGGCCTTGCTGGCCTGAGCGCGATCAGTTCCTCTGGAAGCTCGAAGTCGAATTCGTCGACACGCATTTTTCACCGGCCAAAACAAAGCCCCTCCCCTTGATGGGGAGGGGTTCGGTCTCGCGACGAGACAGGCTGGACGAGGCGTCAGGCCGCGTCGGCCGCCACCTGCATCTTCACGATGCGGTCGGGATCGCGAACGGGCTCGCCGCGCTTGATCTTGTCGACGAATTCCATGCCCGACGTGACCTTGCCCCAGACCGTGTATTGCTTGTCGAGGAAGCGGGCATCGTCGAAGACGATAAAGAACTGGCTGTCGCCGCTGTTCGGGTCCTGCGCGCGCGCCATCGAGCAGACGCCGCGCACATGCGGCTCCGACGAAAATTCCGCCGGAAGCTTCTTGCCCGAACCGCCCGAGCCGGTTCCGGTCGGATCGCCGCCCTGGGCCATGAAACCGTCGATCACGCGGTGAAAGACGACACCGTTGTAGAAGCCTTCGCGCGTCAGTTCCTTGATGCGGGCGACGTGCTTTGGTGCGAGGTCCGGCCGCAGTTCGATGACGACGCGGCCGTCCTTCAGATCGAGATAGAGAGTGTTTTCGAGATCGGTGCTCATGCTTTCAGCCTCAATTCTTTTTGACGTCTGCGGCGACCTGCATCCGGATGATCTTGTCCGGATTGCTCGGCGGCTCGCCGCGCTTGATGTAGTCGACATTGTCCATGCCTTCGACGACACGCCCGAACAGCGTGTACTGGCCGTCGAGGAAGGTCGAATCGTCGAAGCAGATGAAAAACTGGCTATTGCCGCTGTCGGGGTCCTGCGAGCGCGCCATGCCGAGCGCGCCGCGCGTGAAGGATTCCGACTGGCTGAATTCGGCAGGTACGTCGGGGAGCTTCGAGCCGCCCATGCCGGTGCCCGTCGGGTCACCGGTCTGGGCCATGAAGCCGTCGATGACGCGGTGGAATGTCAGCCCGTTGTAGAAGCCCTGTCGCGTCAGCGTTTTGATGCGCTCGACGGTCTTCGGGGCCACGTTCGGAAGAAGCTGGATGACCACCCGCCCATCCTTGAGGTCGAGATAGATCGTGTTCTCCGGATCGAGTTTCGGCGCCGGCGCGGCGGCATCGGCCGCGAAAACGGTTTGGGTCGCGAAGATAAGCGCGACGAAGGCGAACGCCAGACGTGTCAGACGACGCATCGATCTCTCCCTGATGGTTTCGGTTTGCATGCGCCGTCTGCAAATCGACGCCTGCCTTTTACGTAGCGGCCTACTTTCGACCGGGTTTGGCCAGGCGCGCCAGTACTTTCTTCTCGACGCGCTTCGGGACGAAAGCCGAAAAATCACCGCCCATGCCCGCGATCTGGCGCACCAGTGTCGAGGAGATGAACTGCGTCTCGGGCGAGGCGGTCAGAAACACCGTCTCGACTTTCGGATTCATCAGGCGGTTCATCCCGACCATCTGGACTTCATATTCGTAGTCCACCGCGCCGCGCAATCCGCGAATGATGACATTGGCGCCATGTGCGTCCGCGGCATCGACGACGAGGCCCGAGAACGAAGCCGTGCTGATCCTCGCGCCGAGCTTTCGCGCGATCGGCCCGGCTTCCGCCTCGATGAGCGCGGCGCGCTCCTCGAATGTCAGCATCGGCGTCTTGGTCGCGTTGATGCCGATCGCCACCACGAGATGATCGACCAGCGTCAAGGCGCGGCGGATGATATCAAGGTGGCCATTGGTCATCGGGTCGAAGGTGCCCGGATAAAGACCTGTCCGTTGTGTCGCCGGCCGCTTTGCCATCGCTCGCTTCCTATTCGCCGTCCGAACCGTTTTCACCCGCTTCGTCGACGCGTTCGACGGAGACCACGCGCTCGTCCGCCGTGGTGCGGAAGATGGTGACGCCCTGCGTCGCGCGGCCCGCGACGCGCACATCGTCGACCGGGCAGCGAATGAGCTGACCAAGATCGGTGACGAGCATGATCTGGTCCTGCTCTTCGACCGGGAAGGAGGCGACGAGCTTGCCGTTCCTCGGCGTCACGGTCATCGCAATGATGCCCTTGCCGCCGCGGCCCGAGGTCCGGTAGTCGTAGGAGGAACTGCGCTTGCCGAAGCCCTTCTCGCTCACCGTCAGCACGAATTGCTCGCGTGCGCCGAGTTCGGTGTAGCGTTCGGTCGAAAGCGTCAGATCCTCCGACACCTCCTCTTCGCCCTCATCGGCCTCCACGATCTCGGCTTCCGGTTCCTCGCCCTCGCCGGACACGGCGCGGCGCATGGCGCTTGCCTGCTTGAGATAAGCGCGAGCCTCCGCCGGCGTCACATCGACATGGCGCAGGATACTCATGGCGATCAGCTTGTCGTCGCCGTCGAGGCGGATGCCGCGCACGCCGGTCGAGTTGCGGCCAGAGAAGACGCGCACGTCGGTGACGGGAAAACGGATACAGCGGCCGTTCGCGACGGTCAGCAATACGTCGTCGTCCTCGGTGCAAATCTGCACGCCCACGATCGAGTCGCCTTCGTCCTCGCCTTCGAACTTCATCGCGATCTTGCCGTTGCGGTTGATCTGGATGAAATCGGAAAGCTCGTTGCGACGGACGTTGCCGTTTCGCGTCGCGAACATCACGTGGAGGTTCGCCCAGGTCTTCTCGTCCTCGGGCAGAGGCATAATGGTGGTGATCGTCTCGCCCTGCTTCAGCGGCAGGAGGTTGATCATCGCCTTGCCGCGCGCCTGCGGCGTCGATTGCGGCAGACGCCAGACCTTCAGCTTGTAGACCATGCCGGTCGACGAGAAAAAGAGCACCGGCGTATGCGTGTTCGCGACGAAGAGGCGGTTGACGAAATCCTCGTCCTTGGTCGCCATGCCGGCCCGGCCGCGGCCGCCGCGGCGTTGCGCGCGGTAGGCCGAGAGCGGCACGCGCTTGATGTAGCCCTGATGGCTTACCGTGACGACCATGTCCTCGCGCTGAATGAGATCTTCGTCCTCGAACTCACCCTCGGCTTCGGCGATTTCAGTGCGGCGCGGCGTCGCGAACTCGGCCTTGATGGCGGTGAGCTCGTCGCGAATGATCGCGAGCACACGCACGCGCGAGCGCAGAATGTCGAGATAATCGGCGATCTTTTCGCCGAGCGCCGTCAACTCGTCGGCGATTTCGTCGCGTCCGAGCGCGGTCAGGCGCTGCAGGCGCAGATCGAGGATCGCCTTGGCCTGCGCCTCGGAGAGCTTGTAGGTACCGTCCGGCGAGAGCTTGTGGCGCGGATCGGCGATCAGCTCGACCAGCGGCGCGATGTCGCCCGCCGGCCAGTCGCGCGCCATCAAACGCTCTTTCGCCGTTCCCGGATCGGGCGCGGTGCGGATGAGGTGGATCACTTCGTCGATATTGGCGACGGCTATGGCGAGGCCGACCAAGACATGCGCGCGGTCGCGCGCCTTGCCGAGTTCGAACTTGACCCGCCGCGTCACGACTTCCTCGCGGAAATGCGTGAAGGCTTCGATGAACTGCTTCAGGTTCATCAGCTCCGGGCGACCGCGATGGATCGCCATCATGTTGGAGCCGAAGGTCGTTTGCAGCGGCGAGAACTTGTAGAGCTGATTCAGCACCACGTCCGGCACGGCATCGCGTTTCAACTCGATGACGACGCGCATGCCGTCGCGGTCGGACTCGTCGCGAAGGTCGCCGATGCCTTCGATTTTCTTGTCGCGCACAAGCTCGGCGATGCGCTCGATCATCGTCGTCTTGTTCACCTGATAGGGAATTTCGGTGACGATAAGGGCGAGGCGATCGCGCTTCATTTCCTCGATTTCGACCCTGCCACGCAGCGTCAGCGAACCCCGGCCGGTGAGATAGGTCGAGCGCGAACCTGCGCGGCCGAGCAGGATGCCGCCGGTCGGAAAATCGGGCGCCGGGACGTGCTCGATCAGATCCTCGATGGTGACCGCCGGATTGTCGATCAGGGCGATACAGGCGTCGATGACTTCGCCGAGATTGTGCGGCGGCACGTTGGTCGCCATGCCGACGGCGATCCCGTTGGCGCCGTTGACGAGCAGGTTCGGAAACTCGGCGGGCAGGACCACCGGCTCCTTTTCCGAGCCGTCGTAATTGTCCTGGAAGTCGACCGTTTCCTTGTCGAGATCGTTGACGAGGGCCTGGGCCACTTTCGCCATACGGACTTCGGTGTAACGCATCGCGGCGGCCGGGTCGCCGTCGATCGAGCCGAAATTGCCCTGCCCGTCGAGCAACGGCAGCCGCATCGAGAAGGGCTGCGCGAGGCGCACGAGGGCGTCGTAAATCGACTGGTCGCCATGCGGGTGATACTTACCGATGACGTCGCCGACGACGCGGGCCGATTTGCGGTAGGGCTTGTTCCAGTCGTAGCCGTTCTCGCTCATCGAGAAGAGAATGCGGCGATGCACGGGCTTCAGGCCGTCGCGCGCATCGGGCAGCGCGCGGCTCATGATCACGCTCATCGCGTAATCCAGATAGGAGCGGCGCATCTCGTCTTCGATGGTGATCGGAGAGACGTCCCTCTCCGGCGGCGTCGCGGAACCGCCGCCCGATGTGCCGTCCGAGCCCAAACCGCCCCCGTCGCCCGGGGTCGGCTCGTCGCCCGGAATGTCGCTGTCTGAAGTGTCGGACAAATGCTTTTCTAACGTTAGAGGGCGCCAGCGATCTCCGATCGCGCGGCGCCCGAAGGACCGAAAAGGAGCCCGGAAAACGACGTCCGAATCCCTTGATTTGACTGTCGCGGAGACTAGCAGGTCCCGGCTTTTGCGGCAACCCGAAAGGCGCCGGACGCGGCCCTATAAGTTATTGTATTTATTGAAAAAACACGAACATTTTTGGGATACGTCAGCGGCTTTCGGGGATGGCCCTGAAAAGCACCGCCGTTGCGTCGTCGGAACGCTTGAATCGAGGGTAAAGGCGCAGGTCGGGGTCTTCTTCCCGCTCGATTTTTCTGATCTCGGAAACGAGAGATGCCAGACCTTCGTCGCCGGCACGACGAGCGAGTTCGGCCGGCGTCAGGCGCTCATAGTCATAGGCCAGCGAGGCGAAACCGTCGGTCATCAGCAGGCCCGTGACAGGTTTGGTCAGCGGTAACTCCCAGTTCCGCATGAAGGCGGTCGCGCGGGGATCGAGACCGAGAATCCAGTACCCGTCCTCCGTGTTCTGACGATTGCGGGCGGCGCGCAAATATCGCATCACGTCGGGCGATGAACGCATATCGGCGCCGGGTGCGATACCCGAGACCAGCTCCGCCGTACGACGGCGGGCGGAAGCTTCGCGATCAAGGTGGTGATCGCCAAGGATCGTCGTTTCACCGTCGTCGGCCAGCAGCACCAGCCGGCAATCGGAGAAATTGGCGCAGCGGAGATGCGCACCGTCGCTGTGAACCAGCGTCATGGCGGCCGACGGCAATTCGTAGCGGCCCTTCGGCTCGCGCCGCCTGCCCGTCTCGAAGCGCCGGACCAGCTCCTCGATGGCGCTCCGCGTCAGCCCGGCGAGATCGGCCCCGTGCCGCTCCGCATGATCGGCGAAATAGGCGCTCGCCTCCCGGGCCAGCCAATGGGCGTCGCTCGGCGCGTCGAGAAGCTCATCATCGGCAACGCCGGTCGCGCCGTCGATCACCCATGCATGGGCGAGCCCATGTCCGAACGCATCCTCGTTCGGCTTTGCCTCATGCCCGGGATCGGTGATCGCGTCGAGGATCTGGAGCATGGGGCTCCCGCGTCATCAGAACGGAATTTCGTCGTCGAGGTCCTGGGCGAAGCTGCCCTTCGCGCCGCCGGAACTCTTGCCGCCGCCGAAATCGTCGTCGTCGTAGCCGCCGCCCGAGGAGGAACCGCCTCCACCGCCGCCGGCCTTGCCGTCCAGCATGGTGAGCGACGAATTGAAGCCCTGCAGCACGATTTCCGTCGAATATTTTTCCTGGCCGGACTGATCGGTCCATTTGCGGGTCTGCAACGCGCCCTCGATGTAAACCTTCGAGCCCTTCTTCAGGTATTGCTCGGCGATCTTACAGAGGCCTTCGTTGAAGATCACGACGCGATGCCACTCCGTCTTTTCGCGGCGCTCGCCCGTGTTCTTGTCGCGCCAGCTTTCCGACGTCGCGATCCGGAGATTGGCGATCGGCCTGCCGTCCTGCGTCCTGCGAATTTCGGGATCGGCCCCCAGATTGCCGACCAGGATGACCTTGTTGACGCTGCCTGCCATGTTTTTGCTCCGATGCTCCGCAGGGACGCCTCTAGGCGTCCAAGCCAGTCACTCAATTGACGATTCAGGGGTCACCATACAGGCACCGGCCCGGATTCGCAGACCGCCGCCCGGAATATCCACAGGAAAAGAACATATCACTGAAATCGGAACGGGTCGGCTGCATGTTCTTGTATTGTTCTAATCGACATCCACATCAAATGCAATGTCAGGTATTAACCAAATTCTAAAGGAAAACGGCAATTCTTCTTCTCAGCCCGGGAGTTTGCGCGTGGACGGAAGTACATGGAACGATGAGTGCCAGCCCGCAACCCATATGGGTTGGTTCCCGCTCCTGCGCGTCTCGCTGATCGAGCATCGGCATTTCCTCGCTTATTGCCTTTTCTATCTGTTGGCCGCCTGGGCGCTGCTGACGCTCAGCACACCCGACGCGGCGTCGTTGCTCGCCCGAAATATCGGCGACCTGGCGCTCGCGATCTTCGCGCCGATTGCCGCGACGCTTACGCTCTGGTTCGCCATCCAGTTTGCCGTCCATCTCGTGAAGTATCGGCGCTTCGACCTCAGTCGGTTGGCCGCGGAGGTAAGAGCCAGCGATCTTCTACGACCGGAGCGGATCGTCCGGGTGCTTCCTGTTCTGGCGAGTACGCCTTTCGTGCTCGGGACCTTTCTCTCCGTCAAGGTCCTGATCGGGCATCTGCAGCCATTCTCCTATGACACACCGATCATCCGTCTGACTGAAACTTTGAACGGAGGAAAGCCCTTCTGGACGTATTTCGAGACACTGTTCAGGCATCCCTGGACCGTCATGCTCTTGAACGATACCTATTACCTCTGGTTTCCGCTTCTCTGCGCCACTTTCGTCTGGCGCATGTTCTCTTTCCGCGATCCCCACCTCCGGCTGCAATTTCTGCTGACGGTCACCGCCTGCTGGGGCCTGGTCGGCTCTTTCGCGGCCATCCTTTTTCCGTCCGCCGGTCCCGCTTTCCTCCCGCACCTTTTGAATGCCTCGACACCTTTCGACGGTTTGTTGGCACATCTGAGAAATCTCCAGAATGCCGGGTACGACCTCACGGCCCTGCAGGTTCAGGATGTCCTCTGGAAACTCTATGTCGCGCGCAGCGATATGGGCGGCAGCGGCATTTCGGCGATGCCGAGCCTTCATGTGACGATGGCCGCCGTCCTCGCAATCCATGGCTGGCGGCTCGGGCTTCTCGCCGGCCTTGCCTATTCCATCTTCGCGCTGATGATCTTTCTCGGTTCCTTCCTTCTTGCTTTTCATTATGCAATGGATGGCGTGGCCGGGGCGCTCGCCGCCACCGCGATATGGATCGCAGCGGGACGGCTAACAGATCTGGTTCATCCGCGCCGAACGACTTCTGCGGCTTCCCGTTTTGCTATCGGCCTCAAACGCCCGGCGATGACCCGTATTTAAGTTCTCTTTTTGTTCTGGCGTTTCATAGGGTTTCGCTGCATAATGCCAGGGCAGCCGCAGATTCGCCGCTCTTGCGGCGGTCGAACGGTGCGAATGCATCCATCGCCCGGGGTGTGCTGCTTGTTTGCCGCGCCCGATAACTTACATTGCAAAGCGAATGCCCTCCCCTCGCAAGTCAACGAGTAAACGGTCCATGGCTGACGCATCGCGTCCGGCGTCCCCGGTGTCTAGCTCTCCCGCTTCGTCGAAGGTGCTCGCCGTGCGCGGCGCGCGGGAGCACAACCTCAAGAACATCTCGATCGAGCTGCCGCGCGACAAGCTGATTGTCATCACGGGGCTCTCGGGGTCCGGCAAATCGTCGCTCGCCTTCGACACGATCTATGCCGAAGGGCAGCGGCGTTATGTCGAAAGCCTTTCGGCCTATGCACGCCAGTTCCTCGAGATGATGCAGAAGCCGGATGTCGACCAGATCGACGGCCTCTCGCCCGCCATTTCGATCGAGCAGAAGACGACGTCGCGCAATCCGCGCTCGACGGTCGGCACCGTCACCGAAATCTACGACTACATGCGCCTTCTCTGGGCGCGCATCGGCGTTCCCTATTCGCCGGCGACCGGGCTTCCCATCGAAAGCCAGACGGTCAGCCAGATGGTCGACCGCGTCATGGCGCTGCCGGAGGGCACGCGGCTCTATCTGCTCGCGCCGATGGTGCGCGGCCGCAAGGGCGAGTACCGAAAGGAATTCGGCGACCTCCAGCGCAAGGGTTTCCAGCGCGTCAAGGTCGATGGCACCTTTCACGAGATCGATGCGGTGCCGGCGCTCAACAAGAAGCTGAAGCACGACATTGACGTGGTCGTCGACCGCCTCGTCGTGCGCGAGGATCTCGGCAATCGCCTTGCCGACAGTTTCGAAATCGCGCTCGGTCTGGCCGACGGGATCGCAGTCGTCGAATTCGCCGACGCCAAGAAGGGCGCGGAGCCGGAGCGCATCATCTTCTCCTCGCGCTTCGCCTGCCCCGTTTCCGGCTTCACCATCGACGAGATCGAGCCCAGGCTCTTTTCATTCAACAATCCTTTCGGCGCCTGCCCGGCTTGCGACGGGCTCGGCACGCAGCATTACATGGACCCGGACCTTGTGGTGCCGGATCATGGCCTCTCGCTCCGGCAAGGCGCCATCGCGCCCTGGTCGAAATCGACGTCGCCTTATTACACGCAAACGCTGGACAGTCTCGCCAAGGCCTACAAGTTCTCGGTGACCGTGCCATGGTCGCAACTGCCGAAGAAAGCGCAGCAGGTCGTTCTCTATGGCACGGGCGACGATCCGGTGACCTTCGCCTATGACGACGGGCTTCGCTCCTACAAAACGACGAAGCCCTTCGAGGGCGTCATTCCCAATCTCGAACGCCGCTGGCGCGAGACGGACTCTTCGTGGTCGCGCGAGGAGATCGAGCGCTTCCAGGGCATCACGAAATGCGACGATTGCGGCGGTTATCGTCTGAAGCCCGAGGCGCTCGCCGTCAAGATCAACAAGCTGCATGTCGGCCAGGTTTCGGAGATGTCGATCCGCGACGCCGACCGCTGGTTCTCGGAACTCTCGCAGCATCTGACCGCCAAGCAGAACGAGATCGCGGGCCGTGTGCTCAAGGAAATCCGCGAGCGCCTGCACTTTCTCAACAATGTCGGTCTCGAATATCTGACGCTCGCGCGCAACTCGGGCACGCTATCAGGCGGCGAAAGCCAGCGCATCCGGCTCGCCTCGCAGATCGGCTCCGGCCTCACCGGCGTTCTCTACGTTCTCGACGAGCCATCCATCGGCCTCCATCAGCGTGACAATGATCGCCTGCTCGAAACGCTGAAGCGGCTGCGCGATCTCGGCAATACGGTGATCGTCGTCGAGCATGACGAGGATGCGATCCGGCTCGCGGATTATGTCGTCGATATCGGTCCGGGCGCCGGCATTCACGGTGGCGAGGTCGTCGCCGAAGGCACGCCCGAAGAGATCATGGCGAACCCGAAGAGCCTCACCGGTCAGTATCTCACGGGCTTTCGGCAGATCGACGTGCCGGCGACGCGGCGCAAGGGCAACGGCAAGTGGCTCAAGGTCACAGGCGCGAAGTCGAACAATCTCAAGAACGTCACGGCGGAAATTCCGCTCGGCACCTTCACCTGCGTCACGGGTGTTTCCGGCGGCGGCAAGTCGACGCTGCTGATCGAGACGATCTACAAGGCGGTCGCGCGGCGTCTCAACGACACGCGCGATCATCCCGGCGATTTCGATGAGATTTTCGGCCTCGAACATCTCGACAAGATCATCGACATCGACCAGTCGCCCATCGGTCGCACACCGCGTTCCAATCCCGCGACCTATACGGGCGCCTTCACCTTCATCCGCGACTGGTTCGCGGAACTGCCGGAGGCGCGCGCGCGCGGCTACAAGGCCGGCCGTTTCTCCTTCAACGTCAAGGGCGGGCGCTGCGAAGTCTGCCAGGGCGACGGCGTCATCAAGATCGAGATGCACTTCCTGCCCGACGTTTATGTCGAATGCGATACGTGCCACGGGCACCGCTACAATCGCGAGACGCTCGAGGTGAAGTTCAAGGGCAAGTCGATTGCCGACATTCTTGAAATGACCGTCGACGAGGCCGCCGAATTCTTCAAGGCGGTTCCGGCGGTGCGCGACAAGATGGAGGTCTTGCAGCGTGTCGGTCTCGGCTACATCAAGGTCGGACAGCAGGCGACGACGCTCTCGGGCGGTGAAGCTCAGCGCGTCAAACTGTCCAAGGAACTGTCGAAGCGATCGACCGGCCGCACGATCTACATTCTCGACGAGCCGACGACAGGTCTGCATTTTCATGACGTCGCAAAGCTCCTCGAAGTGCTGCACGAGTTGGTCGAACAGGGCAACTCTGTGGTGGTGATCGAGCACAATCTCGAAGTCATCAAGACGGCGGACTGGATCATCGACCTCGGTCCCGAGGGCGGCGATTCCGGCGGCGAGATCGTGGCGGCGGGGACGCCTGAGGATGTCGCGAAGGAACCGCGCAGCTATACCGGCCATTACCTCGCCGAACACTTCAAGCGCCGCCCCGCGCGGGGCAGCGATGCGGCCTCGAAGCCGAAGAAGACGGCACGCGGCAAGTAGGCCCCCGTTTGCCCGCAGGCCCAAACCGCCTATAAAGGCGGCGGACCGGGCCTTGGGGGCATGATGGCTGGATTCGATCGTCGTGAATTCATGAAGCTCTTCGCCGCGACGGCGGGGTGCTTCGCGGTCGGTGCGTCTCCGCTTCCCTTTGCGTCTCGGCTTTCCCGCGCCGAGGCCTCGCCCGGCCTCTATCATTTTCCGCAAGGGCTCGCCTCCGGCGATCCGCAACCCTCCGCCGTCATGCTCTGGACGCGCGTCGAGCCCATCGACGGTTCGACGAATGAGGCGATCGACGTCTTTGTCCAGGTCGCCGAGGACGAGGCGTTCACGCGGCTCGTGGTGGAGCGTTCCGTGCGCGCCCTGCCCCAGGCCGATCATACGGTGCGGCTGCTGGTAAACGGGCTTCGTCCCGACACGCATTACTACTATCGCTTCTTTGCCGGCAGCGATCAGGCACCCTTCTCCGGCCGGACGCGCACGGCGCCCAAACGCGGTGCGAAGCGGCCCGTGCGCTTTGCTTTTCTCTGCTGTCAGAATTACGAGCAGGGCTATTACGGTGCCTATCGCCGTCTGGTGAACGACGACGCGGCGGCGAAACCGGAGGACCGGATTGAATTCGTCCTGCATCTCGGCGATTTCATCTATGAGCACACGGGCGATGTGCCGGAAGGCGAGAAGCCCGTCCGGCTCGTCGGTCGTCTCCCGAACGGGTCGAAGCCCTGGGAGCCGGATGGCAAGCGCACAAACTGGCAACCGGGCGGCCAGGCGCCGGAGACGCTGGCCGACTATCGTTTCCTCTATAAGCTCTATCTCACCGATCCCGACTTGCAGGCGGCGCGGGCGCGTTTTCCCTTCATCCACACCTGGGACGATCACGAATTCACGAATGATTGCTGGCAGGCGCACGACACCTATTTCGGCGATGGCGAACCTGCGCAGACGCGCAAGCTCGCGGCCAATCAGGCCTGGTTCGAATTCATTCCAGCGATGCTGTCCGATGCGCCGGATTTCGCCGACATCAAATCGCCCGCGCGTGATTTCGTGCCCGCGAAAGTCACGAACGCGCCGGCGGGCGAGCCCGACGACAATTTTCTGCTGCAGGGTCCCGACAATCTGAAGGCGATCGGCAGTCTCAGCATCTACCGCGCACTCTCATGGGGATCGATGCTCGATCTCGTCATCACCGATCTCAGGAGCTACCGCAGTCCGCCGGTGATGACCGAAGAGGTAAAGAAACTCACCAAAGGCGCGCCGCTTGCCCCCGTGCGGATCGTCAAGCTGCTCGACGCGGGGCGCATGGCTGAAAACGGGCAACCGCCGGAGAAGATCGCCTACAAGGATCGCGAAATCGCAAATCCGCGCCGCACCGCGCCGCCGGGCACACATATGGGCGGGCCGCAAAAGGCGTGGTTCAAGTCGGTGATGCAGGCGTCGAAGGCGAGCTGGCGGATCTGGGCGAACAGCGTGCCGGCGCTCGCGATGCGGATCGATTTTTCGAGCTTGCCCTTCGCCGGCCTCGAGGACGGCTATGTCGGCGTCGATGCGTGGCAGGGCTATCCCGGTGAATTGAAGGAGCTCATGGGCTTCCTGAAGGAAGCGAAGATCGGCAATGTGGTCTCCTGCTCGGGCGATTATCACGCGCATATCGCCGGCCGCCTGCCGGTCGATCCCGACGCCGAGACTTTTTCCTATGCGGCCGTCGAGTTCGTCACCACGGGCATCAGCTCCGGCTCGATGTATAGCGGCGCCGAGCGCGGCGCGCGCACCAGCGCCTTCTTTCATCGCGCGGTCGAGATCGACGATGACGGTACGAAACTCGAGAACTTCAACAACACGCTGGTCAACGGATTGCGCGCCGGCATCATCGCCAACTACACAAACTCCGTGAAGGTCGGCCAGATGTTCCGCAACGAGCGCGCGAGTCCGGGCCTTTCCTTTCTCGACTCGAACTCGCATGGCTTCGGCGTCGCGACGCTGACCGAGGAGGCGATGAAGGTCGAACTCGTCAATGTCGGCGACGTCTCGAAGGATGCCGGTCCCGACGGCGCACCGGTTCTCCGGCGCGCCCGCTTCACGGTCAAGTCATGGCCGGGTGGCGCGGAGCCTGAGCTCGAGGGGCCGACTTTCGAGGGCGCGCCCTCCTTTCCCTGGTCGCACATCGAGGCGTGATGTTCCGGCTTTGCGTTCGCGCCGTCTCCCCCTAAGCTTCCGGTCGGGAGGCGGGTCGCAAAGAGCCCGCACGCCGCCGCGGAGGGTCAAAGGTGGGAATTTCGGACTACGCGTCGCATGACGCACTCGGACTTGCGGAACTCGTAAAGTCAGGCAAGGTCTCGGCGGTGGAACTCGCCGAGGAAGCGATCGGACGGATCGAAAAGCACAATCCAGCGCTCAACGCGGTCGTCACCAAAATGTACGATCAGGGACGCGCGGCGGCGAAGGCGCCGTCCGACGGTCCGTTCAAGGGCGTCCCCTTTCTGCTGAAGGACATTCTCGGCGACCACGAAGGCGTGCCTACGCAGTCGGGCTCGCGCTTCATGAGCGGCATGCCGGCGACGCGGGACTCGACGCTGACGGCGCGCTTCAAGAAAGCCGGCGTCGTCATTCTCGGCAAGACCAACGTACCCGAATTCGGCCTGCTGCCGACGACCGAAAGCGCCTTTTACGGACCGGCGCACAATCCCTGGAATCCCGATCATTCGACCGGCGGTTCCTCGGGCGGTTCGGCGGCGGCGGTCGCGGCCGGCATCGTGCCGATCGCCCATGCCAATGACGGCGGCGGCTCGATCCGCATTCCCGCCTCCTGCTGTGGGCTCGTCGGCCTCAAGCCGACACGCGGACGCAATCCCCTCGGGCCCGACCTCGGCGATGTCATGGGCGGGCTTATTCACGAGCATATCGTTTCGCGCAGTGTGCGCGACACGGCGGCCATGCTCGATTGCACACATGGCCATGAGGTGGGCGACCCCTATTACGCGCCGCCGGTCGAGCGGCCGTTCCTCGATGAAGTGGGGCACAATCCCGGCAAGCTGCGCGTCGCCTTCAGCGTTACGGCGCTCGATGGCAAGAAGGTTCACCCCGAATGCGTGAAGGGCGTCGAGGAGACGGCGAAGCTTCTCGCCGATCTCGGTCATGAGGTCGTCGAAGCGGCGCCGCAACTGCCGATGGAAATGCTTTCGGGCGCCTTCATGGCGCTCTGGGCGGCCGGGCTCGCCGTACAGATCGACGTGCAGGCGATGATGACCGGGCGGACGCCGAGCGACAATGAATTCGAAGGGCTGACCTGGGGGCTCTATCAGGCCGGCAAACAGATCACGGCCGTTGAGTACCAGATGGCGATCGCGCAGGTGCAAATGATGTCGCGCCAGATGGCGCACTTCATGGAAGCCCACGACGTCTGGCTCACGCCGACGCTCGGCGCGCCGCCGCTCAAGCTCGGCACGATCGACATTCACGAGCGCGATCCGCAGAAGGCTTTCGCGCCGGTGATCGACTACGTCCCGTTCACGGCGCTCGAGAATGCGACAGGCCAGCCCGCCATTTCGCTGCCGCTTCATTGGTCGGACGACGGTCTTCCTGTCGGCATGATGTTCGCCGGCCGCTTCGGCGAGGAGGCTCTGCTGCTTCGCCTCGCGGCGCAGCTCGAACAAGCGCGGCCGTGGAAAGACAAGCATCCGAAAATCTGGAACTAGGAGCGCGTCATGAGCTTTGAGGACTATTCGAAGTATGACGGCCTCGGCCTCGGAGAGCTCGTGGCCAAGGGCGAGGTGACGCCGCTCGAACTCGCCGAGGAGGCGATCGCCCGGATCGAAAAACACAATCCGGCGCTCAATGCCATCGTCTACAAGGCTTATGACGATGCGCGCGCCGCCGCGAAAGGGAAGCTTCCCGACGGTCCCTTCAAGGGTGTGCCGTTTCTCATCAAGGATCTCGGCACGAAGGTTACGGGCTGGCCGCGCACCAGCGGCAGTCGCTTCGTTGCCGACGTCGTCGATAGCGAAGACAGCGAATTGACGAAGCGTTTCCGCGCCAGCGGCGTCGTTCTCGTCGGCAAGACCAATACGCCGGAATACGGGATCACCGGCACCACGGAATCCGCCCTGCTCGGCCCCTGCCGGTCGCCATGGAACACCAACCATATCTCCGGCGGTTCGTCGGGCGGCGCGGCGTCCGCCACCGCAGCCGGCATCGTACCGCTCGCTCATGCGAGCGACGGGCTCGGTTCGATCCGCATTCCCGCCGCCTGTTGCGGCCTTGTCGGCATGAAGATCACCCGCGACCGCAATCCGCAGGGTCCGGACGATTACGACCGCGCCATCGGCTTCAGCGTCGATCATGTCGTGAGCCGCACGGTCCGCGACAGCGCGGCGATGCTCGACGCGACGGGATACCCTGAGCCGGCCTCGCCCTATGCGCCGCCGCCCAAGGCCCGGCCCTATATGGAAGAGATCACGAAGAGCCCCGGCAAGTTGCGCATCGCCTGGTCGAGCGAAACGCCGTCCGGCCGCCCGATCGACCCGGAAGTTC
Source organism: Parvibaculum sp. (assembly GCF_035511255.1). Classification (GTDB taxonomy): domain Bacteria; phylum Pseudomonadota; class Alphaproteobacteria; order Parvibaculales; family Parvibaculaceae; genus Parvibaculum. The sequence continues at coordinate 23,710 of NZ_DATKFR010000105.1, forward strand.
AGGCGGCGCTGGAACGCACCGCCGAGACGCTGAAAAGCCTTGGCCACGAATTGGTGCATAGAGGGCTCGGCGTCGATTACCGGACGCTCTACCGCGCGCAGGGATGTGTTTCGGCGTCCAATTTCGCCGCCGGCATGGGACGCCTCATCGAAGCGAAGGGGCGCGAGCCGGAACAGCATGAACTGGAGCCGCTCACCTGGGCGGCCATGAAGTCCGGCCGCAAGCTCACCGGCGAGCAGGCCCTGTGGGGTTGGCAGACCTTGCGGTTGTTGAACCGGCAGATCCTCGCGACCTTCGAGGAATTCGATGTCTATCTTTCGCCGGTGATGGGTACGCCGCCGCCGGAAATCGGCTTCGTCGATCCGGTCAATCTGGAGCCGAAGGAAGTGAACCGGCGGCAGGGCGTCGTCTTCCCCTTCACGCCGCCCTTCAACTTCACCGGCCAGCCCTCGCTGTCCCTGCCACTTTGGCAGAGCGCCGGCGGACTTCCCATCGGCATGATGTTCACCGGCCGCTACGCCGACGAAGCGACGCTCTTCCGTCTCGCCGGGCAGCTCGAAAAAGAGCTTCCATGGAAGGACCGGAAACCGGCGGTGTGGAACTAGCCCGCAAAGCGGGTCATGACGGCCCGGGGCGGTTCGTGCTATCCCCTCCCCCATGAGCAAGCAAACACAACCCGTTCACGTCGTCGGTGCCGGCATGGCCGGTTCCGAGGCGGCCTGGCAGATCGCCGAGGCCGGCGTTCCCGTCGTCCTGCATGAAATGCGGCCTCTGGTCAAAACCGATGCGCACCAGACCGAGGGGTTCGCGGAACTCGTCTGTTCCAATTCCTTTCGCTCGGACGATCACGAACAGAACGCGGTCGGCCTTCTCCACGAGGAAATGCGGCGCGCCGGTTCGCTGGTCATGGCGGCGGCGAATGTGGCTCAGGTGCCGGCCGGCGGCGCGCTTGCGGTCGATCGGGATGCCTTTTCGGCGCGCGTGACCGAACTGCTCACCGCCCACCCGCTCGTCACCATAGAGCGCGGCGAGGTCGCGGGGCTTCCGCCCGCCGACTGGGACAATGTCATCGTCGCGACCGGTCCGCTCACCTCGCCCGCGCTCGGCGAGGCCATCGCCTCCCTCACCGGCGCGGAGGAACTCGCGTTCTTCGATGCAATCGCGCCGATCGTCTATCGCGAGTCGATCGACATGTCGGTCTGCTGGTTCCAGTCGCGCTACGACAAGGTGGGACCGGGCGGGACGGGCAAGGACTACATCAACTGCCCGATGACGCAGGAGGAGTACGACGCCTTCATCAGGGCACTGATCGAAGGCGAAAAGACCGACTTCAAGGAATGGGAAAAGAACACGCCCTATTTCGAAGGCTGCCTGCCGATCGAGGTCATGGCAGAGCGCGGTCCGGAGACGTTGCGCTGGGGGCCCATGAAGCCGGTCGGCCTCACCAATCCGCATAATCCGGGTGTGAAGCCCTACGCAATCGTCCAGCTTCGCCAGGACAATGCACTCGGCACGCTCTACAACATGGTCGGCTTCCAGACGAAGCTGAAACACGGCGAGCAGACGCGCGTCTTCCGCACCATTCCGGGTCTTGCAGGCGCGGAGTTCGCGCGGCTCGGCGGACTGCATCGGAATACCTTCCTCAACAGCCCCAAGCTTCTCGACGGTCTGATGCGCCTCAAGGGCGAACCGCGCTTGCGCTTCGCCGGCCAGGTCACGGGCGTCGAAGGCTATGTCGAGAGCGCGGCGATGGGACTTCTCGCCGGTCGTTTCGCCGCCGCTGAACGGCTCGGGCGCTTGCCCTCGCCGCCGCCGCGCACCACGGCGCTCGGCGCGCTCCTCGCCCATATCACGGGCGACGCCAATGCCGAGACCTTCCAGCCGATGAACGTCAATTTCGGCCTGTTCCCGCCGGTTGAACCGACGCTCGACGAGAACGGCAAGCGCCCGCGCGGCAAGGCGAAAGGCCCCGCCCGCAAGCGCGCCTATACGTCCCGTGCGCTGGCCGACCTCGCCGGCTGGCTCACGCCGCAGGCCGAGGCGGCGGAATAGTCAGAAACGGCCCGCGAGCTTTCGTCCGAACAGTCTCGATTGGCGAATAAAAGCCGGAACCTCGGTCGACTGCCGGAACGGATCGAAATCCGGTGCCGTCATGATGTCGAGGTAGCGGTCGCAAAGCGCCGCCGGGAGAAGGGCCGGAAGGATCGACCTGTCGGCCCCGCAACGTCGCGCCTCCATCAGATGTGTCCTCGCCCGGGCCGCAATCTCGGTGATGGCGAAGCGCAGCCCTTCCGATATCTCCCCGGCAAATATCCGATGCGGATCGATGTCGTGCGCACGCAGTAGATCGAGCGGCAGAAAGAGCTTTCCCTGCGACGCATGGAGCGGCATCGCGCGCAAAAGGCCGGTCAGGGCGTAGGCGATGCCTGCGGATTTGATCGTCGCTGACGCTTTGTCCACCGCGTCGAGCTGCGGGCTCGCCAGTACCGTCGCGGCGAGCGTCATCAGGCCGGAGGATGTCGCTTCGGCATAGGCCTCGAGCGCCGCCATATCCTCGAAAGGCGTCTCGTCGAGATCGCGCTCGCGGGCGTCGATCAGCGCCATGAGCCTGCTGGCTGGAAGCGGCGCAATCGTTCTCGTCGCGGACAGGGCAATGGCGATGTCGTGCCCCCTCGCCTCGCCCGCCTCCAATGCCTCGATCGTCTCGCGCCACCATTGCAGCCTGATCTGGCCGAGCATCGGCTCGCTGACGGCTTCGCGGATGCGCGCAATCTCCGC
>NZ_DATKFR010000106.1:0-2353 GCF_035511255.1 Parvibaculum sp.
TCGCGACCTTCCAGAATTTCCTGACCGAAAAGCTGACGCCCGCCCCGAACGTCGCCAGCGTCCGCACCTCCCTCACCATCCGCCAGTCGAAGCACCTGCCGGGCGTACCGCTCGAGGCGCTGGAGACGGAGGAGGAGTAGGCCTTAATTCCACCCCAAGGTGTCACCCCGGCCCTGTGCCGGGGTCCAGGGGCGGCATATTCGGCGGTACGGCAATCAGATCATCGTACAAATCCCGCCATTGCGGGTTCATCTCTTCAATGACGTTAAGTTTGTACGCGCGCGGCCATCGCTTCATCGTTTTCTCACGCTGAATGGCAGCGTTCACATCTGGCGTTTCATCGAACCAGACAAGCTGAGTAACATCGTATCTTTTCGTGAAGCCTTTTGCCTGGCCGCTTTTGTGTTCTGCGATGCGTCGAACAATATCGTTCGTAACGCCGATGTAGAGCGTTCCGTTGCGGCCGTTTGCGAGGATGTAGACGTAATAACTCTTCAGCATAGACTGAAGTTTACGGCCCCTGGACCCCGGGACAAGCCCGGGGTGACAGGTTGGGTTAAGCGGAATGAAATGCAGCCGCCCTACTTGAACTCGATCTTCAAAATCTCGTAGCTCTTGCCGCCGCCGGGCGTGTTCACTTCCACGCTGTCGCCGACGGACTTGCCGATCAGCGCGCGGGCGATGGGCGAGGTGATGGAGACGCGGCCCTTCTTCACGTCGGCCTCGATCTCGCCGACGATCTGGTATTTCACTTCCTCGTCTGTGTCCTCGTCGGCCAGCGTCACCGTCGCGCCGAACTTCACCGTCGTGCCGGAGAGCTTCGACACGTCGATCACTTCGGCGCGGCTGATCTTGTCCTCAAGTTCGAGCACGCGGCTCTCGTTGAGGCCCTGCTGCTCTTTCGCGGCGTGATATTCGGCGTTCTCCGACAAATCGCCATGCGCGCGCGCCTCCGCGATCGCCTTGATGATGCGCGGGCGCTCGACGGACTTCAGAAATCTGATTTCGTCCTCCAAGGACTTGTAGCCCTCGGCGGTCATCGGAACTCGTTCCATGTCGGACGGTCTCTCTAAAAGTTGTGCCCGGCGGGTCTCTCGACCGGCCGGGGTCCGGCTCATGCCAATAAAAACCCGCCGGAGCCTGGGAACAGGCTCCGGTCCGGGTTCTGGCGCCGATTGTGGGGGAGGCCCGCGCCGAAGGTCAATTCCAGAATTGTGGCCCCGGTCGGGAACTATTCGGCCGCGGCCTTATCCTTGGCGTAGGACTGGAGGGAAGCGACCTCCAGCTGGCCTTTTCTGATGGCGTCGATCCCTTCCACGGCGGCGCGGGCGCCCGCGATCGTCGTATAATAGGGAACCTTCATCATCAGCGCGGCGCGACGAAGCGACATCGAATCGGCCACCGCTTGCGCGCCCTCGGTCGTATTGAAGACCAGCGCGACCTCGCCGTTCTTGATCGCATCGACGATATGCGGCCGTCCCTCGAGCACCTTGTTGATGGTGCCGACTTCGAGCCCCTGTTCCTTCAGGAAGCGCGCCGTGCCGCCCGTCGCGATCAGTTTGAAGCCCATGTCGAGGAGCTTCCGCGCCGGCTTCACGATCTTGTCCTTGTCGCCATCCTTGACCGAGACGAAGACGGTGCCGGTAGTCGGCACTTTCGTGCCGCCCGCGATCTGGCTCTTGGCGAAGGCGACGGCGAAACTCTTGTCGAGGCCCATCACCTCGCCGGTCGAGCGCATCTCCGGCCCGAGGATCGTGTCGACGCCGGGGAAGCGCGCGAAGGGGAAGACCGCTTCCTTCACCGCGACATGATCGTAGTGGAAGGGCTCGAGCTTGAAGCTTGCCAGCGGCACGCCCGCCATCACCTTGGCGGCGATCTTCACCACCGGCGAGCCGATCACCTTGGCGACGAAGGGCACCGTGCGCGAGGCGCGCGGATTGACTTCGAGCACATAGATCGTGCCGTCCTGCACCGCATATTGCACGTTCATCAGGCCGACGACGTTGAGCGCCAGTGCCATCGCGCGCGTCTGCGCCTCGATCTCGGCGATGGTTTCCTTCGGCAGCGAATAGGGCGGGAGCGAGCAGGCGCTGTCGCCCGAATGGACGCCGGCTTCCTCGATATGCTCCATGATGCCGCAGATGAAGACATCCTTGCCGTCGCAGAGCGCGTCGACGTCGACCTCGATCGCGTCGCGCAAATAGAGATCGATCAGCACCGGGCTCTTGCCGGACACGACGACGGCTTCCGTGATGTAGCGTTCGAGATGGCCCGTATCGCGCACGATTTCCATCGCACGGCCGCCCAGCACATAAGAGGGGCGGATGACGACCGGATAGCCGATGCGCTCGGC
>NZ_DATKFR010000107.1:0-1940 GCF_035511255.1 Parvibaculum sp.
CCTCCAGTGCTATATGGGCGCGCCTGAGTACAGAAAGCCCCATGACAGACCTCGCCCATATCCGCAATTTCTCCATCATTGCCCATATCGACCACGGGAAATCGACCCTTGCCGACCGGCTGATCCAGCTTTGCGGCGGGCTCGAGGCCCGGGAGATGAAGGAGCAGGTGCTCGATTCGATGGATATCGAGCGCGAGCGCGGCATCACGATCAAGGCCCAGACGGTCCGCCTCGACTACAAGGCGCAGAATGGCGAGATGTATGAGCTGAACCTCATCGACACGCCGGGCCATGTCGACTTCGCCTATGAGGTCAACCGTTCGCTCGCCGCCTGCGAGGGCTCGCTCCTCGTCGTCGATGCGAGCCAGGGCGTCGAGGCCCAGACGCTCGCCAATGTCTATCAGGCATTGGAAGTGAACCACGAGGTCGTGCCGGTCCTGAACAAGATCGACCTGCCCGCCGCCGATCCGGCCAAGACCCGCCAGCAGATCGAGGACGTGATCGGCCTCGACGCGTCGGACGCGGTCGAGATTTCGGCGAAAAGCGGCCTCGGCATTCCCGACGTGCTGGAAGCGATCGTCAACCGCCTGCCGCCGCCCAAGGGCGACATCAAGGCGCCGCTGAAGGCGATGCTGGTCGACAGCTGGTACGACAGCTATCTCGGCGTCGTCGTGCTGGTGCGCATCATCGACGGCGAGATGAAGAAGGGCCAGCGTGTGCTGATGATGGGCACGGGCGGCGCCTATACGCTGGAACAGGTCGGCATCTTCCGCCCGAAGCGTGAGAACGTGGCGAGCCTGACGCCGGGCGAAATCGGCTTCTTCACCGCCTCGATCAAGGAAGTGGCGGATACGCGCGTCGGCGACACGATCACCGAGGAGCGGCGCCCCTGCGACGCGCCGCTGCCGGGCTTCAAGCCGGCCCAGCCTGTGGTCTTTTGCGGCCTCTTCCCGGTCGATGCCTCGGAATTCGAGGATCTGCGCGAGGCGATGGGCAAGCTGCGCCTCAACGACGCGAGCTTCGAGTTCGAGATGGAAACCTCGGCCGCGCTCGGCTTCGGCTTCCGCTGCGGTTTCCTCGGGCTTCTGCATCTCGAAATCATCCGTGAGCGGATCGAGCGCGAATTCAACATCGATCTCATCACCACGGCGCCGTCGGTCATCTATCATCTGCACATGACGGACGGCTCGGTGATCGACATGCACAATCCGGCCGATATGCCGGACACGATGAAGATCGATCACATCGAGGAGCCCTGGATCAAGGCGACGATCCTGGTGCCCGACGAATATCTGGGCTCGGTGCTGAAGCTTTGCGAGGACCGCCGCGGCCATCAGATCGATCTCACCTATGCCGGATCGCGCGCCATGCTGGTCTATCGACTGCCGCTCAACGAAGTCGTGCTCGACTTCTACGACCGGCTGAAGTCGGTGAGCCGCGGCTATGCGAGCTTCGATTATCACATCGAGGGCTATGAAGAGGGCGACCTCGTCAAGATGACGATCCTCGTCAATGACGAGCTGGTCGATGCGCTCTCGACCGTCGTGCACAGGAGCCGCGCCGAGCAGCGCGGCCGCGCCATGTGCGAGAAGCTGAAGGATCTGATCCCCAAGCACCTCTTCAAGATCCCGATCCAGGCCGCGATCGGCGGTCGCATCGTGGCGCGCGAGACGATCGCCGCCATGCGCAAGGACGTGACCGCCAAGTGCTATGGCGGCGACATCAGCCGCAAGCGCAAGCTTCTCGACAAGCAGAAAGAGGGCAAGAAGAAGATGCGGCAGTTCGGCCGCGTCGACATCCCCCAGGATGCTTTCATCGCCGCCCTGAAGATGGACGAGAACTGACGGCGCCGGGACAAAGACAAAAAGAACGGACCAAATAAAAAAGCCGCCTCTTTCTTGAAGAGGCGGCTTTTTGCTTGATCTCTATTCAGCGCGCCA
>NZ_DATKFR010000108.1:0-22839 GCF_035511255.1 Parvibaculum sp.
AATCAAGATCAGGTCCTTCTCATTATTCCTTGGACCGGATGCTCGTTGAAACAGGGTTCAAGCATCGCGGTCCGGGCGACGGTCGGGATATCCGAACGACAAGACTGTCCTTCTTCCGCGAAGCCTTCATGGCTCTCGCGGCTCGTCCAGTCAGCGTCGTCGTTGCCCGTTCAGGATCATTCGATCACTCCGTCCCCTCGACGGTACGTTCCGGCCCCCGGCCGCGAAGTACCAATAGAAAAAGCCGCCTTTTGCGGGCGGCGATCCGAGAAGCGGTGGAGTATTACGGAGGGAAGCGGGGCCTGTCAAATCGGCTTTTCTGGAGGGTAGCGCCTAGGTTGAAATTGGGGGTATCCCAGTTTTTCACCATTAGCGCACTGTCAGCCAAATCGATAATAATCCCAAAAGAAGAGATAGAGCGCCAAGACCCAGCGATATGAGCCCCATATGCGCCGCCAGCGCGGAAGTTTGGTCGGTCGCATTAGCGGCCCACCACAGTCGTTCCCAATAATATGCACGGCGAAGATTAAATTCAGGCTTGTCACCGAGCTTTAACCCGAGCTTTCGTCGCATAGGTTGATCCATGTAGATAGTTTGGCCTGAAACGTTCGTGCCGCGAACTTCAACAAGCGCGTTGGCCTTTGGCGTAGATAATCGACATATTTGACCAATTCTTATGCCGCCTCGAAAATCACGATGGAGACGGACTCGATCAAGATACGTGTCGTCCGACGAAAGTTTTTCTACAGTTAGCCTCATTTCTATTTCCGCTTCTCATTTAACCAGCACGTTTTATTGGCTGATTAGAATCTATTTTTAATATAACTAGCAAATGCGGAGCGTTTACTGGCTACACGGGACGCTATAACGATGACAACAGATTGAGTGGTTGTCCATTTCTCGCTGGAGGCGCCGCGCGGAATATTCGCGTCGGCGTTCTGTGTATGAAATGCCGACGCGCTTGGATCGGTTGCCATACTTGACCAACTAATAAGCGTGTACTTATATGTTGGTCATGGAGATTCAACCGGCAGTCATTGAGACCGAAGTCTTCCGTGCCCTGGCCGACCCGACGCGCCGGGCCGTGCTGGAGCGCCTTGGCAGGGGCGAGCAGACCGTCACAGAGCTCCGCTCGGGCTTCGCCGTCTCGCAGCCCGCCATATCGCAGCATCTGGCGGCGCTCAGGCGCGCCGGGCTCGTTTCCGAAAGGCGCGCGGGACGCCATGTCTATTACCGCGCCGATCCCGCCGGCATCGCGCCGCTGATCGGCTGGATCGAGCGTTATCAGAGCTTCTGGCGGGATCGGCTGGAGCGGCTCAAGGACGTCTTGCAGGAGATGGACGAATGAAAACCCCGCGCGATGAAGTCACGCTCGATTGCGACCTGCCCCACCCGCCCGCAAAGGTCTGGAGGGCGCTGACGGAGCCCACCCTCCTCGCCCGCTGGCTGACGACGCCCGACATCGACGCCGAGTGCGAAATCATCGACGCCGAACCGCATCGCCTGCTCCGCCTCAACTGGAGAGCCGAGAAAGACGGCGAGACGATCGACACCGTCGTCACCTTCACGCTGACCGAAACGGAAACCGGCACCCATCTTCATCTGGTGCATGATGGCTTCCCCGCCTCGCAGCCCGTCGCGATGCTCGCCGGCGCGAATGTCGTTCCGCTCGCGCCGCGTCGCCTTCGCGCCCGTCGCATCACCTCCATGTGCGAGATCCGCTCCGGTCTTGGAAAGGCGGCATGATGAATCTCGTTCCGATGGTCATCGAGCAGTCGGCGCGCGGCGAGCGTTCCTTCGACATCTTCTCGCGGCTTCTGCGCGAGCGCATCGTCTTCGTCAACGGTCCGGTCGATGACAGCATGTCGGCGCTGGTCTGCGCGCAGCTTCTCTTTCTCGAATCGGAAAATTCCGAACGCCCCATCGCGATGTATATCAATTCGCCCGGCGGCTCGGTGACGGCCGGCCTCGCGATCTACGACACGATGCAATATATCCGCGCGCCCGTGTCGACGGTCTGCATGGGCTTTGCGGCCTCGATGGGATCGTTGCTCCTCTGCGCCGGCACGCCGGACAAGCGCATCGCGCTTCCCAATGCGAGCATCCTCGTCCACCAGCCCTCGGGTGGCTTTCAGGGCACGGCGTCCGACATCGAGCGCCACGCCGAGGACATCATCAAGACGCGCCACCGCATCTACGGCATCTATGCGAAACATTGCGGCCGGACGATCGAGGAGGTGGCGAGCACCCTCGACCGCGACCGCTACATGACGGCGGAAGAAGCCCGCGACTGGGGCCTCATCGACCACGTCTATGAGAAGCGCGAAGCGGCGTAACAACGCCTCCGATCGTCATTGCGAGGAGCGAAAGCGACGAAGCAACCCAGTCCTGTCCCACGGCAACTGGATTGCTTCGCTCACGCTCGCAATGACGGGTATTGTTACCCCTTCAGCCTGTAGCCCCGGCGGAAGAGCTGATCGCTGACGATCCACAACACCAGATTGACCGCGACGGTGAGGATGACGCCCGTCTGAACCGAGCCATCCGCATGGCCCGTGAAGCCGTAGCGAAAGCCGTCGATCAGGTAGAAGACCGGGTTCCAATGCGTGATCTCGTGGGCGAAGGGCGGGAGCTGATCGACCGAATAGAATGTGCCCGAGAGAAAGGTGAGCGGCAGGATGACGAAGTTCGTCACCGCCTGCAGGTGATCGAATTTCTCCGACCAGATACCGCCGATCATGCCGAGCAGCGAGAGCATCAACGACGCGCCGATCGAGAAGAAGACGACGGCCCAGAGATGGGCGATCGGCATGGCGACGAAGGGCAGCATGCCCGCCGCCGTGACGAGGCCGACAAGGACGCCGCGCGTCACGCCCGCCATCGCGATGCCGAAATTGAGTTCGCCGGGGGAAAGCGGCGGCATCAATATGTCGACGATATTGCCCTGCACCTTCGAGATCAGCAGCGACGAGGAGGTGTTGGCGAAAGCGTTCTGGATCATCGTCATCATGATGAGGCCCGGCGCCAGAAACTCGACGAAGGGTACGCCATGCACAGCCGGCCGGAGGCTCCCGACCGAGAGCGCGAAGATCGCGAGATAAAGCAGCGTCGTGATGACCGGCGCGACGACCGTCTGCGTCAGCACCTTCCAGAAACGGCGGACCTCCTTCAGATAAAGCGTCCATGTGCCGAGCCAGTTGACCGCGCCGAAGCGGCGCATTCCGCTCGCCGGGAAATGTCGTTCGTCCGTCGCCACGCTCATCGGAGAGCTCCTCTCTTCGGTCGCATCGGTCTTCGAGATGGGGCGCGAGCTTTACGCCTGCAAGCACAGCCTGGCAACCCACGCGCTCGGCTTCGATTGGGCCCCGCCCCGGCGCCGTTTTCTGTGGATAAGGGATTGCCCCCATCACGGCCTTGTTGCGAAAAACCGCCGCTATATTGTATATTTAGTGTGAAGGCCTACGAAATCTAGTGCGCTTCAATGCCGGAGGCCTCTGCGACGTCCACCCTCGTCATGGGGCGTCGCCGCCTAAAAGGCCTCGATCGGCTGTCCGCGGCTCCACGCGGACCAACTGCGCATCGAGGCGAGGGGAAGGTGATCCAATGTGGACCGACGAACGCGTTGAAATGTTGAAGAAGCTCTGGGCGGACGGGCTGAGCGCGAGCCAGGTCGCCAAGCAGCTAGGCGGAGTTACGCGGAATGCCGTCATCGGCAAGGTGCATCGCCTCGGCCTTTCCGGCCGCGCGACGCCGAGCCGTCCGGCGCGGCCCCGCCCCCAGACGACAAGCCGGGCGATGGCGCCGCTGCGCGGCCGTCCCGATCCGCTGGTCGTGGAGCGGCGTGCCGAAGAGCTGCGCTCCGAAGCTCATGTCGAGCGTGCGGAGATCGCACGTATCGAGGCCGAGGCGCTCGATCCGTCGCAGCGCGCGACGGTGCTGACGCTGACCGAGCACACCTGCAAATGGCCGATCGGCGATCCGGGCCGTCCGGGTTTCCACTTCTGCGGCCGTGGCGCGGATTCGAACTCGCCCTATTGCATGGAGCATGCGCGGCTTGCCTATCAGCCCGTGCAGCCCCGCCGCAATCGCGACCGTGACCGTGCGCGCAAGGACAGCTACGCGATTTAAGGTCGCAAAGGCTCGACAAAGGACCGGCGACCCGATTTTCGGGGACGCCGGTTTTTTGTTGTCCGAGCGATTGCAGGATTTTCACGGAAGTTTCCACCCGGGCACACTACATCTTCGCGAGTGCCATTCAGACGAGAGGATGCCCGATGAGCCAGTTGTTCCAACCCTTCAAGCTTGGGGGGCTGTCCCTCGACAACCGCATCGTCATCGCGCCCATGTGCCAATATTCGGCCGATGACGGCGCCGCCACCGACTGGCACATGATCCATCTCGGCCATCTCGCGCTTTCAGGCGCCGGGCTCCTTATCATCGAGGCCACCGCCGTCGAGCCCGAGGGGCGCATCTCCGCCGCCGATCTCGGCCTCTGGTCCGATCGTACCGAACAGGCGCTCGCCCGTGTGCTCGGCGCCATCAGGACGTATTCACCGATCCCGGTCGCGATCCAGCTTGCCCATGCGGGGCGCAAGGCCTCCACGCGGGTGCCCTGGGCGGGCGGCGGGCAGGTTTCCCCCGCCGAGGGCGGCTGGCAACCCTTCGCGCCCTCGGCCCTTCCCTACGCACCCACCGAGGTCACGCCGCAGGCGCTCGACGCCGCCGGGCTCGCGCGCGTGAAGGAGGCCTTCGTCGCCGCCGCGCGCCGCTCCATGCGTCTCGGCCTCGACGCCATCGAGCTTCATGCCGCGCATGGCTATCTGCTGCATGAATTCCTGTCGCCGCTCTCCAACCGCCGCGACGACGCCTATGGCGGCGCGCTCGAGAACCGTGTGCGCTTTCCGCTCGAAGTCTTCGAGGCGGTGCGCGCCGCCGTGCCGGCGAACGTCCCGGTCGGAGTCCGCGTCTCGGCGACGGACTGGGCGGAAGGCGGCTGGGACATCGAACAGACGATCGTCTTTGCGCATGAGCTCGAGCGCCGCGGCTGCTCCTATATTCACGCCTCGAGCGGCGGCCTCACATCGGCCCAGAAAATCGCGCCGGGGCCGCTCTACCAGGTTCCCTTCGCACAAGCGTTGAAGCGCGAGGTGACGATGCCCGTCATCGCGGTCGGCCTCATCACCCAACCGGCGGAGGCCGAAGACATCGTCGCGTCGGGAAAGGCCGATCTCGTCGCTCTCGCCCGCGCCATGCTCTACGACCCGCGCTGGCCCTGGCATGCGGCGGCCGAACTCGGCGCGCAGGTGCGGGCGCCGAACCAGTATTTGCGCTCACAACCGCGCGAGTTCAAAACGCTTCTGAAAGCCGCGAGCGACTGAGCCCCTGCATGCAGCGAGGCGCGATCAGCCCCGGAATTGCTCGTCGAGCGAATAGCCGGCCGAGCGGACGGTGCGAATCGGGTCCTTCTCGCCCTTCTCGTTGAGCGCCTTGCGCAAGCGCCCCACATGCACGTCGACGGTGCGGGCCTCGACATAGACGTCGGAGCCCCAGACGGCGTCGAGAAGCTGTTCGCGGCTGAAGACGCGGCCCGGATGCTGGATCAGGTGATCGAGAAGCCGGTATTCGGTCGGCCCCAGATGCACCTCGCGCTCGCCGCGGCGGACGCGATGCGCGGCGCGGTCGATGACGATGTCGCCGAAGGTCACGAGGTCTTCCGTCAGCGCCGGGCGGATGCGGCGCATCACGGCGCGGATGCGGGCCAGAAGCTCCGTCATCGAGAAGGGTTTCGTCACATAATCGTCGGCGCCGATGTCGAGGCCGCGGATGCGGTCGGCTTCCTCGCCGCGCGCCGTGATCATGATGATCGGCAGGTTGCGCGTCTCGGGCCGGCCGCGCAGGCGGCGGCAGAGCTCGATGCCGGAAAGGCCGGGTAGCATCCAGTCGAGCAGCACGAGGTCGGGCGTCACCTCGCGGATCAGCATCGCCGCCTCTTCGCCGTCTCCGGCGGCGACGACCTTGTAACCCTCCTTGTCGAGGTTGTACTGGAGGAGCGTCGACAACGCCTCTTCGTCCTCGACGATCATCACGGTCGGTTTCATCCGCCGCTCGAAGCCGGGGCCTGCCTGCTCGCGTTCCTGGGTGATCGCCATTGCCATCCGATCCTCGTCCTAACTTACGCGCCGACGGTGGTCGAGCTCGTCTTGTCGCCCTTCGGCCTGTCGTCCGAAACGGTCTCGCCCGTCACCACGTAGCGCACGGTCTCGGCGATGTTGGTCGCATGGTCGCCGATGCGTTCGATGTTCTTGGCGATGAAGAGAAGATGCGTGCAGACGCCGATGGTGCGCGGATCTTCCATCATGTAGGTGAGGAGTTCGCGAAAGACCGAGTTGTACATCTCGTCGATCTCCTCGTCGCCACGCCAGACCTCCATGGCGGCCTGCGCATCGCGGTTCGAGAAGGCGTCCAGCACCGATTTCAATTGACCCTGCGCGAGCCGTCCCATGCGGGCGATGCCCTGGATGAGCCGCACCGGCGTGTCGAAGTCGCCCTGGATGACCAGCGCGCGCTTGGCGATGTTCTTGGCGAGGTCGCCAATGCGCTCGAGGTCGCTCGAAATCTTGATTGCCGCGATCGCCTCGCGCAGGTCCGACGCCATTGGCTGGCGAAGCGCGATGACGCGCACGGCGCGCGCCTCGATCTCGTTCTCCAGCGCGTCGATGCGGCGGTCTTCCTGCACGGTGCGCTCGGCGAGCTGGCTGTCGCGGCGGGATACGCTTTCGATGGCGCCCGAAAGCTGGGCCTCGGTCAGCCCACCCATCTGGGCGATGCTGGCCGTAATGCCGTCGAGCTCCTCCTGGAAGGACTTCACTGTGTGATCGGTCACGCCTCGTCTCCTTTGGCCAGCGGCCGGGTGCGCCGCCTGACTTACCGCCCGCCGCGTATCGCTGTGCCGGGCAACCTAATGCGCCGGTACAAATAGTTCATGACAGATAGATGTCACTTATATGACAGCCGCCATTTTAGCCCCAAAATCTGCGATATGCCGAGAGCGACGGCGCAAATTCTGGGTTCTTGTCCTTCCGGAGCCGTCAGGATCAGGCTACCGACGGCTTCACCATTGACGATTTCTGTATGGCGGAAGGCTTGTCCTCGGCAACGGGGATCAGCACCGAGAAGACCGTTCCCTGCCCGATTTCGCTGTCGATGGCGAGCGTGCCTTGATGGCGGTTGACGATGTGCTTGACGATGGCGAGGCCGAGACCGGTGCCGCCCTTGGCGCGGCTCGCCGCCGCGTCCACCCGATAGAAACGCTCGGTCAGGCGCGGAAGATGCTCGCGCGAAATGCCGGGTCCGAAATCGCGCACGCTCATGCGGACGACCGGCTTGCCGGCCCGTGTATCGGGCGCGAGGGTGATCTCGACGCGTTTGCCGGAGCGGCCATAGCGCAGGGCGTTATCGGCGAGGTTCTGCACGACCTGGCCAAGTTCGTCGCGGTCGCCACGCACCTTCGGCAGGTTGGCGGGCGCCGACACCGCGATCTCGACGCCATTCTGCTCGGCAAGCGGCGTCAGCCCGTCCGTCACGTCGCTGACCACGCCGAGAAGGTCGACGACGCTGTCGGGGCGGACATGCTCACGCAGCTCGATGCGCGACAGCGAAAGAAGGTCCTCGATGAGCCGGCGCATCCGCGCCGCCTGCTCGGACATGATTTCGAGGAAGCGCGCCTGCGCTTGCGGGTCGTCCTTGGCGTGGCCCCGGAGCGTGTCGATGAAGCCCGAGAGCGAGGCAAGCGGCGTTTTCAGTTCGTGACTCGCATTGGCCACGAAATCGACCCGCATCGCTTCGACGCGCCGCATATCGGTCACGTCGTGAAGCAGCACGAGCACAGGCCGGGCGCGACGCCGCCGCGCCGGATCGATGCCCGGCGTCACCTGCATCTCTGTCTCGATCGGCGAGACGAAGGCGTTGTAGTGCCGTTCGACCGGCACGGGCACGCTGTATTCGATGCTGCGTGCGCCCCCGCCCTTCAATACCTCGTCGATCGCGGTGATGAGCGGCGCGCTGCGGAGCACGGTCGCCACATGCTTGCCGGTGGGCGACGGACCGACCAGAGCGCCGGCAGCGTTGTTTGCGAGCGTCACCCGGCCCGTACCGTCGATGATGATGAGCGGGTCGGGAAGTTCGTTGAGGATGGTGAGCCCCGCCCCCGAGCCGAGCAGAGCGGCCGCCGAGAGCGGCTGCGTCGCGGCCGTTCGCGCGGCGATCTTGCTTTCGCCCGTCAGCATGCCCCTGACGAGGACGACGGCGGCAAGCGCGGCAAAACCGAAGGCGGCGGGCCAGACATTCAGCGCGCCTGTCGATGCCAGCAGGATAAAGACGAGAGCGGCGGCAACGACAAAGGTCCACGCGCCGGACCAGCCCTCGACCAGGCCCTGTGCCCTTTCCCGCAACACGTTCGTCTCGCCGTCCGTCGCCGCCATGTCCTTCGCCTGTTTCATACCTCGGGAACCCGGTGCGCGCCCGCGAATCAGTTCACGCGCCGAAGTCCCAGCTCATGCCATCGTGGTAGCACTTGAGTACGCTCTTCGCGATGACAATACGATGAACTTCATCGGGCCCGTCGGCGATGCGCAACGTGCGCGCACCCATATACATGCCGGCGAGCGGCGTATCGCCTGAAACGCCCATCGCGCCATGGACTTGGATCGCGCGGTCCACCACTCGTTCGAAAGCGGCCGGCACGAAAATCTTGATCGCCGAAATATCGATCCTCGAATCGTGTCCAGCTTCCATCTTGTGCGCGCAGTCGATGGTCATGAGGCGGGCGGCCTGGATATCCATGTAACTGTCGGCGATGAAACCCTGGATGAACTGCTTTGTTTCCAGTTTTCCTCCGTGAACTTCTCGTGTCATGGCGCGCTTGCACATCAGGTCGAAGGCCCGCCACATCTGGCCGATCGAATTCATGCAGTGAAAGACCCGTCCCTCGCCGAGCCTGTCCTGCGCCGCCTGATGTCCGGTGCCGGTGCGGCCGAGCTGGTTTTCGATGGGCACTCGGACGTTCTCATACCTGATCTCGCAGTGGTCGCCACCGGTATGGCCCCAGACCGGCACCGAGCGGATGATGTTCACGCCGGGCGTGTCCATCGGCACGATGATCTGGGTCATCTTGTCCTTGGTGCCGCCCTTTCCGTCGGCCTGCTCCGTCCGGCACATGACGATGGCGATATGCGCGGCGCGCGCATTGGACGTGAACCATTTGTGGCCGTTGATGACCCAATGGTCGCCGTCGCGCACGGCCCGCGTCTGGAGTGCATAGGGATCGGAACCCGGCTGGTCGGGCTCGGTCATCGAGAAACAGCTTTCAATCTCGCCACGGATCAGCGGCTCCAGCCATTTCTTCTTCTGCTCGGGCGTACCGTATTTCAGCAGAATCTTCTGGTTGCCCGAATTGGGCGCGACGACGCCGAAAAGCCGCGCCGAAAAAGGCGACCAGGCGAGGATCTCGTTCATATAGGCATGTTTCAGAAAGCCGATGCCCATGCCGCCATATTCCTCCGGCAGATGCGGCGCCCAGAGCCCGTTCTCCTTGACCTTCGCGACGATCTTCTCGCGCACGGCCTTGCCGTCCTCATTGCCGCGGTAGAGCACGGATTCGTTCGGAATGATGTCCTCCGAGACGATCTTCGCCGTCAGAAGGCGGATATCGTTGATGTCGTCGCCCAATCCCGGAATCGGCTGAACCTGCATGACGCTCCTCCCCTTTTGTCGTTTGTTTCGCCAACTATCCTTGAGCCCCGCACACGAAACCAGCATTTTGCGTACATAGCTGACTGTTTTGGCATAGAGCCGCATGCCTCTCGCCCAAATCCTCGTTCCAACCATATCCGTGCCGCCTTCCGCTAATGACATTCACGCCAATATCCGTAATTTAAGCGCAGCCATGCGGGCGGGGATAACTTCGAGAGGCGACCTCAAATGACTGAAATCAAAGGCAAAACGGCCGTGATTACGGGCGCCGCCAGCGGCATCGGCAGGGCAACCGCCGTCGCGCTCGCCCGGGAAGGCGCGCGCATCGCCGCCGTCGATCTCGACCGCGCGGGACTTGCCGAAACCGCTTCCCGCATCGCGGCCCTCGGCGGAGAGGTCACGACCTATCTCGTCGATGTCGCCTCGCGCGACGCGGTCTATGCCTTCGCGCAGGAAGTCGAGAGCGCCTTCGGCGGTGCCGATATCGTCATCAACAATGCCGGCGTCGCCCAGGTCGCCAGCGTCGAGGAACTCGCCTATGAGGATTTCGAATGGGTGATGAACATCGACTTCTGGGGCATGGTCTACGGCACCAAGGCCTTCCTGCCGCAGCTTCGCGCCAAGGGAGCCGGCCACATCGTCAATGTCTCGAGCATCTTCGGGCTCTTCGCCGTGCCGACGCAGGCAGCCTATAATTCCGCGAAATTTGCCGTGCGCGGCTTTACCGAAGCCCTGCGCCACGAGATGCGCGGCACCGGCATCGCCGTTTCCTGCGTCCATCCGGGCGGCATCAAAACCAACATCATGCGCAATGCGCGTTTCCTGCAGAGCGTGCAGACGACAGTGCGCGAGGAAGCGGCCTCGGGCTTCGACCGTCTCGCGCGCACCACGCCCGACCGCGCGGCGGAAGTCATTGTCGCGGGCATCAAGAAAAACAAGGGTCGCATCCTGATCGGCATGGATGCGAAGATCCTCGACATCATCCAGCGGCTGATGCCGGCCTCCTATGGACGGCTCCTCTTTCGCCAGGGCATGGGCATCGGCGCCCTGACCAGCGAACCGGTAAAGACCGGCAGCTGAGCGCATCATGTCAGTTCCGGCGACGAACCCGATCGGCCCCTCCTCGCAGTTCTATTTCTCGCAGCGCCTCCGGCTTCACTATGTCGACTGGGGCAATGAAGGCGCACCGCCTTTGCTGCTCGTTCACGGCGCACGCGACCACTGCCGCAACTGGGACTGGGTCGCGGCGGAACTGCGCGACCGCTACCACATCATCGCGCCCGATCTCCGCGGCCATGGCGACAGCCAGTGGATGGTCGGCGGCACCTACGAATTCAACGACTATGTTTACGACATCGCGCAGCTCATCCATCAAAAGGGGCTCGCGCCGCTGACCATCCTCGCCCATTCGATGGGCGGAGCGATCTCGCTGCGCTATACGGGCCTTTATCCCGACACCGTGAAGAAACTCATCGTCATCGAAGGGCTCGGACCCAGTCCGAAAATGATCGCCGAGCGCATGAACGGCAGCGCCGACGAGCGCCTGCGCAAATGGATCGACGAGATGCGCGCGATCTCGGCTCGCCAGCCGCGCCGCTATGCATCGATCGAGGAAGCCTGGAAGCGCATGCAGGCCGAGAACCCGCATCTGTCGCCGGAGCGCGCGCGGCACCTCACCGTTCATGGCGTCCATCAGAACGAGGACGGCACCTATAGCTGGAAGTTCGACAACTATACGCGCGCCTTCTCCCCCGTCGGCTTCGACGAAAAGACGACGACGCTGCTCTGGTCACGCATTACCTGTCCGACGCTCCTCATTCGCGGCACCGAAAGCTGGGCGAGCGATCCTATCGCCGATGGCCGCGCGTCCCACTTCGGAAACGCACAGGTCGCCGCCGTCCAAGGCGCCGGCCACTGGGTGCATCACGACAAGCTTGAGGAGTTCATGACGCTCGCGAACGGTTTTCTGGGGAACTGATTACCGGACACCGCGAAGCGCTTCGAGGACAAGGTCGCTCTTGCGCATCGTATGCCCGAGCGGCGCCCAGCGTGCCTCGATGATGTTGTTGTCGTTCTGTTCGATTTGCGCCAGTTCGAAGCCGCTTTGGGCCTCCCGCCTCAAAACCTCGTACATGTCGGTAATGTCGGCGATGACGCCGTGAAATTCGTCGGGGATTCGGCTGATGTCGTATCGCCTTACCTTTGCGTCGCTGTAATAGCGGGCCGCACGCGTCAGATCGACGCCGACCTCATCCTGCAGATCCTCAAAGAACCGCCCCGGCATATCCTCGTGAAAAGCGGCGTAGACGAACGGGAAGTTCCTCTTCATGCGGATGAACAGCCGCAAAATTCGGACATAGATGATCAGTGCGGTCCGGTACTCCGACATCTCCCGGTCCTTGAACTCGGCGCGCGTGGTGGCCGTGTACTCGGAGAGGGATTTCAGCGACACCACGACGTCGAGCGGTTTTCTGAAGGTGAAAATATACCGCGACCGGTAGAAATATCGGGAATGAAAGTCGAAGAGCCTTTCGATATGCGGCTCCGCTTTCGGGGCGAGGACGATCTTTGCGCCCACGTATTTGTACAATCTCGTGAGGTGCAGGAAATAATTCGCCCAGGATGCATCGTCGCGGAAGAAGCGTGGACAAAAACTGCTCTTGGTTTCCTGATTGAGATAGAGGCGGTGCATCGCATTGTAGCGCTGCCCGAAATCGTCCGTGCCGGGGTCCGTATGAAAATCGGGTTCTCCGAAGAGAAAGACATCTCCCGATTCATTGAGGGCGCTCTGCAGGATCGTCGTTCCAGACCTCGCGCTCCCGATGATGAAGAGTCCCTGCTCGCTCAGCTTGATCTGCTGATCGAGGGTCAGCGTGTCGAATTCAGGAATGGAAATCCGTGCGTCTTGGCTCCCGTATCTGTCGGCGACGACCTCGACCGGCTTGCGTCGGTTACTCCGGGCGAAAACCGGCGAGCGCAGAAGTTGCGTCGCTCTATGGACGATGCCGCGAGCCAGTCCTCCTTCAGCCCCTTTTCCAGACAAAGACATTCCAGCCCCGTGAAAGCGTTTCCCCGTCACGAAACTATCGCGGTTCACGCGGGGCGGCGAAGTCTTTTTCTTCGGCGCCCCGACAGGTCGATCTCATTTCTTCTTTTTTGAGACCCGCTTCAGCGCATCCAGCGTTTCGGGAGAGACCGGCGCCGTCAGAAAGCCGACGATCGAGTCGAAAAGATTGGCAACGAACAATGCACGGGCCGGGGCTTCGCCGGGGCCGTCATGGTGGCGGGTCCAGATCGCCAGCGAGCTCACCGCCATCTCGACCAGAAATCGTTGACGCTGGACGGCGATTTCCGGCGGCAGGTCACCCAGCGCGGCGGTGATCAATGCATTCGTCCTGAGGATGCCGCCGAGATCGCTGCGAAGAGCGATGCCCGGCAGGTCGATGTCGGGATCGTTGAGCATCTGCGCCAGAAAGCGCACGAAGCGAACGCCATCTTCCGTCTCCAGCAACTCGACCATCGGCAGGAACGACGCCGAGACGACGGCGCGGAGATCGCGTTCACCGCCCTTTTTCATCAATTCATCGAGATAAACCACGCGACGCTCGTCGATGGCCTTGGCACGATAGATCAGGATCGCTTCGAGAAGCGCAGTCTTCGAGCCGAAATGATAGTGAAGCGCCGACTCGTTGCGCTGTCCCGCGGCCTCGTTGATCTCCTTCAGCGTCACGCCGTGGATGCCGCGTTCACCGAAGAGCTTCTCGGCGGCGAGAACGAGTCGCGTCCGCGTCTCGCCCCGCCGCGATGTGGTTTCTTTCTGCATGCAATCACACTAATGATCCCCATTAAACCGGTCAAGACGGCTTTGGTCGCGCCACGATCCCTGTATGATCGCGCCATGCGTCGATCAGGATTGCACGCTCTCGGAGATTGGCGGGGGCGTTTTCTTTGCGCCTCCGGCTTGCGTCTACGCCAAGGGCTGAAATGCGTTCCGGCGCTCGGGGAAGTTCTCCGGGTGCGGTCCGCCGCACGTCTCTGCCGGCACGAGTTGGCGCCGACCGCCGGGCTGACGTTGTTATCCCTCCTCGCCGCCGTCTCGCTGTTCTCACCGTCGCGCGCCGCCGAGCCAGCGGCCGGCGAGAAGGTCGGCATCAGGACGCCCACGCAACTCGATTTCAATGCGCGCGTCGAGGGCACGAAAATACCCGACGATCTGCGCGCCCTCCTCGAGGGCAACATTCAACTCGGCAAGGGCAAGGCGCCTTCGCCATCGACGCTCGGCCAATTGCGCCGCCGCGCGGCGGAGGATGCCGACCGGCTCAACGACGTGCTGCGATCGGAAGCCTATTATAACGGTCGTGTCGAGGTGGCGATCCAGGAGGCGCAAGGCGGCCGTTTCGACGTCATCTTTCAGGTAGCGCTCGGTCCGCGCACCATGATCCACAGCTTCGAGATCGTTTATGCCGACCGTCCGTCCGACATGGCGGCATTGCCGCAGGACGGCGCAGCGCTCGGATTGAAGCCCGGGCGGGCGGCACGGGCGCAGCGCGTCATCGACCTGACGGCCGCCGCGCTGACCTTTCTCGAGAACCACGGACATCCGAGGCCGAAACTCGCCGACAGAAAAGTAGTCATCGATCTCGGCGCCCATGAGGCGGACGTCACGCTGACGATCGAGGCCGGTTCGCCGGAACGCTTCGGCGAGATCGCGGTCGCAAATGACGGTCGTACGAAGGATGCTTATGTCCTCTCGCTCGCGAAGTTCAAACCGGGCGAAACCTACGACCGCCGCAAGGCGGAGGCGACGGTGACGGCGCTCCGCCAGACCGGGCTCTTCGAACAGGTCACGCTTGATGCCGTCGATACGCCGGACGACACCGTACCGCAAAAGCTCACGCTGAAGGAGCGACCTTACCGTTCCATCGGCGTCGGCGCGCGATGGTCGTCGGATCAGGGTCCAGGCGTCACCACCTTCTGGGAACATCGCAATCTCTTCGGTGCCGCCGAGAAGCTCCATCTCGATCTCATCATCGCCCAGGAGGAGCAGCTCGTCGGCGCGCATTTCAACAAGCCGCGTTTTCTGCGCGACGATCAGAACCTGCTCGCCGATTTCGAAATCGCGCACGAGATCACCGACGCCTATCGCGAGAACCGGATCAAGACGGCCGTCGCCCTCGCTCGCAAGCTGCGTGAAAACCTCGATGTGAGCGGTGGCCTCTCCTTCGAGATCGAACGGACGACCGACAGCACCGGCTACCACGCCTACGAGCTTTTCGGCGTTCCGCTGACCGGCCGTTATGACGGCAGCGACAATCTGCTCGACCCAACCGATGGCCTGCGCCTCGGCGTTGCGGTCACGCCCTATGGCGGCACCAGCGACGGCACGCCGACCACTTTCGTGAAGCTGGAGACGACCGGCTCGACCTATTGGAGTTTCGGCAAGCGGCCGGACCTCACGCTGGCGTTGCGCGGCCGCTATGGATCGATGCTGGCGCAACAGACGGGCGACGTGCCCGGCTCAATCCGCTTTTATGCAGGCGGCGGCGGCTCGATCCGCGGCTATGGCTATCAACTCGTCGGCCCGCTCGACCAGAACAATAAGCCGCTCGGTGCGCGCTCGGTTCTCGAGGCGAGCGCGGAGGCGCGCTACCGGATCACACGCGACATAGGCGTGGTCGCCTTTCTCGATGGCGGCAACGCCTATTCGACGGCAACGCCCAAATTCGGCGACCCCCTTCAATGGGGCGCGGGCCTCGGGCTTCGATATTATACGCCCATCGGTCCGATCCGCGCCGATGTCGGCATACCGCTCAACCGGCGGCACGGCGTCGACGACGCGTTCCAGGTCTATTTCTCGCTTGGGCAGGCCTTTTGATGGTGCAAGCGCAGTCGCCCGATCTTCGTCACACCACCGGCCTCGTGCGGGCAGCCGGCGCAATCCTCATCGGAACGATCGCGACGCTGCTCGCGCTTGTCGTGGTGGCGCTCGTCGCGCTGCAATTGCCGGTGCTGCGTCAGGCGTTGCTCGGCTATGCGCTCGATGCGATCAATCAGGGTGGAACCAGAGTCGAGATTGCCGGGATCGGCGGGACATGGCCGCAGCGGCTGGAACTGCGGGGCCTTGCCGTCAGCGATGCGCAAGGTGTCTGGCTGTCGCTCGACGCGGCGGAACTCGAATGGCGGCCGGCGGCGCTTCTCACCGGCACGCTGCATATCGAGCATGTCTCCGCCACCGCGCTCGGCATTTCGCGGGCACCCGCCGGCGAAGCATCGACCTCTTCGTCGGGCGGCTTCGGCCTGCCCGTACTGCCGTTTGCAGTCCGCATCGACGAAGCAAATGTCACACGGCTGACGCTCGGCAACCGGCTGACCGGCGTTGCCGAAAAGGGAATGCTCGCGCAACTCGATGCGACGGCGCGCCTCGCGCTCAGCACGAGCCGCCTCGATCTCACGCTCGCGGCGCGACGCACCGACAAGGTCCCGGGCCGGATCGACGCGAGCGTTTTCTTCGACCGTCGCGGAGAAGGGCTCGATATCGCGATCGCAGGGGAGGACGGCGACGCCGGCCACCCGGGCCTCGTCGCGACCCTCGGCCATGTGGCGGGCGCAGAGCGCGTGACATTCGAGGCGAAGGCGCGAAACGAAGGCGGCAGGATCGCGGCATCCGCCAACCTCGATGCCGGCAAGGCCCTCACGCTCACCGCCGAGGCGCAAGGCAACTGGAACGGCACGCTCGCGCTGTCGACCCGTCTCGGCGCCGAGGGCAATCTCGTCGCGACGACGCTTGCCGATCTCGGCGCGCCGCGCCGCGTCGATCTTGCCTCCGACATCGGACTCGACGGTAACGACACACTGACGCTCGACAACATCCATCTCGATGCCGGTACTTTCGCGCTCACGGGCGGCGCCAGGTTGAGTGATGCCTTTTCCTCCACCGCACATGACTTTACCGCGCAAGGCAAGCTCGGCGGGCTGGACCGGTTCCTCGACAAGCCCGGCAACGCCGCCCTCGCGTCGCTCGACTGGCGCCTCGCCACGCGGCTCGACACCGCATCGGGACAGGCGCAAATCGCTGAAGCGGTCGTCACGGCACCGTCGGCGACCGTTCGTTTCGCGGGCAGCGCGGCGCTGGACGGCAGCGCCGTCAAGGGCGGCGCCGAAGCGGACATTTCCGATCTCTCGCCTCTCGGCGAATTCGTCGGGCGGAAACTCGGCGGAAGCGCGCATATCGCGCTCACGCCCGTCGCCCTCGAGCCCGGCGGAGACGCGGCCGGCGACATCGTCATCGAAACGAAGGACGTCGATTTCGGCGACGCGACGCTCAACCGTCTGGCGGGCGGCAACCTTGCGGCCGACGGTTCCTTCATCCTTCCGAAGCAAGGCGGCTTTGCCGTGCCGGCCTTCACCGTCACACCCAATTCCGGCGCCTATCGCTTCCGCGCCTCCATCGCCGCGAATGCGCGGGACATGCTTTCCGGCGAAGTCCATTTCGAAGCGGCCGAACTGGCGACGCTGCTCCCGGATCAAGGCATGGCCGGCAAGTTCAATGCCGACGCGACGCTTGCTGGAAGCCTGTTGGCACCCGGCGGCGTCCTCAAGGCGCGGCTGACGGGCGGCGCGCTTG
Source organism: Parvibaculum sp. (assembly GCF_035511255.1). GTDB lineage: Bacteria > Pseudomonadota > Alphaproteobacteria > Parvibaculales > Parvibaculaceae > Parvibaculum. Next base: position 17,375 of record NZ_DATKFR010000108.1, read on the forward strand.
CCGGCATGCCGGCAAAACTCGCGACGCTCGATCTCACCGCCGAACAGGGCGGCGCGGGACCGCTGGCCTTCCGCTTCGATGGCGCGGACGGCAAGGCCGCGCTCGACGCGACGCTCGTCCTGCCGAAGGATGGCGGCGCGCGCCTCGACGCTCTCAAGGCCGACCTCTTCGGCGCTGTTCTCGAAGGCGCAATCGCCGTGTCGGATGAGGGCCTCGTTTCGGGCGGGCTCAAGGGACACCGGGTTCCGTTGAAATCCTTCAGCATGCTCGCCGGTCTGCCGCTCGACGGCAGCGGCGATCTTGCGCTCAACGCCACTCCACGGGACGGAAAGCAGGACGCATCGCTCTCCCTCGCCATGAACCGGCTCGTCGTCCATGCCGCAGGCAGCGTGACGCTCGAGCGCGCGACGCTCGACGCGACGGCAAACGATCTCTTTGGCGAGATGACGGTCGACGGCACCTTCGCGTCGCCAGCAGGACAGGCTGGCATCACGCGGCTCACATCGGTTCGCGCGACGGCGAAAGGACCTCTCTCCAAACTCGCCCTCTCCACCGACATTTCGGGCACGCGCGAATCCCTGAAGCTCGAGCCTCTTTCGCTTTCGGCCGCCGCCATCTATGCGGACAAGTCTGCGACGCTTTCCCTGTCCAGGCTCGACTTCTCGATCGGGCCCGCGTCGACGAAGCTCGCCGCGCCGGCGACGATCGCTCTCGGCAACGGCGTCGACATCAAGGCGCTCAGCCTCGACATGAAAGGACCGTCGGGCTCCGGCAGACTCAAGAGCGGCCTCGGCTTGCGGCCGCGCGCCGTCCGTCTCGATCTCGATGCCGAGAATCTGCCGCTCGAGCTCGTTGCGCCCTTCCTCCTGAGCGGCGAAGCGCATGGCGCTGCCGATGCAAAAGTAGCACTCGACAGCGGCAGGGGGACGGGATCTCTTGCTCTCAAACTCTCAAAGCTCACCCTTTCTCAAGCCGACGAAACCGAAAGGCCGGCCTTCGACGCCGACCTGAACGGCCGCTGGGCGAAGGGCCGCCTCGACCTCGAAGCAACCGCCAGGGGCGTTTCGACGCGACCGTTCGAATTGCACGCGTCGCTTCCCGTCGTTCGGGATGCACAAGGCGCATGGCCCATGCCTGCAAAGCGCGGCGCCGTTTCGGGGAGCCTCGCCTGGGACGGGCCGGTTGCGTCGCTGGTGGCGCTTGCCGACCTCTCGAACCAGCAGCTTAGCGGTGAGGCGAAGGTCGCGCTCTCGATCGGCGGCGACATCTCCCGGCCGATCGTTAACGGCGAGGCGACGATCGAGAATGGCGCTTACGAAAATTTCGACAGCGGGACGATTTTGCGCAATCTCAAACTCTCGCTGACGGGACGGAACAGTCAGGTTCTCGATTTCACGCTCGATGCGAATGACAGTGCAAGAGGCCGTATCACCGCCAACGGCGAGGTTCATCTCGCCAAGGATGCCTTCCCGGCCATTTCCGCCAACGCGCGCTTCGCCAATGCGCGGCTGGTGCAGCGCGCCGAAGCCGATATCGGCGTCGACGGCACACTCGAACTCAGCGGCGCCGCCTTTCCGCCCGGTCCCGATGCGCCGCTGATGCTAAAAGGCGATCTCACCACGACGCTCGCGCAAATCCGCATTCCCGAGCAGCTATCCGGCAGCGTTGCCCAGATCGAGGTCGTCGAAGTCAACGGTGCGCCATCGCGTAGCGCCGCGCCGCAGGCCTCTGCGCCGCTGCCCATCCAGCTCGACATCGCTTTCAAGACGGGCGCGCCGATCCGGGTCAGCGGTCGAGGCCTCGACACGCTCTGGACCGGCGAACTCGCCATCGGCGGCACGGTCGCCAATCCGGTCGTTGCCGGCACACTGACGAAACAGCGCGGCACGCTCGATTTCGCCGGCAAGACATTCGACCTCACCAAGGGCAATGTGCGTTTCCTCGACCGGACGTCGATCGACCCTGACCTCGACATCGCCCTGACCTATACCCGCACCGACCTGACGGCCACCATCGCCGTCACCGGCCGGAGTTCGGCACCCGCCATCGCGTTGAGCTCCGATCCAGATCTTCCGCGCGACGAGATTCTCTCGCGCATCCTCTTCAACAAGGGTGCGGGCGAGCTTTCGGCGATGGAAGCCGTGCAGCTCGCCAACACGCTCGCCCAGCTTTCAGGCAAGGGCGGCGTCAGCGGCGCGGGCATTCTCAATTCGGTGCAGGAGACGCTCGGCCTCGACGTGCTCAGGATCGACCAGGGACAGTCCGGCGCCACGACGGTTTCGGCCGGCAAGTATATCCAGAAGGGCGTCTATGTCGGCGTCGAACAAGGCGCGCTTGCCAGCGACAGTTCGGTCAAGGTCGAGATCGAGGTGACGCCGCAGATCAGCGTCGACACGCGCATAGGCCAGAACGCCGGCGGCGATGTCGGCGTCAACTGGAAGTGGGACTATTGAGTCTCAATAGCGAGACCGGCTTGGAAAGCCGTCGTCGGTCGTACCGCGCTGGTCGCCGGGGGCAACCTTGTTCACGCTGTCGAGAAGCTTCTGCTGCTTGACCTGCTCTTCGCGACGCTTCTGCTCGTACTGCTCGGCATACATTTCGGCATCGTGCTGGTCGGGCGTCGCATAGCGGGGGTCTTCGTTCGACCGGTAGTTCACGGGCGGCGAATCGGGCTCGTCCTTCAACTCATAGACCTTGTCGCCGTTCGGCTGGGTGGCTTCGGACGGCGCAGCCGGGTCCTCCGCCAAAGCCGCCGAACCCATCAGGACAAGGGCGAAACCCGCCGCACTCAGGGCCATCAGGGGCCTCGTCAGTCTGTATCTCATGTCAGCACCCATTTCCTCTCAGGACCCCTTCTCCCTCTAATATAGGAACGCAGCACCGCTCCGCATAGTTGCATTTGCATCACTGTTCGGGGAGAGCCGGCGGGCCCGATCACCCGTCCTAAACGTCACGGCACGTCCCGGCTTGCCCCGCCCGGGACCTGCCCGAACACATTCAATCTGCCTACTGATGAAATTTCAGATGACCGCTCCGGCGGGCGCCGGTTTCACCATGGCCGCCCACTGTCCCCGGACCATCTGCCGCATCCGTTTCCTGTCGCAGGACAACGTGACGCAGAGCGGCGAACCCCGGTGTAGGTACAATATTTTTATGGGTATTTGCCCCGCGTGAGAACAAGCCGCTCGAACGGCCAACCACCGGGCGGCAGGAAACGGCCGGGAAAACGCGTCGCAATGGCGAAGATCAAGTATATCGAATTCGACGGGACCGAGCATCTGGTCGACGTGCCGAATGGGCTTTCCGTGATGGAGGGGGCCGTTCGTTACACCATCCCGGGCATCGACGGCGATTGCGGCGGCGCCTGCGCCTGCGCGACCTGTCACGTCTATGTCGAAAACGGCTGGATGGAGAAGCTTGCGCCGATGGAAGAGCTCGAGCGCGACATGCTCGATTTCGCCTTCGACGTCAAAGAGAACAGCCGGCTTTCCTGCCAGATCAAGGTGGACGACGCGATCGACGGTCTCGTCGTACGCACGCCCGCCCGCCAGTACTGACGTTTGCGTGAGACGCGGGCCCCTGCCCCGCAACGGTTCACCGGCCGCCGACAAAAAGAACAAGCGGCCTCATCAGGAGGTAAGGCTATGAACGCGAAGGCACCGTCGAAGGTCGTCACGAAGGGCGACTGGAAAGTCAGCATGACGCCGGACGACATCTACCGCCATCCGATGGATATCGCCTGGCACTTCGCCTATGAATTCGGCGAAGAAAAGGTCGCCGATCTCTACAAGCGCGCGAAGCAGAACCAGTGGGATTCGGACGACATTCTGCCGTGGGATACGCCGGTCGATCCCTCGAAGCCGCTCATCAACAATGAGCAGGACATCTATCACAAGATGAGCTTCTTCAAGAAGCTGTCGAAGTCGCAGCAGGAAACCTTCACCGCGCATTCGACCGCGCAGCTTTTGTCGCAATTTCTTCACGGCGAGCAGGGCGCGCTGATGACGGCGGCCTGCGTCACGCATTCGGTGCCCGACGCCGGCGCCAAGCTCTATGCGGCGACGCAGACGATGGACGAAGCCCGCCACGTCGAGGTCTATTCCAAGTATTGCGACAAGATCGCGATGGTCTATCCGATGTCGCCCTGGCTCAAGGCCCTGATCGACGCGACGTTGCAATCCGATCGCTACGAAAAGGTCATGATCGGCATGAACATGATCGTCGAAGGCCTCGCGCTCGGCGCCTTCAACAACATGTACCGCTCGACGACCTGTCCGCTTCTGAAGCAACTCACCTTCAACGTGATGCGCGACGAGTCGCGGCACGTCTCCTTCGGACATGTCTTCCTCGGCCCGGTCATCAAGAAACTCCACCCCGACGACGTCGAGGATCTGGCCGAATTCGCCTTCGGCGCGGTCGACATTCTCGTTAAGGCGCAGACCGCCGGCACGATCGCGAACAAGGTCGATCCGGGCTTCATGGAAGTGCTGGCCAATAGCGGCATCGACGCAGAAGACTTCTTCAAGGGTCTGAAGGAAGCGGCCGATCAGGGCATCGAGCAGACGCTACCGCCGGGACAGGTTCATGCGCTGAAGGATCTGATGATGCCGGCGCTGGCGCGCGTGGGGCTTCTCACGCCGACCGTGCTCAAGAAATACGAGGAGGCGGGCATTCCGGTCTTCGACGATCCGCGCGTGCTCAACGCGATGGAAGGCGGCCATCCGACCGGCGAGGTCGCGGCGGCCGAATAAGACGTTACCCCTGCCCCGGCGTCCTGCCGGGGCAGGTTTTTCTTTCGGGACGATGATGATGACCAGCACCAGACAGGCCGGCGATGCGCAGACGGGCGATTTTTACCGCGCCATCCTGGAGGGCATTCCCGAAGCGGTGATCGTCTCCACTCCGGATGGCGAAATCGCCTATGTCAATCCGGCCTGCGAAAAGCTTTTCGGCCATGCGGCGTCCGATGTCGTCGGTCGCAGCATCACGATGCTGGTGCCGCAGCAGCCCGGTCGCCGCGCCGATCCCGTGAAATGGCTCGCCCGCTGGGCGGCGGAGCCCGAGCATATGCAGTCGCGTTTTCTCGATCTCACGGGCAAGACGAAGGACGGCCACGAGATGCCGGTCGATGTCCGCGTGGCGGAAATGAAGATCGGCGGCGCGCCGCGTTTCCTCATCACGGTTCGCGACAACACTGCGCGGCGCGAGGAGCAGGCGGCCTTCAAGGATGCGCATCTCAGGGCGTCGCGCATCCTGATGATCGCCGAAGACGGCATCGTATCGGTCGACGAAAATCTCAACATCGTCTTCTTCAATCTCAAGGCAGAGGAAATCTTCCGCTGCCGCGCCGAAGAAGCGCTCGGCAAACCGCTCGACACTCTCTTGCCGGAACGCTATCGGTCGCATCATGGCGATCAGGTCCGCGGCTTCGGCGCCGGCAAGATCGCCTCGCAGCTGATGAGCCA
>NZ_DATKFR010000109.1:0-5051 GCF_035511255.1 Parvibaculum sp.
GGACGCGGCAAGGCACAGGCCGACGCGCTTCGCCGAACCCGCTCGGAAGCAACCGCAAAGCGCCTTCTCAGGGCGGGCGACCTCGAAGTGGTCGCAGCATCGGCGCTCAAGGTCGACGATATTGTTCTCGTCGAAACCGGCGATCTCATCCCAAGCGACGGCGAGGTCATCGACGGTGTCGCCTCGGTCGACGAATCCGCCATCACCGGTGAATCCGCGCCGGTCATCCGCGAAAGCGGCGGCGACCGCTCGGCCGTAACCGGCGGCACGCGCGTCCTGTCCGATCAGATCAAGGTCCGTATCACGGCGGCCCAGGGCTCCACGTTCCTCGACCGCATGATCCACCTCGTCGAAGGCGCCGCGCGCCAGAAGACGCCGAATGAAATCGCCCTCAACATCCTGCTTGTCGGCCTGACGATCATCTTCGTCTTCGCAACGGCAAGCATCCCAAGCTTCGCGAACTATGCCGGCGGCAATATTCCCGTCGTGGTTCTCGTCGCGCTTTTCGTTACCCTCATTCCAACAACCATCGGCGCGCTTCTTTCCGCCATTGGAATCGCGGGTATGGACAGGCTCGTCAAGTTCAACGTGCTCGCCGTGTCCGGTCGCGCTGTCGAGGCGGCGGGCGATGTCGATACGCTCCTTCTCGACAAGACGGGCACGATCACGCTCGGCAACCGCGTCGCCAGCGAATTCATCCCGCTTGCCGGCATATCGGACGCTGAACTCGCCGATGCCGCGCAGCTCTCTTCGCTCAGCGACGAAACGCCGGAAGGCCGGTCGATCGTCGTGCTCGCAAAAGAGAAGTACGGGCTTCGGGGGCGCGAACTTGCGGGGCACGGTGCGCGCTTCATTCCTTTCTCCGCACAGACAAGGATGAGCGGCGTCGATGTCGACGGCCATCAGATCCGCAAGGGTGCCGCAGATGCGGTACTGTCCTTCGTGGCGGGCAAACAGCAACAGGGCGTCAATAGCGCATCGAGGGAGTTCCAGCAGATCGTCGACCGGGTTGCGCGCTCTGGCGGTACGCCGCTCGCCGTTTCGCGAGACGACCGCATCCTGGGCGTCATTCACCTCAAGGATATCGTCAAGGGCGGCATCCGGGAGCGTTTCGAGGCGCTGCGCCGCATGGGCATCCGCACCGTCATGATCACCGGGGACAACCCGCTGACGGCGGCCGCCATCGCGGCGGAGGCAGGCGTCGACGACTTCCTGGCGCAGGCAACACCGGAGGACAAGCTCCGCCTCATCCGAGAGGAACAGGCCAAGGGAAAGCTGGTTGCCATGTGCGGCGACGGCACCAACGACGCCCCTGCACTCGCACAGGCCGATGTCGGCGTCGCCATGCAGACCGGTACGCAAGCCGCGCGCGAGGCCGGCAACATGGTCGATCTCGACAGCGATCCGACCAAGCTCATCGAGATCGTGGCCATCGGAAAGCAGCTTTTGATGACGCGCGGTACATTGACGACCTTCTCTATCGCCAACGATGTCGCAAAATATTTTGCCATTATTCCCGCGATGTTTGTGGCCTTCTACCCGTCTCTCGGGGTGCTCAACGTCATGGCATTGCATTCGCCGCAAAGCGCCATTCTTTCGGCGATCATCTTCAACGCGCTCATCATCGTCGCGCTGATACCGCTGGCGCTCAGAGGCGTCCAGTATTCGCCGCGCAGCGCCGCCGCCTTTCTAGCGCGCAATCTGGCAGTCTACGGCGTCGGCGGAGTCATCGTTCCCTTCGTCGGCATCAAACTCATCGATATGGCCATCACCTCCATCGGCCTCGTCTGAGAACCAAACATCATGACCAATGAAATTCGTCCCGCCATTATTCTGCTTCTGCTTTTCACGCTCCTCACCGGCATCGCCTATCCGTTCGGCATGACAGGGCTCGGCGGCCTCCTCTTTCCCCGTCAGGCCGCAGGCAGCCTGATCTTCAGGAACGGTCAGGTGATCGGCTCGGAGATCATCGGCCAGGCGTTCTCCAGGCCGGGCTATTTCCATGGAAGGCCGTCCGCGACGACCGGCCTGGACGACAAGGGCACCTCCGTTGCTCAACCATACAATGCGGCAAACTCCATGGGTTCCAATCTCGGACCGACGAGCAAGTCGCTGATCGATCGGATCCGGGCAGAGACCGCCAAGCTCGCCGCCGAAAATCCAGACCGGCCGGTTCCCGTCGATCTGGTCACGACCTCGGCCAGCGGCTTTGATCCGGACATCACTCCGGCAGGCGCCCTCTTTCAGATCCGGCGCATTGCCGCCGCACGCCACCTAGATCCCGGAAAGATCGAGAAACTCGTCGGGCAGTTCACGAAACCCCGGACACTGGGTATCATCGGCGAACCGACCGTCAATGTTCTGAAACTCAATATGGCTCTGGACGCTATGGCGCAGAAATGATGGGTGCACAATAATGGCCGGCACCGACCCGGAGGCGCGAAGACCCGCACCCGAAGCGTTGCTGGAACAGGCGGTCGCCGAGCACCGCGGCAAGCTCAAGATATTCCTGGGCGCGGCGCCCGGCGTCGGCAAGACCTACGAAATGCTCTCCTCGGGCGCGCAAAAAAAGAGCGAGGGGGTCGACGTTGTCGTCGGTATCGTCGAGACCCATGGCAGAATTGAAACCGACCGCCTCACCCTCGCACTTGACGTTCTGCCGCGCGCGCATATTCCCTACAAGGGCCGCATTCTCGACGAGATGGATATCGACGCCGTGCTGGCGCGTCGCCCGGCGCTCGTGCTCGTCGATGAACTCGCGCATACCAATGCACCGGGCTCCCGCCATCCCAAGCGCTATCAGGATGTCGAGGAACTTCTTACCGCGGGCATAGACGTCTACACGACGCTCAACGTGCAGCATGTCGAGAGTCTCAACGACGTCGTCGCGCAGATCACCCGCATCCGGGTACGCGAAACCGTGCCGGATTCGATTATCGACAGAGCCGATGAAATCGAAGTCGTCGACATCACGCCGGAGGAACTGATCCAGCGCCTTCACGAGGGTAAAGTCTATGTCCGCGAGGCGGCGCAGCGCGCTCTGAAGCATTATTTCTCTCCTGGAAATCTCACGGCCTTGAGGGAGCTCGCGCTCAGACGTACCGCACAGCGTGTCGATGAACAGATGCTGAGCTACATGAGGGCGCACGCGATCGCTGGACCATGGGCGACAGACGAACGCCTCCTTGTGTGTATTAGCGGCAGCGGCGACGCTGCCGGTCTCGTCCGTTATGCGCGCCGCTCGGCCGATCGCCTCCGCAGCCCCTGGGTTGCTCTCCATGTCGAGACAATCGGGAGTCACCAGCCTACGGAGGCGGAGCGCAACCGGATTGCCGAAGCCTTTCGTCTGGCGACCTCGCTTGGTGGAGAAGTCGCAACGCTGACGGGCGAAAATACGGCCGACGCCATACTTAATTTCGCGACAGATGCCAATGTGACCCAGATCGTTGTCGGGCGTCCGAAGAAAAGAAGGTGGATTCAATTCTGGCGCGGTTCCACTGTCAACGAGCTGATCCTCAAGGCAAATGGAATAGGAATTCACGTCATACCGGAGGTAGAGAAGTCGAAGGACCCAGATGTTGCAACCCGCGGAACGGATGAGTCGCTCGACCTCTATCCCTATTTCGTCAGCACTCTGTGCATTATCGCCGCGCTGGGCGTCGGCCGCCTTATTCTCCTGTTTATTCCTCTGCCGAATATCTCGCTCGTCTTTCTTTCCGCCATTCTCTATTCCGCTGTTACCTTCGGTCTATGGCCCTCTCTCTACGCCTCTCTCGTCAGCACGCTCGTCTACAACTTCTTTTTCCTCCCGCCCCTCTACACCTTCACGATTGCCGATCCTGCCAACGTCCTGGCGCTGATCTTCTTCACCATCGTCGCGATCCTGACGAGCAACCTGACGGCGCGCACAAGGCGGCAAGTGCTGATCGCTCAATCGCAAGTCAAGACGACCGCGGGCCTCAACGCCTTCAGCCGAAAGCTTGCGGGCCTCAGCGACCTTGATGACCTGCTTTGGGCCGCGGCCTTTCAGATCGCTTCGATGCTGAAATTGCGGGTGGTGTTTCTCTTTCCGGCCGAGACCGGCATGTCCCTGTCCGCCGCCTATCCCCCCGACGATGTTGCCGACGAGGCGGACCTCGCGGCGGCGCGCTGGGCCTTCGATCATCAGCGTGCCGCGGGACGGGGATCCGATACGCTTCCGGGCGCCAAGCGTCTCTTTCTGCCTTTGAAGACCACCACGGGCGTCTTCGCCGTGGTCGGCCTCGATCGGGAGACACCCGGCGCTCTCTTCACTGCCAGCGAACGACAACTGCTCGACGCCCTGCTTGACCAGATCGCCGTCTCAATCGAACGCATCAGCCTTGCCGAGGACATCGACAATGCGCGGGTCCTGAGCGAGACGGAGCGTCTGCGCAGTACGCTTCTCACATCCATCTCCCATGATCTCCGGACACCTCTCGCCTCCATCATTGGTGCCGCGACGAGTCTCAAGACATATTTCGATCGCTTCGATGCAATGCAACGGAACGATCTCATCTCAACTATCGAGGACGAGGCCGAACGTCTCAACCGGTTCGTCGGCAATCTTCTCGACATCACGAAACTCGAATCGGGCGCGCTCCGTATTCGGCTGACAGAGGTCGACATCGCCGAACTCCTCGAGACGGCGCTGAGACGCGCAAGCCGGATGCTTGAGAAGCGCCATGTCAGTGTCGAGATTCCGTCGGACCTTCCTCCCGTCACGGCCGATCCGATACTTCTCGAACAGGTTTTTTTCAACCTGCTCGACAATGCCGCAAAATATTCCCCGCCGGACGGCAACGTTCGCGTCGAGGCAAGTCTTGCCGGAAAGGACGTCGCCATTCGTATCATCGACGACGGTGAAGGCATTCCCGCCGACGAACTCGAGACCGTCTTCGACAAGTTCCACCGGGCTGGATCGGGCGACAGCCGACCCGCGGGCACGGGGCTCGGCCTCGCCGTGTGCAGGGGATTCGTGGAAGCCTTCGGTGGTAGGATCGTCGCGGCGAACAGACTGCCGGGACGTGGCT
>NZ_DATKFR010000110.1:0-2663 GCF_035511255.1 Parvibaculum sp.
GCCTTCGGCTGGCCCAGTTCGAGCAGGCCGAAATAGGCGGTGAGACCCGTCATGCCGCAGGCGCCCATCATCGCGGTCAACGGCACGGGCAGGCCCTTCGGGATGACGCCCATGCGCAGCTCGGGCTTTTCGCCGGCGATGGTGTAGTCCTGCCAGCCGACGAGGCCCGAGACATGATCGCCGACCTTGTAGGCGGACGTGTTCGATTTCACGACAACACCGATGCCGCCGCCACGCATCACCGCGCCGAGTTCGACGGGCGGCATGTACTGGTCCATGTCGCTCATCCAGATCCGGTTCGTCGGATCTAGGCTGAGGTAGAGCGTGCGCACCAGCGCCTCGCCGGCGCCGGGCTCCGGGATCGGCGCCTCGACGAGATCGAAATCGCTCGTCTTGATGCGACCGGACGGGCGCGACTTCAGGCGGAACTGGCGATTGACGTCGTTCTTCATTGTCTCTCCCGATCTTCTTCTTGCGCGTTACGGCATCACGATTTCGAACCAGAAGTCGAAGACGTCGAGAAGCTGGACGAGATCGTCCAGTGCCGCCGCTTCTCCTTCGACTTTCGCCGCCTTTGCAGCGACAAGGTCGGCGAGCGTCTTCTCGCGCAACACGATTTCGGCAAAGGCCGTTCGCGTCAGCGCGATCGACGCATTCGCCTTCGCATCGTTGCGTCCGCGCCGGTGATGCAGCACGGCATTCTCGAGCTTCAGCAGATAGGTCTCGCCCGTGTCCGTGAAGGACAGATTGAGCGCCATGCGCCGCGCGGCCGCCTTCGGCCCGTTGAGGCGCACGGACAGCGAGTCGAGCAGTTGTTCGGCGGGGAGCGCCTTCACCTGCCCGTTCGCGCCGGGGCGCGGCGTCGGCGACGGCGGCCGCGGGTTCCGAAGCTCCATCGCACCTGTCAGGTAGAAGCCGCGCCAGGGCCCCGATTCCGCCTGATAGCCGAGCTGTTCGAGCGCGTCGGCCTGCAGATGCCGCGCATCGGCATTCGAGGGATCGGCGAAGACGAGATGGTTCACGACTTCGGCGACCCAGCGGAAATCGCCCTTGTCGTAACTCTCGCGCGCCTTGCGGAGCACCGCGTTGGGCCCGCCCATGAAGTCGACATAGCGTTTGGCGGCCTCGACCGGCGGCAGCGGATGAAGACGCGCCGGGTTGCCGTCGAACCAGCCGAGATAGCGCTGATAGACCGCCTTGGCATTGTGATTGAGCGTGCCGTAATAGCCGCGCGAATACCATTCGGAGGCGAGCGTCGGCGGCAGGGCGATTTCTTCCGCGATCTCGAGCGGCGTCAGTCCGTGGTTCGCGAGCCTCAGCGTCTGGTCATGCACGAATTTGTACATGTCGCGCTGTTTCTCCAGAAAGGTGATTGCAACCTCGCGGCCCCAGCGCGGCCAGTGGTGGCTGGCGAAAAGGACGTCGGTATCGCCGCCAAAAAGATCGATCGCCTCGTTGATGTAATAGCTCCAGGACTTCGCATCGCGTACCTGAGCGCCACGCGGTGTATAGATGTTGTGCATGTGGCAGGAGCAGTTCTCCGCCATGCAGAGCGCTTTCATCTGCGGAAAGAAGAAGTTCATTTCCGCCGGGGCCTCGGTGTCGGGGGTCATCTGGAAGACGATCTCGATGCCGTCGACGATGAGTTTTTCGCCCGTATGCGCGATGAGCTCGTTCGGCGGCACAAGGCTCACCTGACCGAGCGAGACCGTCTTGCCGAGGCCGGCGTCGACGTGACCCTTCTCTCCGCGCGGCAGAAGCGCGCCGTACATATAGGTCGCCCGGCGGCCCATCGCGTTGCCGGCAAGCACATTCTCGCTCACGGCTTCCTCGAGAAAACCTTCCGGCGCGATGATGCGCACGTCGCCGCGCGCCAGATCCTCGTCCGTCAGCACGCCCTTCACGCCGCCGTAATGGTCGACATGGGAATGGGTGTAGATGACGGCCTTGACCGGACGCTCGCCGCGATGCTTTCGGTAGAGAGCCAGCGAGGTGCGCGCCGTTTCCGACGAGATCAGCGGATCGATGACGATGATGCCCGTGTCGCCCTCGATGAAGGTGATGTTCGAGAGATCGAAATTGCGGACCTGATAGATGCCCTTGGTCACCTCGAAGAGACCATGGATCGCATTCAGCTGCGCCTGACGCCAGAGGCTCGGATTGACCGAGCCGGGTGCGGCGCTCCCCTCGGTCACGAAGGCGAAGGTCGACATGTCCCAGACGGGAAAGCCCCCTTCGTTCAGCGACTTCGCGTCGGGGATCGTATCGATGAAGCCGCGCCGCGCGAGCTCGAAGTCCTCGCCGGTATCCTTCGGCAATGTCGTATGCAGATGCGCGTGCGCGCGGCAGGTTGCCTCCGTCGCCTCCTTGGGCGCGTTCGCGATCGGCTTGTCCATGGTCCCCCCTTTTTCCTAAGCCGTTCCGGCTCTTTGGGCGGAGAGTACAACCTCGCGACTGCCGCACAAAGCCTTCTATCGGCGGCGACGCGATCGGCGGCTAAAGGGTAAAGACGGCAGCGTGAAAGATCATCGCGATATCCGTGTCTCCAACCGTCAGCGGCGCAAGAAGAGTTTCGGCGGTGATATAATGCTTTCCCTTGTGATGAACGGGCCCGGTGATGCGGACCGGCCCTTCCGTTTCAATGACGAGCTTCGCGAACATCT
>NZ_DATKFR010000111.1:0-9510 GCF_035511255.1 Parvibaculum sp.
GGATTGACATAGAGCGCCTTGCGGCCGCTCAGGGGATGCGTGATGACGACCGGATGCGCCGCCTCGCCGATCAGGCTCTCGCCCTTGAAACCGCCCGCCTGATCGCTGTTCTTGTAGAAGCCCGCCGCGCCGAAGGCGAGCGCGTTCGAATGCACGGCCTTCATGGCCGACAGCGTCTTCTTCATGCCGTCGGAGAGCGCCTCATAGGCGGCATACATATTCGAGAACAGCGTATCGCCGCCCTCCTCCGGCAATTCGCGCGCGACGAGGATCGAGCCCATGGCCGGCGTCGGATCGTAGGAATGATCCGTGTGCCACGCACCACCGATATTGGTCTTTTGTTCTCTCTCCTTCCGTACCTCGGCGATCTCGGGATATTGCCCGTTCGCCGGAAAGAACTTGTTGATGTCGATCTCGCCCCAGCGCCGCGCGAAGGCGATGTGCTCCTCCGGCGTCAATTGCTGGTCGCGAAAGAAAATGACGCCGTAATCGCGATAGGCGTCGCGCACCGTCTCCATCTCGCTGTTGCTCAGCCGCCTGAGATCGACGCCCAGCACTTCCGCGCCGCAGCCTGCCGTCAGTTTTCTCACCGTCGCCGTCATGCTCTTTCCTCCCGGACATTCCTGTTTGCGCTTGAGAATAGGCGCGCCGAAGAGGAAGATTGTAACGAATGTAACAATGCGAATGCAGACATGGCGACGCCGCCCACCCCGCAGACCCGCATCGCAGCCGTGCTTGGCCGCAATCCGTGGTTCAACCGCCGTCCGGCGGAGTTTCGCCGCCGCCTGATCCAGCATGCGCAAGTCTCGGCCGTCGAGGCGGGCCACTGGCTCTATGATCGGGGCGACGAGGCGCGCGGGCTTTACGGCGTGCTGAGCGGATCGGTCACGACCTATGTCGCGCTCGACAATGGCGACAACGTGCCGGTCAATATTTCAGGTCCCGGCGCGATCTTCGGCTTCGCCGCGCAACTTCTCGGCGGCCACCGCGTGACGACGGCGGTGGCGCGCGAAAGGTCGGAAATCATCTTCGTGCCGCAGCACGCGCTCGCCGCTACCGCGCATGATCTCCCGTCGCTCTGGCTCCATTTCGCCGAACTCGCCACCGAGCAACTGACATGGGCGGTCAGGATCATCGCAGAGCGCGCGCGGCTTTCGCCCCGCGCCCGTCTCGCCGCCCGGCTTCACGCCTATGCCATCCAATGGGGAAAGACCGACGGGATCGTCACCCTGCCGATCCGTCAGGACGAACTGGCCGACCTGACCGGCCTCTCGCGCAAGACGATCAATGGCATCCTGCGTGCGTTCGAAGACGAGGGTCTCGTCGCCCTCGGCTACCGCGAAATCGAAATCCGCGACGAGCGGGGATTGCGCCGCATCTCGATGGAAGATGCCGCATGAAAAGCCCGCGCCGTTTCCGGCGCGGGCTCTCGCTTCGCCCCTATTTCGTCATGGCCGGACTTGGTCCGGCCATCCACGTCTTTCTTCTATTGATCGCAGGCCAAAGACGTGGATACGCGGCCTCCTTGATTTAAAGGAGGGCCCGCGCATGACGGAGAAGGAATTGACGCCTTACTCCGCCGCCTGCGCCGCCGTCAGCCCGGCCATGCGGTCGAGGCGGTTCTTGATGATTGCTTCGGCTTCCGAGACCATGCGGGTCACGAGGTCCTTCACCGTCGGGATGTCGTGGATGAGCCCCTGCACCATGCCGGCCGACCAGATGCCGTAGTCCGGATCGCCCGCCTCGTAGACGACCTTGCCGCGCTGGCCGGAGACGAGATGCATCACGTCCTCGATCTTGGCATTGCCCTTCTTCTCGATGGCGACGACTTCCTGGCTGACGATGTTCTTCGCAACGCGGGCCGTATTGTGCAGTGTACGGAAAATAAGATCGGTCGCCCGTTCGTCATTGGCGACGATCTGCTCCTTCACCTTCTGATGAATGGGGCTCTCGACCGTGCACATGAAGCGGGTGCCCATGTTGACGCCTTCCGCGCCGAGCGCGAGCGCCGCGACCAGACCGCGCGCGTCGCCGAAGCCGCCGCTGGCGATCATCGGGATCTTCACCTTGTCGGCGGCGGCGGGAATGAGGATCAGGCCCGGAATATCGTCCTCGCCGGGGTGCCCGGCGCATTCGAAGCCGTCGATCGAGATCGCGTCGACGCCCATGCGTTCGGCCGACAGCGCGTGGCGGACCGCCGTGCACTTATGGATGACCTTGATGCCGTGCTTCTTGAAGTCGTCGACATGCTCCTGCGGCTTGTAGCCCGCCGTCTCGACGACCTTGACGCCCGACTCGATGATCGCCTGACGATACTCGGCATAGGGCGGCGGCTTCAGCGCGGGCAGGATGGTGAGGTTGACGCCGAAGGTCTTGTCCGTCATCTCGCGGCACTTCTTGATCTCCTTGACGAGATCTTCCGGCGTCGGCTGGGTCAGCGCGGTGATGAAGCCGAGCGCGCCCGCATTGGCGACGGCCGAGACGAGCGTCGCGCGCCCGACCCACTGCATGCCGCCCTGCACGATGGGGTGCTCGACCCCGAACATTTCCGTAAACCTGGTTTTGATCACGAGGTTCTCTCCCTGAGATGGCCCTTGGGGCCTGATGTCTTTATCCCTCCTTTCTAGCAGAAGGCGGCGGCCGGGGGCAGTCCGCCCGGCGAAACCCTTTGCGAGGCCGCCGCCGCTCTTCCCCAGCGTTATTCCGCGCCGCCTTGAAATCGGAGGCGTCAGAGCGCATCTTTCGGCAGAATTATGCAAGAGGGGTGTTCGGTAATGAACAGCGACGACGCCGAGGCCGGCTGGGACGCCTATCGTATCTTCCTCGCCGTGGCGGAAGCGCAAAGCCTGTCGGCGGCGGGCCGGCGCCTGGGCCTGAGCCACGCAACGGTCGGCCGCCATGTGGCCGCGCTGGAGAAAACGCTCGGCACGAAGCTCTTCATCCGCGAGCCCGCCGGCTATGCACTCACCGCCGCCGGAGACCGGCTTCGAAGCGAAGTCGAGCCGATGGCGATCGCCGCCGAACGCGCCATGCGCGCTGCCACCGCCGACGACGGCGAGCCGCGCGGCACGGTCCGCGTCTCGACCGCGCCCGGCATCACCGCCCATTGGCTCGTGCCGCATCTGCCGGGCTTCCATGCGCAATTCCCGGGCGTCGAACTCGACTTCGTCACCGAGGCCTGGCCGGCCAGCGTCCGCCGCCGCGAAGCCGACATCGTCATCCGCCTCTACGGGCCCGGCGAGGAAAACCTCGTCGGCCGCAAGATCGGCCGCCTCGGCGTCGCCTTCTACGCCTCGAAGGATTACGCGGCGAAACACGGGCTTCCCACGAAGCGCGAGGAATGGGAGGAACACGACATCCTCGGCTTCGCCGGCTCGTCCGCCAATCAGGAACTCGCCCGCTGGAGCGCGCATGTGACGCGCAACGCACCGACGCATCTGCGCTTCTCCTCGCAGATCGACACCGCCTATGCCGTGCTCGCCGGCGTCGGCATCTCGGCCCTCACCTGCCTGACGGGCGACGCCTATCCCCAGCTCCTGCGCATCTCGCCGGAAAAACTCTACAGCTCGACCGACATCTGGCTGCTCACGCATCCAGACCTCAAGGACACGCCGCCCGTGCGCGCCGCGATGGATTTCATTGCCGCAAGGGCAAAGGCCGATCGGGCACGGCTCGCGGGCCGCTGAGGCGACGCCGATCATCCGCGCACAGGCCTGTGTGGATTTGTGTGCAGACAAGCCGAACGCCCCGGACCATAGTTTCGCCAACGCTTTCAGAAACCGGCCGAGGAAACACCATGGCTTTGACCGCCAATCTCAAGAACAAGCTCGAGCTGCCCGTCATCGGCTCGCCGCTCTTCATCGTCTCGGGCCCCGAACTCGTTATCGCGCAATGCAAGGCGGGAATCGTCGGCTCCTTCCCGGCCCTCAACGCGCGGCCTGAACACGTGCTCGAGGAATGGATCGTCCGCATCAAGACGGAGCTCGCCGAATATCAGGCCGCAAATCCCGATAAGAAGGTCGCGCCCTTCGCGGTCAACCAGATCTGCCACGCCTCGAACGACCGCCTGATGCACGACATGGAAGTCTGCACCAAGCACGAGGTGCCGATCATCATCACGAGCCTGCGTCCGCCGGCGGAGATCGTCTCGGCCGCGCATTCCTATGGCGGCGTCGTCTTCCACGACGTCATCAACGTCAAGCATGCGAAAAAGGCCGCCGAGCAGGGCGTCGACGGTCTGATCCTCGTCTGCGCCGGCGCGGGCGGACATGCGGGCACGCTCTCGCCCTTCGCGCTGGTGCGCGAGGTGAAGCAGTGGTTCGACGGCACGGTGCTGCTCTCGGGCTCGATCTCGGACGGCTGGGGCATCGCGTCGGCCCTCGCGCTCGGCGCCGACCTCGCCTATATGGGCACGCGCTTCGTTGCGACGGCGGAGGCGAACGCCGAAGCCGCCTACAAGGACGCGCTGATCGCCCATGCGGCCGAAGACATCGTCTATTCCAACCTCTTCACCGGCGTTCACGGCAACTATCTCGCGCCGTCGATCGCGGCGGCCGGCCTCGATCCCGCCAATCTTCCGGAGGCGGATAAATCGAAGATGAATTTCGGTTCCGGCGGCAACATGAAGCAGAAGGCCTGGCGCGACATCTGGGGGTCCGGCCAGGGCATCGGCCAGATCAAGGACGCGCCGCCCGTCGCCGAACTTATCGGCCGCCTGAAAAAGGAATATCTCGAAGCCTGCCGCGACTTCGCTTCCCGCATGCCCCGCGAAGCGCTCGCCGGATTGCAGGCGGCGGCGGAATAAGACGATTCGGTCTCCTAAAGCTGTCATCCCGGGCTTGTCCCGGGATGACAGATCGTTTTGCTCAGAACCCCAACCCCATCCAGATCGCCGTGAGAATCCACACGGCGGTTCCGGCCAGCGCGCCGCCGAGCGAGATGAAAATCCGCGCCGCGCCCATTCTGATTTCCTCCGGCATCACGCCCTCCCTTCGGCGACCGCGCCCATGCCGACGGATTTTTCATCCAGGCAGCCGAGCCCCTTGAGCGTGAGACGCAAAGCCTCCTCCGTCGGCGTATGCGGTTCCTCGCCGAGAAAGGCGATGAGCTTACGATTGTCGAGCTTCACCGGAACTTTCCAGAGGTAGCGCATCTCGAGCATCTCGCGGAACGTCTCGACGAAGGGCGCGGCAAGATAGACGGCGAACCACGGAAACCGGCGGATCGGCGCGTCGGGTTTCCCCGCCGCGCGCCGCGTCGCCTCGGCGATCTCGACGCCCTTCTCGAACCAGTGCCCGCCGAAATGAAAAACCTCGAAGCGGCCGAGTTCGCCCGCGCGATCGACCAGACGCGCGAAGGTCTCGGCGAGGTCCGGCAGAAAGGCCCAATTGTGCCCTGCGTCGCGCTTGCCCGGATAGGTCACCGAGCGGAAAGGCTTGCCCGGCTTCACGAGCCCCTGGCCGAACCAGTTGTTGCCGCCATGGACGCCGAAGAAATCGCCCGCCCGCACGATCAGCACCGGCACGCCCTCGTCCGACGCCTCGCGCAGCCGCGTTTCCATCGCGACGCGGATCGCGCCCTTGCGCGTCTTCGGGTGCTGCGGCGAAGTTTCGCCCAACAGCGGGAAGGCATCCGGTCCGAAATTATAGACCGTCCCCGGAAAGAGAAGCCGGGCGCCGGCCGCCTTCGCCGCCGCGATCGAGCTTTCGAGCATCGGCAGCGCCGTGCCTTTCCAGTTGCGATAGCCGGGCGGATTGGCGCCGTGGAAAACGACATCGGCGCCCGCGGCCGCCGCGACGACGTCGTCGGTCTTCATGGCGTCGCCCTTGACCCAGTCGATGGGCCCCAGCCAGGCAAAATTCCGCGCCGCCATGTCGGGTTTGCGATGCATGGCGCGGACCTGCCAGCCATGGGCCCGGAAGGCAAGCGCCGCCTCGCCGCCAATGCCGCCGGTGGCGCCGATGATGAGAATGGTGCGGATCATGTGACGATCTCCCTTGGTGCCGCGCCCCTTGGCGCCCTCGAAAGATCATCCATTCATCTACGAATATGAATTGCGGAAATCCGGCTATCCTTTATACATTTTCGTATGGATAGATCGGTTCGTATGGACAGGTTGGACCCGGGCTGGGAGCTGTACCGCTCCTTTTTGGCGGTGGTCCGGGAGGGAAGCCTCTCCGGCGCCGCCCGCGCGCTCGGCCTGACCCAGCCCACGATCGGCCGCCACATCGACGCGCTGGAGGAAGCGCTCGGCATCGCACTCTTCACCCGGTCCCAGACCGGTCTCAACGCGACCGAAGGCGCGCTCGCCCTCGTGCCCCACGCCGAGGCCATGGCAAGCGCCGCCGAAGCCCTTCAGCGCGCGGCCTCGGGCGAGGCCGACGAGGATCGCGGCACGGTTCGCATCACCGCGAGCGAGATGATCGGCACGGAGGTCCTGCCGCCGATCCTGGCGCAATTCCGCGAGGCGCACCCCCGCATCGCCGTCGAACTGCTGATTTCGAACCGCTCGGAAGACCTACTGCGCCGCGAGGCCGACATCGCGATCCGCATGATCCGGCCGACCCAGACGGCCCTTGTCGCGCGTAAGGTCGGTGTCGTTCATCTGGGACTTTTCGCCCATCCGGCCTATCTCGAACGACACGGCGCGCCGTCGACGGCCGACGAACTCGGGGCTCACGCGATCATCGGTTTCGACCGCGAGCCCTCGATCCGCCGCATCGTTCAGCTCGGCATGACGCTCAGCCGCGATCTCTTCGCCTTCCGCTGCGACAGCGACGTCGCGCAATTTGCGGCGCTGCGGGCCGGCTACGGGATCGGCGTTTGCCAATATGCGCTCGCAAAACGCAACGGCCTCGCGCGCGTCCTGCCCGAGATCGAGGTCTTCGAACTCGATGTCTGGGTCGCCATGCATGAAGACCTGAAGACCAGCCGCCGCATGCGGCTGATGTTCGACCATTTGGCCGCCGAGCTTGCGGACTACGTCGCCCTGGAGAAAGGCTGACCGGGCTCGGCCCTTCGAGACGCCGAAAGCACCAGCCCCCTCGCCATACGCAACGCCCATGGCCCCATCCGGCACCGAACCGGGGTCGCCACGCCGCCGCCGCCCTGCTATATCAGCGGCCAAACGCCAAAGTCCCGCGAGGTCAACTCATGTCCCAAGCCGCCGCGCAAGCCCCGGTCGCCAATCCGCCGCTGGCCCCCTTCAACTGGGAGGACCCGCTGCTTCTCGACGAACAGCTCACCGAGGAAGAGCGGATGGTGCGCGACGCCGCCCGCGCCTATGCGCAGGAAAAGCTCTTCACGCGGGTCAAGGAAGCGAACCGCAACGAGATCTTCCATCGCGAGATCATGAACGAGATGGGCGCGCAGGGGCTCCTCGGCCCGACGCTGCCCGAGAAATACGGCTGCGCCGGCCTCTCCTATGTCTGCTACGGCCTCACCGCCCGCGAAGTCGAGCGCGTGGACTCAGGCTACCGCTCGGCGATGAGCGTGCAGTCCTCGCTCGTCATGCATCCGATCTATGCCTATGGCACGGAAGCCCAGCGCGAGAAGTACCTGCCGAAACTCGCATCCGGCGAATGGGTCGGCTGCTTCGGCCTGACCGAGCCCGATCACGGCTCCGATCCGGGGTCGATGAAGACCCGCGCCAAGAAGGTCGATGGCGGCTATATCCTCAACGGTGCGAAGATGTGGATCACCAACGCGCCGATCTCCGACCTCGCCGTCGTCTGGGCGAAGACCGACGACGACGTCATCCGCGGCTTCGTCGTCGAACGTTCGTTCAAGGGTTTCACGACCCCGAAGATCGAGGGCAAGTTCTCGCTCCGCGCCTCGATCACCGGCGAAATCTCTCTGCAGGACGTCTTCGTCCCCGATGAGAATCTGCTGCCCAATGTGCGCGGCCTTGCCGGCCCCTTCGGCTGCCTCAACCGTGCCCGCTACGGCATCGCCTGGGGCGCGATGGGCGCCGCCGAATTCTGCTGGCACGCGGCGCGGCAATATACGCTCGACCGCAAGCAGTTCGGCCGTCCGCTGGCCGCGAACCAGTTGATCCAGAAGAAGCTCGCCGACATGCAGACCGAGATCGCGCTCGGCCTTCAGGGCTGCCTCCAGCTCGGCCGCCTCTTCGACGAGGGCAAGGCCGCGCCCGCCGCGATTTCGCTGATGAAGCGCAACAATTGCGGCAAGGCTCTTGATATCGCCCGCGTCGCGCGCGACATGCATGGCGGAAACGGCGTCTCGGACGAATACCACGTCATCCGCCACGTCATGAACCTCGAGGCCGTCAACACCTATGAAGGCACGCATGACGTCCATGCGCTGATCCTCGGCCGCGAGATCACGGGGATACAGGCTTTCTACTGATCGGCACTTCGGGGGCCGAAGGAGACCAATCGTGAGTGATACCGTCGCCAACGCGCCCGCCCCCTCGGTGAAAGACACCGCCTTCGTCGTGCTCGGCGCAATCAGCCTCTGTCATTTCATCAACGACATGCTGCAATCGCTGCTGCCCGCGATCTATCCGATGCTGAAGGAAAACTACGGCCTCGACTTCGGACAGATTGGCCTCATCACGCTGACCTATCAGATGACGGCCTCGCTGCTGCAGCCCGTCGTCGGCTTCTACACCGACAAGCGCTCAAGCCCCTGGTCGCTTGCCATCGGCATGGGTTTCACGCTGGTCGGGTTGCTGCTCCTCTCGGTCGCAAGCCACTTCTTCATGCTGCTGGCGGCGGCTGCGCTGGTCGGCACCGGCTCGTCGATCTTCCATCCGGAATCGTCGCGCGTCGCGCGCATGGCCTCGGGCGGGCGTCACGGCCTCGCGCAATCGCTTTTTCAGGTCGGCGGCAATGCGGGTTCGGCGGTCGGTCCGCTGCTTGCGGCTTTCATCATCGTGCAGAAGGGTCAGGGGAGCGTCGCCTGGTTCTCGGTCGCGGCCATGCTCGGCGTCGTCGTGCTGTGGAATGTCGGCGGCTGGTACAAGCGGCATGCGGCACCCGTCGCGAAAGGCCCGGCCCGGCATGCGTCGCACATCACCGCCATTCCGACCCGCCGCGTCCAGATGGCGATCGGTATCCTGTTGCTGCTGATCTTCTCGAAATATTTCTATCTCGCGAGCTTCACGAGCTATTACACCTTCTACCTGATCGAGAAATTTCACGTCTCCGTCGAGGACGCGCAGGTGCTGCTCTTCGTCTTCCTCGGCGCGGTCGCGGCGGGCACGATCATCGGCGGGCCGCTCGGCGACCGCTTCGGCCGCAAATATGTGATCTGGGCCTCGATCCTCGGCGTGCTGCCCTTCACGCTGATCCTGCCCCACGCCAATCTCTTCTGGACCGCGATCCTCAGCGTACCCATCGGGCTCATCCTCGCTTCGGCCTTTCCGGCGATCATCGTCTATGCACAGGAGTTGATGCCCGGCCGCGTCGGCACGGTGGCCGGCCTCTTCTTCGGCTTCGCCTTCGGCATGGGCGGCATCGGCGCGGCGGCGCTCGGCGAGCTCGCCGA
>NZ_DATKFR010000112.1:0-3971 GCF_035511255.1 Parvibaculum sp.
CGACGGACAGGTCAAGACGACCGCCTTCTATTACGACCCGGCAAAGGCCGTCGCGCTTCTCAAGAGCGAGAAGATGGTCGCCATCGCCAACGACGTGCAGGAGTTCAGCTTCACCCACGGACTTCTGGGCAACAAGGCGAAGGACAAGGGCTTTGTCGGCATCGAACTTCCCGGCGGCAAGATCGTCGGCGACAAGTCGAACGTGAAGCTGCGTGTCGACACGACCTATATGGAGCTCGCCGCCGCCGGCAAGCTCTGAGCTTTGTGCGCGTGGCCCCGTCCCTCTGCGTATCCGAGGGGCGGGGCTTTTTATGTTTTTGGGATGATTTTCCTGCACACGAAACAGGCATCCGCCCAAAATAGAGGCCGCCATCGACGCGCCATTACCTTATCGGCCCGACAAGTCGGGCGAAATCGCCTGCGGACGACTGGCCCGCAGCTTGCAACTTCGAGAATTGGCAGCGGCTAGGGTTCCGGCTTCCACCTTTGGGTGGGGGTGCTGGTCCGAGAGCCGCAACCCGGTCGGTGAACAGCGGCCGGGTACACGGCGGGACAAAAGCCCGGGAGACGGACGTAATGCGAGGGTTGGCATTACACACCGCCGTGTTCACGCCAATCCTCCGAGCTGCACGCGACCTCGAAAGGTCTGGAGGACCGGTTTTATGCGTCGTCTCATCAATCAGAAGCCCGACGTGCTCTCGCGGCTGCTTCTTGCCGCGCTTCCCTTCTTTCTGGTGTTCGTCGCCTATGCGCTCGCCTCGCAGGCGCGGCTTGCGGCCAATCCCGACGACAAACTCCTACCCGGCTGGGCGACATTCATGGAGGCGATCAACCGCGTCGCCTTCGTGCCCGATCTCAGGGCGGGGGACTATCTGCTGCTCCTCGACACGACGGTCAGCCTCGAGCGGCTCGCCATTGGCGTCGGCATCGCGACGCTGATCGGCTTCGTCGTCGGCGTGTTGCAGGGTCTCATTCCCTATATCCGCGCGACGCTTACCAACTTCACCAGCGTCGTCTCGATGATCCCGGCGCTCGCCATCCTGCCGATTCTCTTCATCACCTTCGGCCTCGGCGAGACCGCGAAGATCGTTCTGATCGTCGTCGGCATCGTGCCTTTCATCATCCGCGACCTTGCGCAGCGGGTCGAAGAACTGCCGCATGAGCAGATCATCAAGGCGCAGACACTCGGCGCCTCGACATGGCAGATCGCCACGCGCGTCGTCGTTCCGCAGGTTCTGCCGCGACTGATCGATTCCGTCCGTCTCTCGCTCGGGCCGGCCTGGCTCTATCTCATCGCGGCGGAAGCCATCGCCGCCGAATCCGGTCTCGGCTACCGCATCTTCCTGATGCGGCGCTATCTCTCGATGGACGTGATCCTGCCTTACGTCGCCTGGATCACCCTGTTGGCGTTCCTGCTCGATTTCCTGTTGCGTGCGCTCCGGCGGATCGCGTTCCGCTGGATGTATCGCGGCCATATGTAGGAGTGAGGACATGACCCGCGTTACAGTCGAAAACGTCTGGAAGACCTACGGCCGGCAGACCGTGCTCGAACGCATCTCCTTCGAGACGGAAGCTCAATCCTTCATCTCGCTCGTCGGTCCCTCAGGCTGCGGCAAGTCGACCTTCCTGCGCATGCTACTCGGCGACGAGGCGCCGACGAAAGGCCGCATCCTCGTCGACGGTGTTCAGCTACAGGCCGAGCCGTCGCCCGATCGCGGTGTCGTCTTTCAGAAATATTCCGTCTTCCCGCATCTGACGGCGTTGCAGAACGTCATGCTCGGTCTCGAACTCGCGCAGAGCCCGATCGTCGGCCACCTCTTCGGCAAGCGACGCCGCGCGGCGCGCGACGCCTCGCGGGCCATGCTGAAATCGGTCGGACTCGAAGCGGCGGAGAACAAGTACCCGGCCGAGCTTTCGGGCGGCATGCAGCAGCGCCTCGCGATCGCCCAGGCGCTCGTGAAGCGGCCGAAGCTGTTGCTGCTCGATGAACCCTTCGGCGCGCTTGATCCCGGCATTCGGGCCGAGGTCCACGAAATCCTTCTCACGCTCTGGCGCGAGACGGGCATGACGATCTTCATGGTGACGCACGATCTTTCCGAGGCCTTCAAGCTCGGGACGCGCGTCATCGCCTTCGACCGCCGCAAGACGCGACCGGAAGAACTCGAAGCCTATGGCGCGACGATCACCTTCGATCTGCCGGTGATGCGGAAGATTCCACCGCCGGACGCGCCACCACCACCGGCGGGCGCCGGGGAGCCCGAAGCGGCAAAGCCCAGGATTGCCATCGCCGGCTGATCCGCAACGCCGCCGGGACGACCCGGCGGTCATGAGCAAGGTGCCTGGACGGCCAGGCTTTTCGGCGATCCCCGACGGGACGCCGACGGAAGCAGGAGACCGAGATGGCCGATACATCTCAGACACCCGACCGCTATGCGACCCAGCGTGCGCGCTACAAGGAGCTTTTCGCCCGCAGCAAGGCGCGGCGTCGCGATTTCAGCGAGGCGAAGGGCAACCCCAAGACACTCTCCGCCGATCTTGTGCTGAAGCGCGAGACGCTGCCCGCCGGCTGGGGCTGGTCGGGTCTCGTCAAACGCGGCACCACGCTCCGGATCGTCAACGCCTCGTCGACGCAGGGCGTGTCGCTGTTGCTCTATCGCGCCGCCGATCCGACCGAACGCTTCAATGCGGGCGATACGGTCAAGCTTCAGTGGAGCGCGAGCCTGCATAAGGGCAAGCTTCTTTATTCCGATATGGGCCGCGTGCTGGCGTCCATCACCGACGACACCTTCGGCCGGCACGATGCGATCGCGGGCGGCTCGACCGCCGTCACCAATGCCGAGAAATATGCCGACCCGACGCTTCGCAACACGCGGGACAATTTCATCTTGCTGGCGGCAAAGCACGGACTTTCCAAGGCCGATATTCCGCCCTGCCTGACGCTTTTTGCGCCTGTGGGTGTCGACGCCGCCGGCAAGCTGATCTGGCAGGACGAAAAACCTGCCGCAGGCGACTATGTCGATCTCCGCGCCGAAATGGACATTCTCGTCTTCCTCTCGAATTGCCCGCATCCGCTCGCGCCTGGCGCCTATGCGCCCGAACCCATTGAGCTCGTGTTCTGGAAATCGCCGGCCCCCGCCGCCGACGATTTCTGCCGCACCGCTTCGGAAGAAGCGATCCGCGGCTTTGACAACACAGATGCGATTTCGGAGTAAGGCCCATGAGCACCAACCGCGAACCCAATGCCGTCGCTTACGACGCTATCGTTCCCGCCAACAAGCCCTGGTCGCATGTCGTCAAGAAGGGACAGCTTCTGCGAATCATCGATCTGGAGGGCTGTCAGGCCGTCGACACGCTCTTCTACAACGCGACCGACCCGCTGGAGCGCTATAGCGCGCAGGACACGATCCGCGCCCAAGGCGCGCCTTACATCACCACGGGCACGAAGCTCCTCTCGACCGAGGGCAATGTCATGCTCACCGTGGTCGCAGATACCTGCGGCGCCCACGACACGTCGGCCGGCGCCTGCAGCGCGGAAGCCAATACCGTGCGCTTCGGCCACGACACGAAATACATGCATAGCTGCCGCGACAATTTCGTGCTGGAACTCGCCAAGCACGGGCTCACCAAGCGCGATCTCGTGAGCAACATCAATTTCTTCATGAACGTGCCGATCGAGCCGGATGGAACGCTCGCCATCGTCGATGGCGTGTCGAAGCCGGGCGACTATGTCGAGTTGCGTGCGGAGATGGACGTGCTTTGCGTCATCTCGAACTGCCCGCAGGTCAACAATCCCTGCAACGACTTCAATCCAACGCCCATTCGCACGCTCATCTGGAACGGCTGACGTTCCGGGAGGAAACAATGTTCAAGAAAGTCCTGGTTGCGAATCGCGGCGAGATCGCCTGCCGCGTCATTCGCACGCTCCGGCGCATGGGCGTCGCTTCCGTCGCCGTCTATTCGGAGGCCGACCG
>NZ_DATKFR010000113.1:0-3691 GCF_035511255.1 Parvibaculum sp.
TGCTGGTCGCCGGCGTGCCGGCGCAAGGCGCCATGCCGGGCGCCGCCGTCGGCGGCGACTGATTTCAGGCGCTGGCAATCGCGTCGTAGCCGCGGTCCGTGAATTCGATCAGACAGAAGCCATGACCGAAGGGATCGGCGAAGAGGGCGATCTTGCCCCAGACGTGGCTTGCAATCTCCTTTTCGACCACCGCGCCCGCCGCCTTCGCGCGGGCCATCGCCTCTTCGATGTCGGCGACGACGATGTCCAGATGAACCGGCGTCCAGTGACGCCCGTAATCGCGGATCGCATCCGTGCCGGGCACGGCGCCGCCACCGGCTTTCTTTCGGAGCAGATAGAGCGGGGCGTCGAGGCCCAGCATCTCGACGACGTCCGGGCCGAGCCGCCGTCCGACGCGGAGGCCGAAGGCGCGCGCATAGAAATCGACGGCCCGTTCGAGATCGTCGACGTCGATGTTCACCAGGAGATTCATCAGTCCTTCCAGCGGTTATGCAGCCAGAACCAGCTTTCCGGCCTTTCGCGGATGCGGGCTTCGAGGAAGTCGTTGAGAAGCTGCGTGACGCGAAGGATTTCGGCCGTCGGCTCGGCGTCCCTGCGAAGTTCGACAGGAGCATGGACAGTGACGCGGAAATGCGCGCCTTCGGTTCGCACGATCGATGCCGGAATGAGAGCCGCATCGTAGCGGAGCGCGATGACGGCCGGTGTCGGCGTCGTCATGGCGGGCAGGCCGAACAGCCTCGCTTCGACGCCTTCGCTCAGGCGCTGATCGATCAGCATGGCGACGAAGCGCTTGTCGCGGATAGCCTGGATGAGCAGCCGGGCGCCCTTGGGGCCCTTTGCGATCTGGTCCGGAACGATGAGCTCGCGCCGCATCGTTACCATCCAGTCGTTCACATAGGGATTGTTCGCCGCGCGGTAGACGCCACCGCCGTCCAGCCCCTCGAGCCGCATGACGAGAGGCATCAGTTCCCAATTGGCGAAGTGGCCGGACACCAGCATGCCGCCCTTGCCCGTCGCGGCATAAGCGAGCAGAGGCTCTATGCCCACGATCTCGATGCGATGGCGTTCTTCCGGCCGGCTGAATTTATCGAGATGGGCATATTCGAAAGCGGTGCGGCCGAGATTGTCCCACATGCCGATAACGACGCGCTCGATCTCGGCATTCGAAAGTTCAGGCATGGCGCGGGCGATGTTGTTGCGCGCGCGCCGGGTAATGCCGAGCTTGGGCCCGATGTGCCGGCCGAGCCAGCCGCCCAATGCCGAGGAGCGGTCGAGGCCGAGCAGGCGGCAGAAGGCGAGCATGGCCTTCAGGAGCGCGGCCTCCGCCAGATATTGAAGTTTCTTTCCGAACATGGATTCCGGGGCCGTCCTGCTTCCTGTCGCCGCTTATATCAGTTGCGACGTATTTCTGGCGAGCCCGTCAATCGGGCTGGGCGGCACGCTTGGCGGCCCGGCCGCGGGCGAGCCTGATCTGGTCGCGCAGCAATGTTCCGAGGGCGGCGAAGTCGTCGATCAGCGCATGGACGGCGACGGTCTTCGTCGTGTCCCGAAGCCGCGCCCGCGCCGTTCCGGCCGGCGCGGCACGGAGCCGGGCCAGGTCCTTTTCGGTGGTGACGAGCGTCGCGTTGAGATCGCGGGCGCGAAGGAGGAGGTCAAGCGCCTCGCGTTCGCCGAAGATATGATGATCGGGAAAGCTCGCCGTGCCGACGATATCCGCATGGAGTTCGCGCAGCGTCGCATAGAACTTCTCGGGCCGCCCGATGCCGGCGAAGGCGAGCACCGGCAGTCCGTCGAGGTCCGGCGCGGGAGCCGCGCGAAGGATGGCGCGGAAGACCGGGATGGCGCGGGCGCGCGCCCGGGCGGCGATCCTGTCCGCTGCATGGCCCCGGCCGATGATGACGACGGCGCCGACGCGCGAAAGGCCCCTGTCCATATGCTCGCGCAAAGGTCCGGCCGGGATGAGCCGGCCATTGCCGAGGCCGGTCTGGGCATCGGCGACGAGGATCGAGAAATCCTTTACGAGCGTCGGATTCTGCAACCCGTCATCCATCAGGATCAGTTTCGCGCCTTCGCGCACGGCAGCGGCGGCGCCTTCGGCCCGGTCGGCGGAGACCCATGTCGGCGCGACGGCGGCGAGAAGCAGCGGCTCGTCACCCACTTCTTTGGCGGTGTGTTTTGCCGGGTCGACGCGCAGCGGGCCTTCTTCCGTGCCGCCATAGCCGCGCGTCAGGAAATGAACCTCTTCACCCTGCCGGATCAGCCATTCGGCGAGCGTCAGCGCGAGCGGCGTCTTGCCCGTGCCGCCGACCGTAATATTCCCGATACAGATGATCGGCACGGCCGCCTGTTCGGGCTTCGCGAAGCGTTGGCGCAGCCCGCCTGCCACGCCGTAGAGGAAGGCGGCGGGCGACAGGAGGCGCGGCAGAATGTGAATCTCGCCGGCGCGGGGTGCCTGCCAGAAACGCGGTTCACGCATGGCGGCTACCGGCGGCGAGGCGCGGCCGGGCGGCCGCGATGAGCGGCAGGAGCGCCGCCGCGGTGCGGTCGGCCGCGCCGCTCGACGTGCCGGCGATCTTCCGGGCGGCGTCGCCGCGGCGCTTCCTCTCCGTCTCGTCAGTCAGCAAGCGCTTGACCGCTTCGGCGAGAGAGGAAGCATCCACGATACGAAGGAGCGCGTCGGCGCTTTCGAAGGCGGCAAAAGCCTCGGCGAAGTTGAAATCGCTCGGGCCGGCGATCAGCGCGCAATCAAGACGCGCGGGTTCGAAGGGATTGTGCCCGCCCGTTTCCGTCAGTGTGCCGCCGACGAAGACGATGTCGGCGAGGCGATAGAAGAGGCCGAGTTCGCCCAGCGTGTCGGCGAGATAGATTTGCGTGTCCGGCGCGATTTCGTCGCCAAGCGAGCGCCGCGAAACTTTTAATCCGCGCTTGCCGAGTTCGGCCGCGATGGCGGCCCCGCGCGCGGGATGGCGCGGCACGATCAGCGTCAGGAGGTCCGGCCTCGTTGCCGCGAGCAGGGAGTGAACCTCGGCCGCGACTGTCTCCTCGCCGTCATGCGTGTTGGTCGCAAGCCAGAGCGGGCGGGCGGCGATGCCGGCGCGCAACACGGAAAGCTCGGCCTCGTCGGCGGTGAGGGGGGCTGCGTCGTGTTTCAGATTGCCCGGCGTTCCGACCGTGGCGGCGCCGAGCGCCTTGAGACGGCGCGCGCTGGCTTCATCCTGTGCGAGCAGAAGGGAGAAGCGGCCGAGCAGGTTCGCGATGAAACGCGGGAAGCGCTGCCAGCCGCGGAAGGAGCGTTCGGTGATGCGCGCGTTGACGAGCGCGAGAGGGATACCGCGCATATGGGCGGCGACGATCAGGTTCGGCCAGAATTCGGATTCGACCCAGACGGCGAGATCGGGCCGCCAGTAATCGAGAAAGCGCGCGGTGTAGACCGGATGATCGAGCGCAACGAACTGATGGAAGGCGCCTTCGGGCAGCCGCTCCTTCATCAGATGCGCCGATGTGACGGTGCCTGTGGTGACGAGCACATGGAGGCCGGCCGCGATCAGCTGGTCGATCAGCGGCAGAACAGAGAGGGATTCGCCGACGCTGGCGGCGTGAATCCAGACGAGCTTTCCATGAGGACGATCGAGAGAGGGAATGCCGCAACGCTCGGCGAGACGATCCGCGTCTTCCTTGCCGCGCCGCATCC
>NZ_DATKFR010000114.1:0-4357 GCF_035511255.1 Parvibaculum sp.
TTCAGCTTGCCGATCATCGCGCCGCCTCTGCCTTGAGGATCGCCGCCGCGATGCGCGCATTGGCGCCGCCGGAATGCGCATGGCAGATCGCGATGGCCAGCGCGTCGGCGGCATGTTCGGTTTCGGCACCGCAGCCGGGGAGCAACATCTCGACCATCATCCTGATCTGCGCCTTTCCGGCATGGCCCGCGCCGACGACGGACTTCTTGATGTGGTTCGCCGCATATTCGGCGACGGGGAGCCCGGCACGCGCCGGCACGAGGAGCGCCATGGCGCGGGCCTGGCCGAGCTTCAGGGCCGCGACCGGATCGCGGGCGACGAAGACCTGTTCGACCGCCGCGCCGTCCGGCTCCCAGGTTTCGACCACTTCGATCAATCCGCGTTCGATCTCGACCAGACGTTCGGCCACGCCGAGCCGGTCGTTCGACGCGATGGTGCCGTTGGCGATGTGGGTCAGGCGCGCGCCCGTGACCTCGATCACGCCCCAGCCGGTGGCGCGCAGGCCCGGATCGATCCCGAGATATCTGAGTGAGGCCGGCATGTGCGTGGGCCCAGACGTTTCGTCCGCCCGGGCGGCGACGCGGCTCAATCAGGCCGACATCTTCTCCAGCACCGAATCGGACATTTCGAAGTTCGCATAAACCTGCTGCACATCGTCGTCGTCGTCCAGTGCGTCGAGCATTTTCAGCAGGGTCTCGGCCTTGTCGTCCTCGAGCGGGATCGAGTTCTGCGGCTTCCAGACGATCTTCGCCGAGCGCGGCTCGCCGAATTTCGCCTCAAGGGCGCGGGAAACCTCGTGGAGCTGCTCGGGGGCACAGAAGACCTCGTGGCCCTCGGCGCTCGACTGGCAATCCTCGGCGCCGGCATCGATGGCCGCTTCGAGCATGGCGTCGGCGGTCGCCACTTCGGGGGCGTATTCGACGCGGCCGAGCTTCGAGAACATGAAGGAGACAGAGCCCGTTTCGCCGAGATTGCCGCCATGCTTGGTGAAGATCGAGCGTACCGAACTCGCGGTGCGGTTGCGGTTGTCGGTCAGGGTTTCGACGATGACACCGATGCCGCCGATGCCGAAGCCCTCGTAGCGGACCTCTTCATAGTTCTCGCCGCCCTGATCGGTGCTCTTCTTGATGGCGCGTTCGATGTTGTCGCGCGGCATGTTCTCGGCGCGGGCATCCTGAATGGCGGCGCGCAGGCGCGGATTATATTCAGGATCGGCCAAGCCCATCTTGGCGGCGACGGTGATTTCCTTCGCGAGTTTCGAGAACAGCTTCGAGCGCTTCTTATCCTGCGCGCCCTTGCGGTACATGATGTTCTTGAATTGCGAATGGCCAGCCATGGCGACTCCGTCCCGTTGCGGGCGCCGTCCCGGCGGCCCGCTTTGCGCCGCCCCGAAAGCGGAGCGGCCTTCATCAATGCTGATGCCGGCTTTATAGGGGCCCGCCCCGCCAAAATCCATAGGCCCCGGCGCTGCGTTTCGTTTGCGCCAAAATACACGTATAACGTGTTGCCTAACTGATATCGCCCGTTTAACGTGTGTTTAACGAATCGCTACTACTGTGAGGATGTTCCGGTTCACCACAGGCGGTCGCCCAACCGCCGAGCCGGGGCAAATCGCAGCCGATCGCTGACCGTGGCCCGCCCAAACCCACGGCAGAGATCAGCCTCCGCAGGATGCGGTGGCGAACGCGCCCCGTTCATGGCCTCTCACCCACCTCGGATGCCATGGGCGGGGCGCATTAATTTTCAGCGCAATTTTGAAGAGATAGAGATCAGCCGCCGTAGATCGTCGTCGGCCAGGCGTAGGCCGGGCTGAGGGTGCGACCGAGGGCGGCTTCTTCCATGAAGCGGGCGACCAGGCGTTCGTTGAAGATCGCGTGGTATTTCGCGTGGCCTGCCGCCGCTATGGCGCGGCGCTCGTCGTCATGGGTCCTGAAGTAACGCAATTTCTCCGCAAGATCTTCGAGGCCGTCGTAGAAGACGAATTCCCGATCCGAAAATATCTCGCCATAGCCGGTCGAGCGGCCCACGAAGAGCATCAGGCCGTTACCCGCATATTGAGCGATGCGGTCCGACGAATAGAGGTAATGCTCGTCGCTGCGGTTGAGATTGAGGCCCATGCGGGCACTCGCGATCATGTCGAAATAGGCGGAGCCGAAGATCGGCGGCAGACCTTCGAGGCCGCAAAAGGCGTAGCGCGCTTCCGGCACGGCGACTTCGAGCCTACGCATGAAATCCGCGCGCCAGGGCGTGCCCTTCTCGCTGACGATGGTGCAGACGAGATCGTTCGGCTGGTCCGAACGGGCGAAACCTTCCATGTCTTCGATGGAGCGGTCGGCGGGATTGGGGATGAAGGCGATGCGATGCGTCGGCGTCGCATATTCCGCGATGGTTTGCCCCGCCGTCGTGATGAAGGTGATGTCGGCGGCCTCGGCGAAACGGCGAACGCGGGGCGGATTGACCGCCTCGAAGAGCGGATCGAGGTTGACGACCGCAATAGCCGGCGCGGGCTTCAGTGTCTTCAGCTCGCGCAGCGTGTCGTTGCGGATGATGTCGGCATGGACGAGCAGCACGAGATCGGGCCGGAAGTTGCGAGCGAGTTCGAGGAGACGGCGATTGGCCTCGCCCTGCCCGGCGCGGCCGATGCCGAGGCGACCCGCCTCGCGCGCCACGTCGCGGTCGCTCAGCGGCATCACCAGATGGCCGTTGCGGACGAAGCCGTTCGAGAGCTTGCGCACCGTCGCGTAGAAATTCGCGCCGGCCTTGCGCTCGTTGAAGTTGCCGACGATCACGACCCTCATTCAGGCAAGCTCCGTCCTCTTTCCCGCCATCGCGAAAAGCGCCGGCACCAGTCCGACCGCGCCGAGCCACCAGCTCTGCCAGAGACCATGGCTGACGCAGCTCACCACAAATACAACGGTCATGCAGGCCAAGGCCGTCGCATGCATCGATCCGGCCAACGCCGAGGCACGGCGCGCCACGGCGACCCATATCCATGCCGCCAGGAGAGCCCCCAGCGCGCCGAACTCATACCAGATTTCGAGCGCGCCGTTATGGGGATGCAGAACCGACTTCTCCGGGAAATAGCGATGCGCCATGCCCCAGTCGGGGACGAAGCGCGTCGCCTCGACGCCATGGCCTATCCAGGGCGCATGGACGACCTCGGCGGCGATCGCATACCAGATTTCGAGCCGCGCCCCGGCGGACGCCTGCGGCCAGTCGAAGTCGATATTCGGATCGAAATGCCGGAGCAAAAGGATGAACCACGGCATGACGAGGATCAGCGCGGCGCCGGTCCAGACCACGGCGCGGCCGGCAAAGCGCGGCCAGCGGCGCGCGATCCAGTAAACGGCGACGCCCAGGATCGCGGCGGTGAAGGCGGTCTGGCTCTCCGTCAGCGTGGTGACGGCGAAGGCCGCGAAGGGGAGGAGAAGCGCCAGTCGTTTCCAGCCGCTCTCCATCGCCGCGACGACAGCGGACCAGACGACGAGGACAAGGATCACCATCGGCCTGTTCGTGCCGACTTCCAGGCCCGTGGCAAGCGCCTTCTTGGAGGCGACGAGGGCGTAGATGGCGCCGTGGCTCAGCATGTTCGCGGCGGTGAGGGCGAGGCCGAAAACGGTGCTCCAGAGAAGGAGCGATCGCAGGTCCGCGCGATCGCTCTCTCCGAGGCCTCGCGCCGTGAAGAAGAGGAGCAGCGCAGTCGCCAACGATCCCGCGATACGGCTCGACCGGTCGAGGGCGAAGAGAGTGTCGGGCGCCCAGAGCGCCGACAGCGCACAGAGTGCGACGACAAGCGCGACCGCGATCCAGGGACCGCGCTCCATCGGCACGAAGGAGCGAAGCGTCCAATACCGGCCCACGACGGCGAGGATGGCGGCGGCCGGCAATACGCCGCCGAGCACGCGCGGCGCAAAAAGGCTGAGCCAGGGAACGAGGATCGCGACCAGAGCGAAAGCCGCGACATCGGGCCGCCGCAGCAGCCCGAAGGGTTTCAATATGTCATTCACGTTCTTGTCGTCCCCCGCCCGAGCCCCCGGCTTTTCAACCGTCTGGTCTACCCGTCTGGCAAAGCCCGCTTCAGCCTGCCGCCGATCCGCACCGGCTCAATGCGGCGCGCGAGCCCCCTGCCGTCCGTCTCGACGAAGACGCCGCACAGCGTCGCCGGGCCCAGCGCGGGCTGGAAGCGGCCGCTTGGAATTTTCGACAGGAAGCGGCTGACCGGCTCATCCTTGTCCATGCCGATGACGGAATTATAGTCGCCGCACATGCCCGCATCGGTCTGATAGGCCGTGCCGCCCGGCAATATCTGCGCGTCCGCGGTCGGGACATGGCTGTGCGTGCCGACGACGAGCGAGGC
>NZ_DATKFR010000115.1:0-5481 GCF_035511255.1 Parvibaculum sp.
ATCGGGGTCGAACAAATCCTCGAGATAGCGCCGGAGGCGCCGCGCGAGGCCCGGGGACTTTCCCCCGGTCGAAACTGTCAGAAGCAGGTCGCCCCGCCTCACCGTCGATGGCACGTGGAAGTCGCAAAGCGCCTTCACGTCCTCCGTATTCACCAGCCGTCCCGCCTTGCGAGCGGCCTCCGCGAGCCCCGACGCCTCGTCCTGCGGAAGCCCTGCGATCAGGACCACCTGGGCGGCCTCCAGAGCCTCCCTGGAGGGCCTTGCGCCCCGAAGCCTGTTTCCGGCTCGGGCGGCGAAAGCCGCTTCAGGGGCCTTAGAATAAACCTCCAGATGGGCGGCTCCGGCGGCATCCAGAAATTCCAGCCGTTTCAAGGCGGCCCCGCCCTCGCCGACCAGCACGATCCTGAGCGTGCCGGCATCGAGTACGATGGGAAGCATGACCACTCCTGACGGGAATCGGCGGGGCGACACGCCTCGCCGCGGAACGTCGAGATTAATCTCCGTAGAAATAGGCCAACGGCCCGGATAATTCAATATCCAGACGTATTAATACCTAATCCACACAATATTTATGAAGAATTTAGCGACGCGCGCTCAGTTCTTGATGGTCGAGGTGATCGAGATGGCGATCTTCTCGCCCTGCACAACGATCTCGCCACGGGCGATTGGCACGTTGTTGGCCAGCAGCCAAACCTCGTCCTCATGATGGGCGTCGAGTTCGATGACGGCGCCACGGCCCATCTTCAATAGCTGATGCACCGGCAAGGAGGTTTTGCCCAGCACCACCGAAATCTCGACGAAGACGTTATTGACGGAATTCATCCCCGCCCCCAATTGGCATCACGCGACCTCCATGAAAGTCGCATGCTAGAGTTACCCCATGGTTAAAGCCGAAGCCCTCGCCGCCCCACTTTCCGCCACGCCCGTCGAATGGCGCGTATCCGACGCACCCGTGCCTTACGACATCGCCGTCGCGGAGATGGAAGCGCGTGCCGCCGCCATCGCGGCCGGCGATGCGCCCGAACTCGTCTGGCTGCTTGAGCACCCTGCCCTCTACACGGCGGGCACGAGTTCCGATGAAAAGGATCTGCTGACGCCCGACCGCTTTCCGGTCTTCAGGACAGGACGCGGCGGCCAGTACACCTATCACGGGCCGGGACAGCGCGTGGCCTATGTGATGCTCGACCTGAAGAAGCGCGGACCTGATGTGCGCGCCTATGTCCGCGATCTCGAACGCTGGCTGATCGCGACGCTCGCCTGCTTCAACGTCATCGGCGAAGTGCGCGACGACCGTGTCGGCGTCTGGGTGCGCCGTCCCGATAAAGGCATCGGCCGCGAAGACAAGATCGCCGCCATCGGCGTCCGCATCCGCAAATGGGTGACGTTCCACGGCATCAGCATCAACGTCGAGCCGGACCTCGATCACTTCTCGGGGATCGTTCCTTGCGGCATCTCGCAGCATGGCGTGACGAGCCTCGCCAATCTCGGCCATGTGGTCAGCATGGAAGAGGTCGACATGGCGCTGAAGAAGACATTCACGGACATATTCTAGCGGCCGCTGTCGAGGCGGCTTATTCAAGCCGCGCCGGCGAAGACCGCATCGAAGGCCGCATCGAAGACCGCGAGCCTCGACGACTGCTCGTCGATCAGCTCTTTCAGAAATCCCGTCGATATCCACATCGGCGACTGGCCCCGCCTGCCGCTCCAGCCGATGCTTCCGAGGTCTTCGGCCTCGCGCAATTTGCGCGCCAGGTGGGTCTGCGAAACGCTCATCCATGTCGCGAGTTCGGCGACGGAGTCGATATCCGTCGCGACCCGCCTGGCCTCCGGCTCGACGTCGCCCATGCCCGCCAGAATGCGCAGGCTGAACAGCTTGCTGTTGTTGACCCAGGCGAAAAGCGCCAACGTTTCGGGATATTTCGCCTGCCCGCCATCGCCGACGAGATCGACCGCAATATGCGGCTGAAGCCTGGAAAGGACATCCAGATCGCGCATGACGGTGTCTATTCGCGCGCCGCCATCGAAGCCGTCCAGCGTCTCGAGATGCACCACGACCCATGTGACGAAGCTCGCCATGCTGGTCTCGGTCGGCTCGAGCGGCCGCTTGCGTCTGTCTCCCTCCACCGCAAAGGGGCGAAGATAGCCGTATTTGATCATTTCCTTGATGAAGACGTCGGCGGTGTTCCGGCTCGCGACGCCGCGCTCTTCTACCAGCTCAAGGAACCGCGCCAGAACGATGCCGCGACGCGGCAAGTCGGAAGCGGGGTCGAAATAGAGACCGAAGGCTATATTGGCCATCATGCCGCGCTGCTCGCTCGCAAAGACGGACGAGAGGCGCGGAAATTGTTCAAGCGCCCGCAGCAGCGCCGCCGCGTGACGCCTGATCTCGTCGTGGCACTTCGGACGCTGGGATAGCTGTGCGGCAGTCAGGGCCATGACGGACCGGGAAACGCGAAGGGTCGCGCTTCATATCACATCGCGGCGCAACGAAGCGACTACAACGAATAGACCGGAGTCCGGTTCACGCCACCCGCGCCGAGAGCACCAGCGTGCCGACGCCGAAGGTGACGGCGGCGAGCCAGACGAGGCCGCCGAAGGCCGGAAGCGAGATGCCGATCCAGAGCAGGATCGTCGCAACCGCGATGCCGCCCGCGACGCGCGCCGTGCGCTCGTAGCGCGGCCGCATGCGGCCGGCGAAATGCTCGCCGACGATCATGATGGCGACGACGAGGCCGATCAGCATGCCGAGCGGCCAGAGCAGGATGACGATGAAGGCGAGCGGCAGGCCGACGATCGTCACCGCCGAGACGATCGCGGCGACCGGCGTGCCGACGAGCCAGACGAGGCCGATCAGGAAAGCGAGCCCAGGCTGCGCGGTCGAGGTTTCGCCGAGGCGCGCCGCGAGGGCCGGAGCCGCCAGCGCGACGATGCCGGCCAACACGCCGAAGAAGACCGCGCCCGGCCAGGAGAGGCGGTAGCCCGGCGCCGGCCAGCGGTCGCGCCAGCTCTCTTCGGGCTGACGCGGCATGCGGGGCTTCGTCGCTTCGTCCCAGACCTTCGAGCGCATGCCGCCCGCGATGCGCGCCCCGGAGTCTATTTCCGCCGGACCGGCCGCGTAGTAATCGACCTTGCCGTCGACTTTCGCATCCGGTCCGAAAGCGAGATGCACACCGTAGAAAGAGACGTCACCCTTCACATGGCCGTTGACGAGCGCATCCTGCGCGCGGATCGAAAGATCGCCTCCGATGTCGCCCTCGGTCGCGACACGGCGGCCGGCGATCCAGGCGTCGCCGCCGATGGTTGCGTCCCGGGTGATGGTGATGGTTTCGCCGGTCACGGCGAGGGCGCCGTCGATCTTGCTGTCGACGGTGATGTCGCGCCCGGCGAAATAAGCGGTGTTGCCCACCTTCCATTCGACGGCGGCGGGCGTCGCGCCCTTCGCGATGTCGGCCCGCGCAGGCGCGGCGAGGAGAAGCGCCGAAACGGCGATCAAAAAAGCCGACAGAAATCCGCTGCGCATGGGCTGCCTCCTCGCGTCGCTGAGGTCGCAAAGGCTCTGCGGAATGGCACCGGGTGTCAACCGCAGTCCCCTCATCCGTCATGCGCGGGCTTGACCCGCGTATCCACGACTTCCTCTCTGCGTCGCGCAAGGAAAGACGTGGGTACGCGGGTCAAGCCCGCGCACGACGAGTAAAGGGAAGGATCAATACCTTACTTCCCGAACTCGAATTCCATGATGACGGCATCGACTGCCAGGCTGTCGCCGGGCTGCGCCTCGATGACCGCGACCGTGCAATCCCTTTCGGCGCGGAGGATGTTCTCCATCTTCATCGCCTCGACGATGGCAAGCGGCTCGC
Organism: Parvibaculum sp.; assembly: GCF_035511255.1. Classification (GTDB taxonomy): domain Bacteria; phylum Pseudomonadota; class Alphaproteobacteria; order Parvibaculales; family Parvibaculaceae; genus Parvibaculum. The sequence continues at coordinate 3,858 of NZ_DATKFR010000115.1, forward strand.
CGGCCTTCACTTCCTGGCCGACCGTGACCGCGATCGACTTCACGAGGCCGGGCATCGGACACAGCAGATATTTCGACGTGTCGGCCGCGACCTTTTCCGGCATCAGCAGGTTGAGGCGATGGGCGAGCGGCGTACGGACGACGGCCGAGACCGTCGCACCGCGATAGCGCAGCTTGTAGCCCTGCTTGGCGCGGTCGATCTGGACCGAGATCGGCGCAGCATCGACGGTGCCGACGAAGACCGCCTGCCCCGGCGTCCAGTCGCTCTCGACAAGATGCACGCCCGTGACCTTGCCGTCCTCGTCGTGGAAGCTGACGTCGAGCCCCGCTTCCGTCGCTTCGGCGCGGGCGCGCTGCGACCAGCCGTCGAGGCTCACCACCCATTCGCTGGGCAGCTTGCGCGGACGATTGGAAAGCTGGCCCGTGATCTGCACCGCACGGTCGGCATGGAGCTTGTTCATGAAGACCGCGATCGCGGCGAGTTTCACCTTGCGCGCATCGTTCAGTTCGACGCCGTGGAAGCCCTCGGGAAATTCTTCGGCGATGAAACCCGTCGTGATGTTCCCCGAGCGGAAGCGCGGATGCTCCATGATCGCGCCGAGGAACGGAATGTTGTGCTGGATGCCCTCGATGCGGAACTGGTCGAGCGCGACCGACATATGGTCGATGGCGGTCAGCCGATCCGGCCCATGCGTGCAGAGCTTGGCGATCATCGGATCGTAATAGATCGAGATTTCGCCGCCTTCATAGACGCCCGTGTCGTTGCGGACGGTAAGGCCGTCCTTCACTTCTTCCGCCGGCGGCTGGTAGCGCACGAGGCGGCCGGTCGAGGGAAGGAAGCTGCGATAAGGATCTTCCGCATAGATGCGGCTTTCGATGGCCCAGCCGTTGATTTTGATATCCGATTGCTTCAGCGAGAGCGTCTCGCCGGCCGCAACGCGGATCATCTGCTCGACGAGATCGATGCCGGTGATGAGCTCTGTCACCGGATGCTCGACCTGAAGGCGCGTGTTCATTTCGAGGAAATAGAAATTGCGGTCCTTGTCGACGATGAACTCGACCGTGCCCGCGCTTTCGTAATTGACGGCCTTCGCCAACGCGACCGCCTGCTCGCCCATTGCCTTGCGGGTCTTCTCGTCGAGGAAAGGCGACGGCGCCTCTTCGATGACCTTCTGGTTGCGGCGCTGGATCGAGCATTCGCGCTCCAGCACATAGATCGCATTGCCGTGCTTGTCGCCCAGCACCTGGATTTCGATGTGGCGCGGCTGCGTCACGAATTTTTCGATGAACACGCGGTCGTCGCCGAAGCTCGACTTCGCTTCCGATTTGGAAGCGGCGAAACCTTCAGCCACTTCCTTCTCGGACCAAGCGATGCGCATGCCCTTGCCGCCGCCGCCGGCCGAGGCCTTGATCATGACCGGATAGCCGATCTCATTGGCGATCTTGACGGCTTCCTTGTCGTCGCCGATGACGCCAAGGTAGCCCGGCACGGTCGAGACCTTCGCGGCGTTCGCGAATTTCTTCGACTCGATCTTGTCGCCCATCGCCTCGATGGCCTTGATGTTCGGGCCGATGAAGGCGATGCCCTCTTCCTGGAGCGCGATGGCGAATTTCGGATTCTCGGA
>NZ_DATKFR010000116.1:0-20443 GCF_035511255.1 Parvibaculum sp.
CGGCGATGGGAAGCCGCTGCGAGAGATCGCCTTTCATGATGCCGCTGCTCGAACGGTTGATCGCGTCGACGCGGGCGAGCATGTTGCGGCTCATGAAGAGACCGCCGGCAAGGCCGAGCGCGACCGTGAGCCCGATCGCCCAGACGAGCGCGCTCGTGATCAGCGTTTCGATGATGCGCCGCTCCTGTACGTCGCGGCCGACCAGGAGATAGAAGCCCTCCGGCAGTACGAAGGCACGGGCGCGGGCCGCCTTGACCTCGGTGCCGTCGAGCACCTTGCGGTTGTAGAAGAAGTCCATCCAGCCGTCGGGGCCGGGCGTCGCCGCCGGCTTCTGATCGAGATTGCCGGCAAGCGCCCGGCCGGCCGGATCGATGACGAGATAGAGCCCCTGCCCCGGATCGCGCGACCGCTGGATGACGGTGTGGACGAGAAGCGGCAGCCCGCCTTGCGCATATTGCTCGGCAAGGCCGGTGATTTCCGCCTGCACGGCCTCGTCGGTCTGGCGGACGAGAAAGCCCGCCGTGTTCCAGTAGACATAGGCAAGCAGCGTGACGGCGGACGCGACGAAGAGTGCGAGATAAAGAACCGCGAGCCGGAAGGTCGACGTCTTGAGGAGATTAATCAGCCGCGCGTAGCGAATAGCCGGCTCCCCGAATGGTATGCAGCAAGGGCTGCTTGAAATTCTTGTCGATCTTCGCCCGAAGCCGCGAGATGTGGACGTCGATCACGTTGGTCTGCGGGTCGAAATGATATTCCCAGACATTCTCCAGCAGCATCGTGCGCGTCACCACCTGATCGGCATGCTTCATCAGATATTCGAGCAGCCGGAATTCGCGCGGCTGAAGGTCGATCTCCTGCCCGGCGCGCATCACCTTGCGCGCGAGCAAATCGACCTCGAGATCGCTGACCTGCAATCGGGTACGAACCTGATCCGGATTGGAGCGCCGCACCAGCACCTCGATGCGGGCGAGAAGCTCCGCGAAGGCGTAGGGCTTGGTCAGATAATCGTCGCCGCCGGCCTTGAGGCCCTGAATGCGATCGTCGACCTCGCCGAGCGCGGAGAGAATGAGCACCGGCGTCGATATCTTTTCGGCTCGCAATGCGGCGACGACGCCAAGCCCGTCGCGCTTGGGCAGCATCCGGTCGACGATCATCACGTCATAGGGGCTGGAAAGGCCGAGCGTCAGCCCCTCTTCGCCATCGGCCGCATGATCGACGATATGTCCGCTCTCGCGCAGACCCCTGACCAGATAGGCCGCCGCTTCGAGATCGTCTTCGATAACCAGTACACGCATGGACGTCACGCCTCTGTTGCGCATCTGTGCGGGGAGCGGCGGCGCCGGACTTCGCCCGGCGCCGCCGACCGCGTTACGCCTTGTTGACCGTCAGCGCGACGAAGCGCTGCTGATCCTGACTGCGCAGGAGAAGCAGAACGGACTGCTTGTCCGCCTTCTTCGCCTGCTTGACGCCTTCGACCACGTCGGCCGGCGTCTTCACATCCTTGCCGGAAATCTTGACGATGACGTCGCCGGCCTGAATGCCCTTCTCCGCCGCCTCGCTGTTCGGATCGACACTCTGCACGACGACGCCGTCGTCGCTCTGCGACAAAGCGAGACCGAGGCTCTGCGTCGTGCCTTCCGCGCTCGGCGCGCTGTCGTCCGCGGAGGCGGCTTCGAGCTTCTCCGGGAAGACGGCGATGGCGACGCTGATCGGCTTTTCCTTGCCGTCGCGCCACAGCACCACGGAAGCGTTCGTGCCGGGACGAAGATCGGCGACCGAGCGGCTGACGTCGCGGACGTCGTTCATGGTCTTGCCGTTAAGCTTCACGATCACGTCGCCGGCCTGGATGCCGGCCTTGGCCGCCGGGCTCGCCGGCGTCACCTCGGCGACGAGAGCGCCCTTCGGCTTGTCGAGCGAGAGGCTCGCCGCGAGATCGGGATCGACCGGCTGGATGCTGACGCCGAGCCAGCCGCGCGTCACCTTGCCATGCTCGCGAAGTTCCGAGATGACATGGGCAGCGATGTTCGACGGGATCGCGAAGCCGATGCCGACGCTGCCGCCGGTCGGCGAATAGATCGCCGTATTCACGCCGACGACCGCGCCATGGATGTCGAAGGTCGGTCCGCCGGAATTGCCGCGATTGATCGAGGCGTCGATCTGGAGGAAGTCGTCATAGGGACCGGCGCCGATTTCGCGGCCGCGCGCCGAGACGATGCCGCTCGTCACCGTGCCGCCAAGACCGAAGGGATTGCCGACGGCGAGCACCCAGTCGCCGACGCGGAGCTTGTCGCTGTCGCCGAACGCCACATAAGGCATCGGCTTGGGCGCCGTGACCTTCAGCAGCGCGAGATCGGTCTTCTGGTCGCGGCCGACGAGCTTCGCCTTCAGTTCGGAACTGTCGTTGAGCACGACGGTGATGTCCTTGCCGCCCTGCACGACGTGATTGTTGGTCACGACATAGCCGTCGGCGGTGATGAAGAAGCCGGAGCCCTGCGCCATCGCCTTGCGCTTCAGCGGCTTGCCGTCCGGGCCCTTGGGCTGAAGCTGCTTGAAGAATTTCTCGAAGGGACTGCCGGGCGGGAACGGCAGATCGGGCATGTTGGCGTCGCCCACCGTCTCTTCCTCGACGACCTTGATGCTGACCACGGCCGGCGACACCTTCTCGACGAGATCGGCGAAGCTCGGCAGCGTGGAGAGTTCGGTCCGCTGCTGCGTGGGCGCGTTGAGCGGCGCCGTTTCCGCAAAAGCCGGAGCCGTCCACGCGCCAAAACCGATGGCACCGCCAATAATACCGGCTGTCGCGAGCGCCGCGGCCACGCGCAAGGGTCTTAGCGTCGAAAACCCGTGTCGCGGAGCGCTGTTCGTCATGTCGTGAACTCCTGTGGCTGAACCTGCCGCCTGGGCGGCGTTTCACTGAAAATCCGGTCGGGGTATCGGAGAGGAACCCTGCCCTCAGACAATCGGGCACGGCACCTTACCAATTCATGTCCAAAACATTACATATGGATAAGGCGTAATGATGGCGAAAATGCCGGTCGCCGGAGTTTGCGTCGCAAACATGGGCTCCCTCTCCGGCCTTTCGACGCCGGAAGGGCCCTATTCCGTCCGGCCGAGCAGCCTGTCGATACGCGCCTGTTCTTGCGGGTCGAGCGCGGGAGCGACGCCCGCCCGGCCGCGCCGGAAAACCAGGATGGCAATGCCCGCCCCCGCCAGCAGCACAACCAAGGGCCCGAACCAGAGAAGCCAGGTCGCAGGCTCGAAGGGCGGGCGCAGCAGCACGAACTGGCCGTAGCGGGCGACAATATAGTCGACGACCTCTTCGTCGCTGTCTCCGGCGACGAGCCGCTCGCGGACGATCCGGCGCAGGTCCCGCGCGAGATCGGCGTTGGAATCGTCGATCGACTGGTTCTGGCAGACGAGGCAACGCAGTTCTTTCGAAATCTCCCGCGCGCGGCCTTCGAGGATGGGATCCTTCAACTGCTCGCTCGGCTCGACCGCCAGCGCCGCGCCGGCCACGAACAGGAACATCAGCGAGAGGATCAACGCCCGCATGGTCATTCCGCCGGCTGCGCGGCAAGCCGCGTCCGCCTCTTCGACGGCGCGCCGACCCGGTAGCGCCGGTCCATCAGCGAAACGACGCCACCGAAAGTCATGATGACGGCGCCGGCCCAGATCCAGGGCGCAAGGCTATTTTCATAGGCCCTGAGCGTCCAGGCCCCCTGCCCATTGTCGTCGCCGATGACGAGATAGAGATCGGAGAAACCCGTCGTGCGGATCGCCGCCTCGGTCTTCTCCTGCCGCTCGACCGGGAAGCGCCGCTTCTCCGGCAGCATCAACGCAACTTCGCGCCCGTCGCGCGTCACGCGGATGACGCCGACCAGCGCCTCGTAATTGGGGCCCTGCCGCATGCCGACCTGTTCGAGCGTCAACGTGTAACCGGCAAGCTCCGCGCTCTCGCCGACCTTCAGCGCCGTCACCAGCTCCTGCCGCCAGGCCGTCATGCCGACGATGCCGGCGACGACGATGCCGAGCCCGCCATGCGCCAGCGCCATGCCCCACGACGCGCGGGGAAGGCGCCGCGCCCGGCGGAAGCTTTCGGCAAGCGGCACGGAGAAGAGCCCGATGCGCCAGGCAAGTTCGAAGAAGGCGCCGGCGACGAGCCATGTCGCGAGCCCCATGCCGAGCGCGGCGAGCCATGGTCCCCGCGTCTGCACGGCGAGCACGACGAGCGTGACGACGACGGCCGCGAAGGCCGCGCCCATCAGCCGCTCCGTCGCCGCGACGAGATCGGAGCGCTTCCATTTGAGCAGCGGCCCGAGCGGCACGAGGCAGAAAAGCGGCACCATCAGCGGCACGAAGGTGAGATTGAAGAAGGGCGGCCCGACCGTGATCTTCGGCCCGCCGATCGCATCGAGGAAGAGCGGATAGAGCGTGCCGATGAAGACGGCCGCGGTCGCCGCCGCGAGCAGCAAATTGTTCAGCACCAGCGCACCTTCGCGGCTCAGCGGCGCAAACAGGCCCTCCGCCTTCAGCACCGGCGCGCGCCAGCCGTAAAGCGCCAGCGCACCGCCGATGAAGAAAACGAGAATGCAGAGGATGACGACGCCGCGCGACGGATCGGTTGCGAAGGCATGGACGGAATTGAGGACGCCCGAACGCACCAGGAACGTACCGACGAGCGACAGCGAGAAGGCGAAGATCGCGAGCAGGATCGTCCAGCTTTTGAGTGCGCCGCGCTTCTCCGCGACAATGGCCGAATGCAGCAGCGCCGTCGCGACGAGCCAGGGCATCAGCGAGGCATTCTCGACCGGGTCCCAGAACCAGAAGCCGCCCCACCCCAGCGTGTAATAGGCCCACCACGAGCCCATCGCGATGCCGACGGTGAGTGCGGTCCAGGCGCCGAGCGTCCAGGGCCGCACCCAGCGCGCCCAGCTTGCATCGACGCGGCCTTCGATCAGCGCGGCGATGGCGAAGGAGAAGGCCATCGAAAGCCCGACATAGCCCGCATAGAGAAACGGCGGATGGAAGGCGAGCGCCGGATCCTGCAGCAGCGGATTGAGCCCGTTGCCCTCGAAGGGCGCCGGGTCGAGCCGTGCGAAGGGATTGGAGGTGAAGAGAATGAAGCCGAGGAAAGCGACGCCGATGGAGGCCTGCACGGCGAGCACGCGCGCGCGAAGACCGTCCGGCAGATTGCGTCCGAAGAGGGCGACCAGCGCGCCGTAGAGCGCGAGGATCAGCACCCAGAGAACCATCGAGCCTTCATGGTTGCCCCAGACGCCGGAGATTTTGTAGATGAGCGGCTTCGTCGAATGCGAATTCTCGGCGACGACCTTCACCGAAAAATCCGACGTGAGATAGGCAAAGAGCAGCACGCAGAAGGCAATGCCGATCAGCACGAATTGCGTGAGCGCCGCCGGCGCCGCGATCGCCATCATCCCCGCGTCGCGGCGATGCGCGCCGACCATCGGCACGACCATCTGCACCAGCGCGACGGCGAGGGCGAGGACCAGCGCGAAATGGCCGAGTTCGACGATCATCGGCTCACCGGCTTTGCTGCGCCGTCCTTCATCTGGCCTTCTTCCCAGCGTCCCGATTTCTTGAGCGCCTCGGCAACTTCGGGCGGCATGTATTTCTCGTCATGCTTGGCGAGCACGGAGTCCGCGACGAAGACGCCGTCGGGGCCGATCGTGCCTTCGGCGACGACGCCCTGTCCCTCGCGGAAGAGATCGGGAACGAGCCCGGTATAGCTCACCGTGACGGTCTTCTGGAGATCCGTCACCACGAATTTGATCGTCGCCGGTCCGGTGTGCTGGACGGACCCCTGTTCGACCAGCCCGCCGAGACGGAACCGCGTGCCGGGCCCGATGCCCTTCTCCGCAATTTCCGTGGGGCTATAGAAAAAGACGATGTTGTCGCGCATGGCGAAAAGCACGAGCGCAACGGCAATCCCGAGAATGCCGAGGCCAAGAGCAATGAACCCGGCGCGGCGCTGTTTGCGCGTCATTCTTTTTCGATCCCAGTTTTCGCGACGCCAGAGGTATAGCCGAATAACGAGCGGTTCTTAACTGCAATTTGGTCGCGGGGAGAATGCGGGTTCCCTCCCCACCCTTCGGCGTCACCCCGGGCTTGTCCCGGGGCCCAGGGGCGGCACGCTCCGAATTCGCGGCCCTTCTGGGTCCCGGCACAAGGTCGGGATGACAGCACGATGTGATGCCCCTTACACCCCCAGCATCGTCCGCGTCGCGGGGCCCGCGATGCCGTCGGCGACGATGCCGTATTCCTGCTGGAACGATTTCAGCACGCGGTCGAGCCCCTCGTCGAAGACGCCGTCGCGATTGACGACATAACCTTCTTTCGCCAGCGCCTCCTGCAACGCGCGGACGTCGTTCCCGGTCATGGGCGGCTTCGTCAGATGGAGGTTGCGCGTCGCCGCGTCGCTCGCCGAAACGACGACCGGCGCGCGGCAGGACAGCGCTGCCTGATCGACCGTGACGCCGCAAACGCTCAAGGGAATGCCGAGCGACCAGTTGCCCGCCTTGATGAGCCCGTTGAAGGCGTCCATCCGGTAGACGGTGCGCTGCAACAGGCTGTTGGGGTGCGTCGCGAGCCATTTGCGCCGCTCGCCGACATAGGCCGAGATCCATGCTTTCTCGCCCGCCTTCGCCGGCTCACCATGCGCCTTCACCGTCCGGTCGCGCAGCGCGCCCCATGAGCCGTGAATGAGGCTGTCATAGACCACCGCATGCCCAAGCGCGGTCGAAAAGCCGAGCGTCGCGCAGGTCTTCGCCGCCGGCGTCCAGTAGACGCGGTCGAAGAAGCCATCCTGCGCGTCCTGCATGACGGGGTCGCCGCCCGCTTCCTTCAGCGCCGCGCGAAAGGCCTGATCGCGGTCGAGGCTGAGATCGATGTCGGCGAGCCGCTGCAGATAGGGTTTCAGCGCCCGCGCGCAGGCCGCGTTCGGCATCGCGCAATAGGCCTTGATGAGAAGGTAAAGATTGCCGCTGGCGAGCGTCGTCTGCGAGCGGCCATAGGTCAGATGCCCCGGATCGCCGGTGAGCAGCGTCACCCGCCCGTAATCGCCGAGCGTGTGGCCCGTTTCGAAGACATTGACGATGGCCTGCGCGGCCTGTTTCTGGAGTTCCGAGAGCATGGCGTCCCCTTTGCGTGATTCCCGGTACGGATCATAAGGGGACGAAGCGGAGCGGGGATAAGTTTAGGGAAGCGTTTTTTTCGCCTCGTCGAGCCGCGAAAGCGCCGCCTTGTCGCTCGCGAAGACCGTCCTCGCCCGGCCGAGCGCGGCCTCGGCTTCGGTCTTTTTCCCGAGAACGCCATAGGCGCGGATAAGCCGCAGCCAGCCGTCGATGTCGTTCGGCGCCTTGTCGAGCCGGGCGGCGAGCCCGCCGACCATGCCCTCGATCATCTTCTGCCGCGCTTCCGGCGACATGTTCGCGGCCGCATTGACCTGCCCCGCGTCCGGCCCCGGCGCATTCGGGTTTTCGAGCCGGGCAAGTTCACCCTCAATGCTCGCCCGCCAGGGCGCATCGGCGGGCGCGGACGCGAGCAGCGCCTTCCAGCGGGCGGCGGCCGCGTCCTTTTTGCCGTCCTCGATCTCGGCAACACCCATATAATATTGCGCGCGCGGCTCATGCGGATCGAGCACGACCGCCTTGGCGAAATCCTCCCGCGCCGCCGGCACCACGATGCCCTTCGCCGCAAAGACCTCCGCCTCGCCCCGCGCCGCGAGCCGCAACGCCGTTTCGCCGTCGAGTTCGATGGCGCGGCTCCAGGCATCGGCGGCGTCCTGATAACGCCGCTGCCGGACATAGGCCGGTGCCAACACTTCCCAGCCGCGCAGATCCTTGGGGTCTTCTTTCAGATGTTGCTCGACCCTCAGCACCAGCGCGTCGATCGGCAGCTTTTCCACGGGCCCCGCCATGCGCGCCGCGAAAGGCTGGTCGGGCAAGCCCGGCGAGCCGAGGCCGAGATAGATGACGAGCGCCAGGGCCGGCACGGCGATCACGATCGCCATGGCGACGAAGCGGCGCGAAAGCCCTTGCCCACCCGTTGCGCCGGCCTCCTTCTCCTGCGCGTCCGCCGCCGCGAGCAGCCGCCGCGACACCTCGACCCGCGCCGCCTCGGCCTCCGCCGGCTCGATCGCACCGCGTTCGAGATCGCGCTCCACCTCGGCAAGCTGGTCGCGGTAAAGCGCGATTTCCCGCCCGTCCGCGCCCGCCGCCCGCCGGCGCCCGAGCGGACGCAGGACGGCGACAATGACGCCCGCGGTCATCGCGGCGAAAACGAGCCAGAGAAGCAGATCTGAAACGGCTGGAGACAAGAAGGGCTCTCTTCGGGGAGCTGGAATGATCGGTCCACTTGTATAGAGGTTTGGGCTCCGGGCGGAAAGCGGCTCCCTGCCGCAGGCCTGCCGGCTCTGGCCGAGGCTGGCGCCCTCGCGGCTGACGGCTTTGTGACTTTCGCAAAGTCTTGCGGCCCCCTAGTCTGCGCCAAAATCGAAACGGGAGGCGCGGGTGCTGAAAATCGTCAAGACGGGTGCATTGGCTCTGGCAGGGCTCGTGCTCCTCGCCGTCGCGGGCGTTCTGGTCCGCAGTGTCCTCGAAGCCCCGGCGCCCTTCGATCCGAAACCGCTCATCGCCGAAGCCGCCCGTTACGACGTCCGCATCAGGCGCGACGAATGGGGCGTGCCGCACATTCAGGGCGCCCGCGACGCCGACGTCGCCTTCGGTTTCGGCTTCGCCCATGCGGAAGACGACTACCGCACGATCGAGGAAACCGCCATCGCGGTGCGCGGCAAGCTCGCCTCGGTGAAGGGCAAGGATGCCGCCGTCACCGACTATCTCGTCCATTTGCTGCGCGTCTGGGAAAATGTCGACGCGCGCTACGAGACGGAGCTCTCGCCCGGCGTGCGCAAGGTCGTCGAGGCCTATGCGGCGGGCGTCAATTATTACGCGGCGCTCCATCCCGACAAGGTGACGCCCGGCTTCCTGCCGCTGACCGGCAAGGACGTCGTCGCCGGCTTCGTCTTCAAGACACCCTTCTTCTACGGCCTCGACAAACAGCTCACCGCGCTGTCGAAAGCCGGCAAGGGCGGCCTCTCCAAGGATGGCAAGACGGCCTTCCTGCCGACCATGTCGCCGCTGCCCGTCGGCTCGAACGGCGTCGCTATCGGCCCGGCGCGTTCAGCCGATCACGCGACGCGCCTCCTCGTCAATTCGCACCAGCCCTATACGGGGCCCGTCGCCTGGTATGAAGCCGTGCTGCACAGCGGCGAAGGCTGGGATGTCGCCGGCGGCTTCTTCCCCGGTTCGCCCTTCATGCTGCATGGCCACAATCGCACGCTCGGCTGGGCGAACACCGTGAACGAGCCCGACCTCGCCGACATCTACGAATTGAAGATCAACCCGTCGAACGAAAACCAGTACATGCTCGACGGCAAATGGAAGGATTTCGAGAAGTCGGAAGCGACGATCCGCGTCAAGCTATGGGGCCCCTTCTGGTGGACCGTGACGCGCGAGGTTCTCTGGTCGGCGCAGGGTCCGGTGCTGAAGACCGACGCCGGCGCCTTCGCCATCCGCTATGCGGGCATGAACGAAATCCGCCAGGTCGAGCAGTATTACAAGCTGGACAAGGCGCGGAACCTCGCCGAATGGCGCGATGCGCTGAAACTGCAGGCGCTGCCGAGCATCAACTACGTCTATGCGGATGCTCAGGGCAACATCGCCTATGTCTATAACGGCCTCTTCCCCGACCGGAAGCCCGGCCTCGACTGGAAGGGCACGCTGCCCGGCGATCGCTCGGACCTGATCTGGAAGAACTATGTTCCGTTCGACAAGGTGCCCCAGCTCCTCAACCCGCGTTCGGGCTACGTCTTCAATTCGAACAACACCCCCTTCCGCGCGACCGCACCTGCCGACAATCTGAAGCCGGAAGATTTTCCGGCGACGATGGGCATCCAGTCGAACATGACGAACCGCGCGTTGCGCGCCGAGGAAACCTTCGGCGCCGACACGTCGATCACGCGCGAGAAATTCCGCGCCTACAAATTCGACATCGCCTATAGCGAGCGCTCCGAACTCGCGCAGATGATCGCCGACGTGACGGCCGTCAATCCCGGCAAGGACGTCGATCTCAAGGCCGCCCAGACGATCCTCAAGGATTGGGATCGCCGCACGAACGTGGAAAGCCGTGGCGCCGCGCTCGCGGTTCTGATGGGGGCCCCCGTCGTCGTCGCGGAGATCAAGGGCGAAACGCCGCCCAAACCCATCGACACGCTGCATGCGGCGATCAAGACCCTGAAGGAGCATTTCGGCCGCCTCGATCCGGCATGGGGCGAGGTCAACCGCTTCCGCCGCGGCAAGGTCGATCTCGCCATCGACGGCGGACCGGACACCTTCCGCGCCGTCTATGGCGAACCGCAGAAGAACGGCACGCTGACGGCCGTCGCCGGCGACACCTTCATCATGTTCGTCGAATGGGACGAGCACGGGAAGCTCCGCTCCGAGAGCATCCACCAGTTCGGCAGCGCGACGCTCGACGAAAGCTCGCCGCATTACGCCGACCAGGCACCGCTCTTCGTACAGATGAAAACCAAGCCCGTACTCTTCGAGGAGAGCGATCTGACCGGCCACGTCGTCGAGGACTACAAGCCCGGCGCGCGGGCCGGGAAATAACTGTCGTCCCTCTACACTCGCACCAACCGCTCCATGTCGCAGCCACATGAAGCCGATTTAATTTTCGCGCGCTTGACGCAAGCGGCGTCCGATCGTCTGATGAGTGTGCTTCACGGGTGTTGGCATCGTCGGGAACGCGCCACCTCGGATCCGCTCGCGATGCCTCCTCGAGCGAGCGGCGCGTTCCCGGCGATCGCTATCAGGCAAACCGCTGACGCGCCGAGAGCGCGAGGCCGGTCGCGACCGATGTGAGTTCTCCGCCGCCTGCGAGCTTTCCCGCCCCGAACCGCTTCGCGAACAAGTCCCGCACCGCCGGAATGAAGGACGAGCCGCCGGTCAGGAACACGCGGTCGATCTTCTCCGGCGCGATTCCCGACGTCTCCATCAGCCGGTCGACGCAATCGCCGATCTCCTTCAGCTCGGGCGCAATCCAGCGGTCGAAATCGTGGCGTGCAATCTCCGCCTCGATGTCGATGGGCGCGACCTTGAAGCTCAGATGCGCTTTCGGTGCGCCGGACAGCGCTACCTTCGCCGCCTCCACCGCGCGGTACATCTCGAAACCCTTGTTCTCGGCAATGAGATGCAGAAGCGCCGCGATTTCGGCGGGCGCGTCGGACACCGGCTCGATTTCCTCGAGCATCCGCCGCGTCTTGTAGGTGTTGACGAAGCTCAACTGGTGCCAGCGCTTGAGGCTGTCATAGAGCCAGGCCGGCATCGGCAGCACCTTGTCGCCGGTGCTCCGGTAGGAAGCGCCGCGCCCGAGCCTCGGCGCGATGACGTTCTCGACGATGCGCGCGTCGAAAGCGTCGCCCGCGAGCCCGACGCCCGAAACGCCGATGATCGTTTCGGCGCGGTTCTTCACCGACTTCATGCCTGGCCCGACATGGAGCAGACAGAAATCGCTGGTGCCGCCGCCGAAATCGCCGATCAGCACCAGTTCGTCATGGTTGAGCCCCGCCTCATAGGCATAAGCCGCCGCCACCGGCTCGAACTCGAAATGCACATCGGCGAGGCCCGCGCCCTTCAACGCCGCCATGAGCCGTGCCACCGCGAAATCGTCGGCACCCTCCTGCGCCTGGCCGAGGCTGTTGCGCACGAAGCGGGCCGGCCGGCCGACGACCACGGGCGATCTCCTGAACCGCTCGATGAGGTCGCCCGCATAAGGCGTCGCGTCGATCAGGCGCGCGACGACGAAGCCGATCAGGTTCTCGAGCGTATAGCGGCTGTTGTAGATGCTGGTCGAGGTGAAGTCGGGATTGGCGAGATAGGACTTGATCGACTGGATGAGACGCCCTTCCGCCCCCGGCTCGAGATAGGCGTCGATGGCCGCCGGCCCCGCATAGGCGAGCGGCCGTCCGTTCGCGTCGCGCTCCTCGCCGTCGAAATAGAGAATGGAGCGGAATGTCGAAAGCTCCCCGCCCTCATGAAGGATCGGCACGAGCCGCGACGGTCCTTGCGCATCCGCCAGCGCCAGCGCGCTGTTGGTCGTGCCGAAATCGAGGCCGATAAACATGGGGAATACCTCGCGCATCCGTCTGACCGGCGGATGTCGCCCGGCGGCCACGGCAATGCAGAATGGGGACGATGTCTCGAAAGGGCGGCGTTTTTAGCCGAGCGCCGGCTGCCTGTCCAGCCTCGATCGCTCAGCCCGCGAGATTATGCGCCTGGTAGGAGACGAGGCGCGAGGCCGGCAGATCGACATAGACGGTCGTGCCCTCGCCCGGCGCGCTTTCGATCATCAGCATGCCGCCGTGAAGCTCCGTCAGGTGCTTGGCGAGCGGCAGCCCGAGCCCCGTGCCCTCATGTGTCCGCGAAAGCGTGCCGTCGATCTGGGTGAAGGGCGCGAGCGCCTTCGGGATGTCGGCTTCGGCGATGCCGATGCCCCGGTCGATGACCGCGATCCGGAGCCTTCCGGGCTGGACCGTCGCCTCGACGCGCACGGTGCTGCCGTCGGCGCTGAATTTCACGGCATTTGAGATCAGGTTGATGAGGATCTGCTTCAGCGCCCGCTCGTCGGCCTTCAGCGACAGCGAGGGCTTGGGCATCGCCACGTCGATCGAGATCGCCGCCTGCTGCGCGCGGTGGCGCACAATGCGGCAGGCCGAGGCGACGATGGCGTCGAGATCGGCTTCGTCCTCGTGGAGCTTGAAGTGGCCGGCCTCGATCTTCGAAAGATCGAGAATGTCGTTGATGAGATTGAGGAGATGCACGCCGCTGTCGTGAATGTCCTCGGCATATTCGCGGTAGCGCGGATTGCCAACGGGCCCGAACAGCTCGCGCTCCAGTGCCTCCGAAAAGCCGATGATGGCGTTGAGCGGCGTCCTGAGTTCGTGACTCATATTGGCGAGGAACTCGGATTTCGAGCGGCTGGCCTCGGTCGCCTGGTCGCGCGCCTCGCGCAGCGCCTCCGCCTCCTTGCGCCGCGCGGTCACGTCCTGGAGACCGACGAGAAGCACCGCCTGCCCCTGGAAGCGCACCAGCGCCGCCGTGATATGCGCCCAGATGACCGTTCCCTCGCCGCCGAGAAGACGGACTTCCACGGGACCGGACGGACGCCGCCCCGCCGCCGTCTCGACCAGACGGCGTTTCATCTCGTCGTCGACGAAGAATTTTCGCGCGTCGATCTTCGTGGCTTCCTCGCCGTTCAACCCGAAGAGTTCGAGAGCGGCGTTGTTTGCCTGGATGATGCGATAGCTCGCCGGATCGATCAGCACCAGCGACAAAGGCGCAGCGACGAAGATGCTCTGGAAGCTCTCTTCGGTCGCGCGGACGGCACGCTGCGCCTCCTTCCGGAATTCCATCTCGCGCGTCAGTTGCTCGTTCAGCTCCTGTTGCTGCGCAAGCGTCAGGAAGCCGACGCGACGCATCCGGTTCATCACGCGCACCGACTGGGCACCGACGACATTGACGATTGCGAGAAGCGCCATCGTCGTCACCAGCGATTGAACCGTCATGTCGGGATAGGTCGCAAGCGCGGCGACGACGGCGATGGTGAAGCTCGCCGATAGAATGACGTTGTAGAGAAGCCGGTTCGGCGTTCCGAAATAGAAGGCGGCCAGAAAGATCACCGTTCCGAGCGCATGATCTCCGGCCGTCATGCCGCCGAAGCCGACGAGCAGCAGGAAGACGAAGACGATATGAGCCTGAACGCAGGTGACGGCCAGAAAGAAAGCCTCGCTGTGCTCGACCGCCGCGAAGAACCTGACGGGCACGCGCGCGATCAGGATCGCCGCGATACGCCCGGCGAGCAGAACGGCGAACTGCCAGGACGGCCCGAAAATGTAGTAGTCGATGAAGCTCCAGGCGGAGAAGAGGATGACGCCGATCTGGATCGCCTGCATCCTTTCGACCGTCTCATGCCAGGTCGCGCCTCGAAACCGCGCTTCGAGCGCGACGTCGGCGAACTCGCCGCTCCAGCGGTAGGCCCTCTCGACGGCGGGCATGGCGCGGCCGCCCGGCATCTCCGAGCCCGGCTTGTCCGTGATACGCCCATCCGCCAAATTAGACACGCAGCCTCCTGTCGGCGGACAGCGCCGCCCACCGTAGATAACGACACTAGGAGCAAACCCTAAACAAATAGCGAAATTTCAATTTCGTCGATCTTTCGCAAGAGCCCGCCGACCCCTATCGTGCGCCGCAAAAGGCCGGCCCGCCGGCGGGACGCCAAGACCTGGGAGATCGAAACGATGATTGCCGAACAATCGAAGACAAGCGGGATTCTGGCGGGATTGAGGGTTCTCGATTTCGGCCGCTATATCGCCGGCCCTTATTGCGCGGCGCTGCTCGGCGATCTCGGTGCCGAAGTGATCCGCATCGAAAAGCGCGAAGGCAGCGAGGATCGCTTCGTCCAGCCGATCGTTCCGGGCGCCGCCGCCGGCGAAGGCGGCGAAGGCGCGATGTTCCTGCAGATGAATCGCAACAAGCGCGGCCTCACCCTCGATCCGATGACAGAGACCGGCCGCGGCATCGTCAGACGCCTCGTCAGGACCGCCGACGTCGTCGTCGCCAACCTCCCGCCGTCGACGCTCGCCGCCATGGGTCTCGATTACGAAAGCCTCGTCGCGGAGAAACCCGACATCATTCTCACCACCGTCTCCGCCTTCGGGCATGGCGGACCCTACAGCGAACGTACCGGCTTCGACGGCGTCGCCCAGTCGATGGTCGGCGCGGCCTATCTCACGGGGCACCCGGACGAACCGGTGAAGAGCTACGCCCCCTGGGTCGATTTCGGCACGGCCTCGCTCGCCGCCTTCGGCACGATGGCGGCACTGATGGAGCGCGCGCGCTCCGGTAAGGGCCAGGTCGTCGAGGGCGCCCTGCTCTCGACCGCGCTTGCCTATTTCAACTTTCACCTGATCGAACAGGATCTTCGCAAGATCGACCGCGTCGCCATCGGCAACAAGAGTCCCTATGCCGGTCCCGCCGATATCGTGCGCACGAAGGACGGCTGGATTCTGGTGCAGGTGATCGGCGCGCCGCTCTTCAAGCGCTGGGCAAAACTGATGGGCGAGGATCATTGGCTCACCGACCCGCGCTTCAGCGACGACAGCAAACGCGGCGACCACGGCGCGATCCTCTCGGAACGCACCTCTGAATGGGCGGCGCAATATGCGACCGACGAGGCACTGGCCCTCCTCGAAAAGGCGCGCATCCCGGCCGGCCCGGTCCTCTCGCCGCAACAGGCGCTCGACGACCCGCATATCGCCGCGATGCATTACCTGCAGCCGCTCCCCTTCCCCGGCTTGCCGAAACCTGCACCGGTGATGGAAACACCCGTTCGTCTCTCGCGCACGCCCGGCAGCCTGCGCGAGCGCGCGCCGCTGCTCGGCGAGCACACCGACACGATCCTCGCCGAGCTCGGCTACTCGTCCGCCGAAATCGCCGCCTTCCGCGCCGAAGGCATTGTCTGACGTCCCCGAAGGAACTCTCCGATGTCGAATATTTTCGCGAGCTTCCCCCGCTTTCCGCTCGCCCATCTGCCGACCCCTCTCGCCGAGATGAAGCGCCTGCGTGCCGCCCTCGAAGCCGAAGGCGTCGCCACTCCACACCTCTTCGTCAAGCGCGACGACTGCACCGGCCTCGCCGGCGGCGGCAACAAAACCCGCAAGCTGGAATTCCTGATCGGCGAGGCTCTCGCGCAAGGCGCCGATACCATCGTCACCACGGGCGCGTTGCAATCGAACCATGCCCGTCAGACGGCGGCGGCCGCCGTCGCCGCGGGCCTGAAGCCCGTCCTGGTGCTGCTCGACATGGTGCCTTACAGGGGCAGCACCTATAAGCGCTCCGGAAACCGCCTGCTCGACGATCTTCTCGGGGCGGATGTTCGTATCGTGCCGGAGGGGGCCGATCCGGCGACCTTCATCAAGACGACACTCGATGAAATCACGGCGCAGGGCGGCAAACCCTGTTTCGTGCCGACCGGCGGCTCCAACGCCGTCGGCTCGCTCGGCTATGCAGCCGCCTACTTCGAAATCGCCGACGCACTCGACGCGCTTGAGCTCACGAAGGCCCGCATCGTTCACGGTTCGTCGAGCGGCGGCACGCAAGCGGGCCTGGTTGCCGGCGCCGCGCTGCGCGGCCACGGACCCGTCGTGCATGGCGTCAACGTCTACCGCTCCGACAACCAGGCGATGGCAGAGGGCATACTGAGGCTCGCCCGCGCGACCGCGGAAAAACTCGGCGCGCCCGCGCCCGCCGACGATGCCGTCATTCTCGAGGAAGGCTTCCTCGGCGAGCGTTACGGGATGCCGACCGAAGCGATGGTCGAGGCGGTAGAGCTCGTCGCCCGCAGCGAAGGCATCCTGCTCGATCCGGTCTATACGGGCAAGGCGATGGCCGGCTTTCTGGCAATGATCCGTGCCGGTCGTTTTCCATCCGACGAAACGCTCGTCTTCCTGCATACGGGTGGCATGCCGGGCCTCTTTGCCTATGAGCAAGAATTCGTTCAGGACGCCTGAGCGACGGCCACCTGCCCGCGGCGGCGCAGGGTATCGGCGAGCGATGCCGGACCCAGCGTCTTGCGGAATCTGACGGCGATATCGAGAAACGCCCGCGCATGGGCAAGGTCGTGGCCCTTGGCGTGCCGCAACTCCTCGATCAGTCCGTCCTCATAGGCGGCGAGATAGGCCTCGACCTGCTGACCGACCGTCTTGCAATGTGCCTGCGCCCCGATCGACTCCGCCGCCGGACAGGCGCCGCGAAGAAACCGCAGGCAGGCGAGCACCTTCTCCGCGCGGGCGAGCTCCGGCGCGGCTGTCACGTCGGGCCGGCGGGGTCCGTTCTTGCCGTAGCTGCCGATCTGATGCAGCGGCAGGGCACGCGCAAGCTCGATCTCGAAGCGCGACATCTCTTCCGTGATCGCAGCCGAGAGCTTGGCGCGCGCCGCGAGGACGCGGTGCCCCCATTCGCTGCACCGGCGAATGTCGATTTCGTGGATGAACGCCTGCGAGACGTGCGCAAAGCGCATCACCATCGACAGAAGCTGATCGAGATCGGCCTGTCCGGCGCGTCGCCCATGCGCCGTGCCGGCGATCTCCTCCAGTTCTCCGATGAAAATTTCGCCGAGCTCTCCAAGCCCCGATCGGCTCACCGCCGCGTCGTTGCCGAAGCCGGCAAGCTTCCTCGCAAGGCGCAGGATCTGGCAGGGCTCGTCGAGCCGCGCGAGAACGAGGAGGGCGACATGGATCGCGCTCTCCGGTGCGGTCGCGCGCGCCTCTTCGTAGATTTCGGCAACCGCCGCGACCGTCGCCTCGTCGAAGTCGTCGATGCGCTTCGGCAGCATGTCGCGCAGGGACAGAAGGAAAGGTGCGACCTCCAGCGCCCTGGCGATTTCGGCCGCGTCCTCCACGATCGCCTCGCCGCCGAGTTCGCGTTCGATCTGGCGCCGCATCGCGCGGTCCTTCCGCGCCTCGTCGAGCGCCGAAAGAATGGCGCTGGAGCAGCTCGCATGCAGGATCGTCAGGCTCCCGGCCTGCGCGATGCCGCTCGCGCCGGACATCTTCTCGGCAAGCCGCGCTGTGATATCGGGCAGCGTGTCCGGCAACAGCTCGCTTTCGAGCCAACGCCACACCGGCGCGACCGAACCGCGGCCGATTTGCCGGACGCGGGATGAAGGGTCGCGAGTATCGACGAGCAGATCCTCGAAGGGGAGGCAGAACATCCGGATGCTGGTCGGCGTTCCCGGCCTCCGCCCGTCCCATCGCCTGAGCAGCGGACGAAGCGACGACATGATGAGATCGTAGGGAAGGCCCTTCGAACCGCGCTGCTTTTCGAGTTCGAGCCCGGCCGCAAGCTTCGCCGCCGTCCCCGGCGTCAGCCGCGACAGGAAGTCGTTCAGGCGCTCAAATATCGGCTCGGTGGGTTTCGTGACCATGGCCTGCGTCGATCCGGACCGTCGGGAAAGGCCTGAAATGCGACCTTTCCGGATTCGGCATAGGGAAGACACGAGACTAGACCGCCATGCTTAACAAACTCTTCAACGCCGCCCGCGAGACGGCAAAAAGGGCGGTGCGCAGCCATTTCGGCCGGAATTTTCGGTAGGCCGCCCCTTGGGAAGGTGCTAGGATTTTTGACCGGCGTCGTCAAACCGGCGTCGTTCCTTATTCACGACGAGGCGATCAAGGGAATATGGCTACTGGAGTTGTGAAGTGGTTCAACGCCACTAAGGGATATGGATTTATTGCGCCCGAAGGCGGCGGCAAAGACGTCTTCGTCCATATCTCGGCCGTCGAGCGGGCCGGACAGAAGGCCCTCAATGAAGGTCAGAAGATTCAATACGAGCTGGTCGAAGGTCGCAACGGCCGGTTCTCCGCGGAAAATCTGGTCCTGAGCTGACGAGATCGGATCCCCCGGGATCCCGCCCCCCGAAAGAGATCAAGGCCCTCCGGCAGCGGAGGGCCTTTCAATTTTGTCTTCTACCTCCCCTTGAGGGGAGGTCGGAAAATCCGAAGGATTTTCCGGGTGGGGTAGGCCGAGCCGAGCGAACAGGTTCAAAAGACACAATGATCCGGGCTGGCATTTTGAGCTCCGCCCACTAGCATTGCTTCCATGCTGAATCCGGTCCCGCTCTATCGCCGCCTGCGCGGCCTCGTCTGGGAGACTTCGCTCGACGGCGCGCCCTGGTGGCGCGTGCAGCTTGTCGAGGCGGGGCGGATCGCCTGGGTCGTGACGCGCGATCTCGTCGACGGCCGCCTCAATCTCCGCGCCATGAGCCTCGTCTACACGACGCTGCTCTCGATCGTGCCGGTTCTCGCCATCGGCTTCGCGGTCTTCCGCGCCTTCGGCTACGACACCTATATCGAGAGCATGCTGACGGAGTTCCTGGGCCCGCTCGGCGACCAGGGCGCCGAGATCACGAACCGCATGATGGAGTTCGTGAACCGTGTGAACACGAATGTTCTCGGTACGGTCGGCTTCGCTTTCCTGCTCTACACCGTCATTTCGATGATCGGAAAGATCGAGGAAGCCTTCAACAACATCTGGCACGTCTCGGCGAGCCGCTCGCTGGCGCGGCAGTTCACCGAGGTCCTCAGCATCGGCGTGCTGGGTCCGCTCCTCGTGCTCACCGTGCTCGGCATCATGGCCGGCGCTCTGTCCCATTCCTTTGTCGGCGGACTCGCCGAGTACGAGCCCGTCCGCTTTGCTCTCGCGCAGGTGAGCCGGGTCGTTCCATATGTGGTCCTGATCGGCACCTTCGCCTTCCTCTACATGATGATCCCCAATACCCGCGTGCGCTGGAGCGCGGCGCTGGCCGGCGCGACGGTCGCGGGCCTCGCCTGGGGCGCGACGGGCTGGGCCTTCGCCACCTTCGTCGTGAAGTCCGCGCAATATGTGGCGATCTACTCCGCC
Organism: Parvibaculum sp.; assembly: GCF_035511255.1. Lineage (GTDB taxonomy): Bacteria > Pseudomonadota > Alphaproteobacteria > Parvibaculales > Parvibaculaceae > Parvibaculum. The sequence continues at coordinate 19,536 of NZ_DATKFR010000116.1, forward strand.
TTCGCGAGCCTCGTCGTCTTCATGATCTGGCTCTACGTGGCCTGGCTCATCCTGCTCGTCGGCTGCGCCATCGCCTTTTATTTCCAGAACCGCCACCACCTCTCGCCCGTCGTCGGCCTCGGCATCCTCAACGGACGCCAGCTCCGGCGCATGGCGGTGCAGGCGTTGCTTCTGATCCACGAAGCCTTCCACAAGGGGCAGGCCTGCTGGACCGACGACGCCCTCGCCGCCCGACTTCACCTGCCGATGGAAGCGATCCACGCCATCGAAAGCGCGCTGGAGGGCGCGGGCCTCGTCACCCGCTCGGCGGAAAGCCCGAGCCGCCTCCTGCCCAGCAGGCCCGCTTCCATGGTGAAGATCGCCGACGTGCTGGCGGCCGTGCGGCGCGGCACGGAGCGCGGCGGCATCGACGACGTGGCGCTGGCGCGCGAGCCCCGCGTCGACGGCTTCTTCGATCGCCTTGCGGAAGCCGAGGCCCGCGCGCTCGACGGCACCACCATCGCCGATCTGATGGAGAGTGCCGCGCCGCCGGTGGAGAGCAAGGCCGTCGTTAAGATTTGATTCGCGCGCGATGGGCGGTCGGCCGCCATGCATGGCCGCGGAAATTGCCCTCGATCGCGCAGCGGGCGGGACATCCTGGCGAAAAATGCGCCAATCGCGCCACTCGATGATGTGGCGACGAGAAAGTCACATACATTTTCTTGACGAGAGTCGCGACGCACTTCACGCTGAAGATCCCTGAGTTCAACAATTGAAAGGAGGTGATCCGATGTCTAACGGTTTGATGACACCGTTTGCCATTGCCAGCATTTCGATCGCGACAGAGGGTCGTGTGGCGAGGCAGGTGAGGACGGACACCCCCAGGGATCCGATCGCCTGAACTCACACAACCTTTTTCACCAAGGGGT
>NZ_DATKFR010000117.1:0-5816 GCF_035511255.1 Parvibaculum sp.
GGTAACGAGATCGTCTTCGGCAAGCGCGGCACATGGGCCGAGCTCGCCCGCTATGTGAAGCTGACGCGCGAGCGCGTGCCGGACCTGCCGATCACCGTGTCGGAGCCCTTCGCGCAATTTCTCGAAAGCGATTCCAGCGACGTCCGCGACGACCTCGATTTCCTGCTGGTGAACGTCCATCCGGTCTTCGAAAGCTGGTTCAAGACGGCCGGTCCCGACAACTGGGCCGATTTCGACGTGAAGATCGTCGACAAGCTCGCCGGTGTCTTCTGCGGGCCGATCCTGATCAAGGAAACCGGCCTTCCCACCGGCCCGGCCGAGATGGGTTATGACGAGGGCAAGCAGGCCGCCTTCTGGCGGGCGCTCGAACGCCAGATGCCGCCGTCGAAATCCCATGCCTTCAGCTATTTCGCCGCCTTCGACGCCCCCTGGCGGACGCAGGACTTCAACCCCGTCGCCGGCCACCACCCCGAAGAAGCCTTCTGGGGCCTCTTCACGGAGGACCGCAAGCCCAAGCCCGCGATCGAGGATTTGAAGACGCTGCCCCAATAGCCTCAATAATTCCGTGTCATCCCGGCGAAAGCCGGGATCCATCGGCCTCTCGACAATCACGTCGGTCGCTGCGGAAAGTGGATATGCGAGTGGGTCCCGGCTTTCGCCGGGATGACACCATTTTTCTTTTGTCTCGCGGGCTTTCACTCTCTCCCCTATGGTCTCGGCCCAAAAGCCGGGGAGGGGACCCATGACCGCATTGACCATCGAGGAGCGCCGCCTCTTTGCGCGCGCCAGCCGCCGGATCATCCCGCTGATGATCCTGCTCTACATGGTGAGCTTCCTCGACCGTGTGAATGTCGGCTTCGCGGCGCTGACCATGAATGCCGATCTCGGTTTCTCGCCCGCCGTCTTCGGCTGGGGCGTCGGCATTTTCTTCATCGGCTATTTCATTTTCGAAATCCCCTCGAACGTCGTCATCGAGAAGGTCGGCGCGCGCATCTGGATCTGCCGCATCATGCTGACCTGGGGGCTGATCTCCGGCGCCATGGCCTTCATCCACAGCGAGACGAGCTTCTATGTGCTGCGCTTTCTTCTCGGCGCCGCCGAAGCGGGCTTCGCGCCCGGCATGATCCTTTATCTCACCTACTGGTTCCCGGCGGAGCTGCGCGCGAAATACTACGGCACCTATTTCATCGCGATCCCGCTCGCCAGCGTCATCGGCGCGCCGGTCTCGGCCTATCTCCTCGGCTTCGACGGCCATCTCGGGATGAAGGGCTGGCAATGGATGTTCATCCTCGAAGCCGCGCCCGCGATCCTGCTTGGGCTGGCCGTGCTCTGGCTGCTGCCCGACGGTCCGACGAAAGCCCGCTGGCTCAGCGACGACGAGAAGGCGCGCATCGCCGCCTGCCTGAAGCGCGACCGCGAGGCGACGCATGCGACCGACGCCCACCATGCGCTCTGGCCGGCGCTGCGCGATCCGCGCGTGCTCCTGATGGCCGCGATCTATTTCGGCATCGTCATCGGCCTCTACGGCATCAGCCTCTGGCTGCCGCAGATGGTGAAGGGCATGGGCTTCACCAATCATCAGGTGGGCTGGATCGTCTCCGCCACCTATGTCGTCGCCGCCATCGCGATGCCGCTCTGGGGCTGGTCGTCGGACCGCGCGCAGGAGCGCATCTGGCATACGGCGATTGCGTCCTTTATCGGCGCCATCGGTTTCGTCGGCGGCGCGTATCTCCATTCGCCCGCGCTCGTCATCCTCTCGCTCGGTCTCGCCGCCATCGGCACCTATGTCGCCATCGTACCCTTCTGGGCGCTCCCGCCGACCTTCCTCGGCGGCACGGCGGCGGCGGCCGGCATCGCCCTTATCAACTCGACGGGCAATCTCGGCGGCTTCGTCGGCCCTTCCATCGTCGGCTGGGTCAAGGACACGACGCAGAGCTATTCGGCCGGCATGCTGGCGCTCGCCGTCGCGCTCGTCGCCGCCGGGCTGCTGACGCTGCTCGTGCGCCTGCAACTGACGCGGCGCGGCGCCTCCGTCACGAGGGTTGCTTGACCCGCGGCTTCTCGTCGAGCGGAACGACTTCCGCCGCCTTCTGGAAAGCGGGCCGCGCGGAGAGCCGCGCATAATAGTCGGTCACGCGTGGGAACGGATCGATCGGAATGAAGCCCTTCGCGAGATGAATGCTGTAGCCGACATTGGTGTCGACGGCGGAAAAGCCGCTCGCCAGAAGATAGTCACGGGTTTCGAGCCGCCGGTCGATCACCTGCAGCGCCTTTTCGAGCCGCTTCGACTCGAGCTTCTGCACGGTGGGCGAGCGCTCCTCTTTCGCCACGAAGACCTTCTGCTGCACGAGGCTCGCGCCGTGGACGGCGACCGTCTCGGCATAATGCAGCCATTGCAGCCATTCGACGCGCTCGGGGTCGCCCGGCGCGCGGCCGAGCCCCTTGTCGTCATAGGTCTCGCAGAGATATTGCGTGATCGCGCCGGACTCGATGATCGCGGTCTCCCCGTCGACGAGGCAGGGCACGCGGCCGAGCGGCGACAGGGCGAGATACTCCGGCGCGCGCAGATGCTCGAGGCTGAAGGGCATCGAGACGAGCTCGAAATCGAGCCCCAGTTCGTAAAGCAGCCAGAGCGAACGCATGGAGCGCGAGCCGCCGACATGATAAAGCTTGAGCATTGTTCCACCCCGGTCCGATTTTTTTGCCATTTCGCCCGAGATGAAGCCCCCCGGCAAGAGCGGAAGATGAAAACGGCTGCAACATGTCTCGCCCTCGTGCTTCTTCTCGTGGCTGACCTTGCGTCGGCGCGGGCGGATGCGGCATCTCGTCCTCGGCGGGTCGTCTCGATCAACCTCTGCTCGGACGTGCTGGCGCTGGAACTCGCCGATTCCGGCACCGTCAAATCCGTCTTTCGCGTCTCCGCCGATCCGGAGGATTCGCCCGTCGCCGACCTCGCGAAGAAGATTCCGCTCAACAATGCGACGGCGGAGGAGATCCTGGCGGCGAAGCCCGACCTCGTCCTCGCGCATCGTTATTCGTCGTCCTTCACGCTGGCCCTTCTCGCCCGCGCCCATGTGCCCGTCGTGCAGGTGAAGGACGCCGACAGTTTCGAGGACATTCGCGACAATGTGCGCGCCGTTGCGGCGGCGCTCGGCCATCCCGAAAAGGGCGAGGCCTGGATCGCGCGCTTCGACGCCTCGCTCGCGGCCTCGAAGCGCGCGGCTCCCGCGCATCCCCTGCGCGCCGTCATCTATCAGGATCTCGGCGGCGCGGCGGCGGCGAACACGATCCTCGGCGCGCTGCTCGAACATGCGGGCTTCGAGAATGTCGTGAAGGCCTCGTCGAGCGGCGGCTTCGTCAATCTCTCGATCGAGGATCTGATCGAGAAACGACCCGACTTCGTCGCCGTCGGCATCTACCGCGCGAAGGAGCCCTCGCTCGCCCATGCGCTGCTCGCCCATCCGGCGCTCGCCGAATATGTCCGCCGCCATGCCCGCGCCGTCGATCTGCCGGCGAAGCTCTGGACCTGCGGCACGCCCTTCATCACCGAAATCGCCGACCGGCTCGCCGCCGCCCGCGACGGTTTCGACACGCCCGGAAAACAGGCGAGGGTGAATTGATGCGGCGGCACAGCTATCTCCTCGTCAATCTCGGGCTTGCTCTCGCCGCCGCGATCTTCTTTCTGGCGTCGATCTATGTCGGGCGCGGCGGCGAGCTTCTTCTGGCAAAGCTCCATGCAACCGATGGAACGGACCGCGCGCTCGCCTGGCTGATCCTCGAGGAGGTGCGTCTGCCGCGCGCGCTGCTCGGTCTCCTCGTCGGCGCGACGCTCGGCCTCACCGGCGCGGCGCTGCAAGGGCTCCTGCGCAACCCGTTGGCCGAGCCCGGCCTCATCGGCGCGTCCTCCGGCGCGGCGCTCGGCGCGGTGCTCGTCTTCTATTTCGGTTTGGCCTCAGGCACCGCCATGCTCGTGCCCTTTGGCGGCGTCGCGGGCGCGCTCGTCGCGCTCGGCATTCTCTATTTGCTCGCCGGTCGCGATCCGTCGATCACGACGCTCGTTCTCGCCGGCGTCGCGATCTCGGCTTTCACCTCGGCGCTGACCTCGCTCGCCCTCAGCCTCGCGGCCTCGCCTTATGCGATCTATGAAATCATCTTCTGGCTGCTCGGCTCTTTCACCGACCGCAGCATGGATCAGGTCCGCTTCGCCGCGCCCTTCATGCTGCTGGGTGCCGTGCTCGTCGCTTCGACGGGGCGCGGGCTCGATGCACTGACGCTTGGCGAGGACACGGCGGCGACCCTCGGTTTCAATCAACCGTCGCTGAAGGCCCGCGCCGTCCTCGGCACCGGCCTCGCCGTCGGCGCCGCCGTCTCGGTCACGGGCGTCATCGGCTTTGTCGGCCTCGTCGTGCCCCATCTCGTCCGGCCTCTGGTGGGCCATCAGCCGGGCAGGCTCCTGCTGCCGAGCGCGCTGGCGGGCGCCGCGCTGCTTCTCGCCGCCGATCTTCTCGTGCGCCTGCCGACGGGCGGGCCGGAGCCGAAGCTCGGCGTCGTGACGTCGCTGATCGGTGCGCCTTTCTTTCTGTGGCTGATCCTGCGCACAAGGCGGGAGGCGCCCTGATGAAGCTCCGCGTCGAAAATCTCCGCGCCTCTCTCGGCGGCGCTCGCGTATTGCGGGGGCCTTCCTTTGAGGTGGAAGGTCCGAGCTTCATCGGCCTCGTCGGCCCGAACGGCGCCGGAAAGACGACGCTGGTGCGCGCCATCGCCGGCCTCATTCCCTTCGAAGGGGACATCTCGCTCGGCGGCATTTCGGTCGATGCGATCGAGGCTCGCGCCCGCGCGCGTAAAATCGCCTATCTCGCGCAGGGCGCCGAAAGCCATTGGCCGTTGACGGCCGAACGTCTCGTCGCCCTCGGCCGCCTGCCGCACCTCGAACCTTTTCGGGCGCCGCAGCCGGCCGATGAAGAGGCGATCGAACATGCGATGGAGCTCGCCGACGTCGCGCAGTTCCGTCATCGCGACGTGCTGACATTGTCCGGTGGCGAACGCGCCCGCGTCCTGCTCGCCCGCGCGCTGGCGGTCGAAGCAAATCTTCTGCTGGTCGACGAGCCGGTCTCCTCGCTCGATCCCTATCACCAGCTCGGCGTCATGGACGTACTGCGCGCCTATGTGGATCGCGGCCGCATGGTGATCGCGGTCCTCCACGATCTCTCGCTCGCCGCGCGTTTCTGCGATCGCCTGATCCTGCTCGACGAAGGCGTCATCCACGCCGACGGTTCGCCGGCGCAAGTGCTGACGCCCGAAACGCTCCGCGCCGTCTACCGCGTCGAGGCGCAGATCGGCGGCGAGGGACGGAGCTTCTTCGTGCAGCCGATGAAAAGGGTGGAATAGGGTAAGAGACCCCGTGCTTTTTCCCAATTCGTCATGGCCGGGCTTGGCCCGGCCATCCACGTCTTCCCTTGCTTCGACAGGAAAGACGTGGATACGCGGCCTCCTTGAATTAAAGGAGGGCCCGCGCATGACGTAAAAGTGGCGAGGTGAGCCCTCACTCCGCCGCGACGTAGTTCCCGACCTTCTGGCCGAAATTCACCGTCTTCAGATACTCGATGCCTTCCTCGGCGATCGCGTCGCCGACCATCTCGTCGCCTTCGCTGCGGAGCTCTTCCATATCGACATAAACGGCATAGAAGGCCTTGGTGCGGTCGGTGATGATGCCGCCCTTGAGGAGCGTCTTGATCAACACGCGGAAGATATTCGTGCTGCTCTTCATCGCCTTGCGCCGCACCTCGTCGGTCCGCGCCGCGATGAGCTGCGCCTGG
>NZ_DATKFR010000118.1:0-22927 GCF_035511255.1 Parvibaculum sp.
GGCAGCGCGGCGATGGCGCGGCCGAGTGCCGCGTCGGGCGCGACGACGCCGACATCGATGTCATGAACATGGGCGAGGAAGCGTCCGGGCTCGATCCCGTGAACGGCCATCAATCCTGCAAGCGTCGTCCCGTGCTCGACATAGAAATCTTTCTGCACGCGCCTTGCCTCGATCGCGTCGACGGCCAGAAGCCCCATGATGAAATCGCACATCTTCTCGTCGATCTGCGCGAAGAGATCGCATTCCGGCGGATAGAGCGTGTTGTCGAGATCGAAGACCCAGTGCTCGACATGGCCGAAATCCGCAGCATGCCCGGATGGTAAAGATTGTCTGACGGAAGAAACCATGAGCATGGGCCGATGAGGGGCGGAAATGGCGTGATCCATATGTGCCGCGTCGCCGCTTCTCTGGCAAGCGTGTAAAGCTCGGAGGAATTTCTTAACGGGGATTTAAGCGGCGGCCCGCGAGACTCCGCCGATGCGCCTCGACCGCCTGAAAGAGTTTTTCTCCCGCCGGAAACTCCCCTCGGAGCTTCGCTACGAGGATGCGCGTCAGGCACTCGAGAGCCAGTCGCTCGCGGCGAAGCGCGAGCTCGCCGCCCGCGCCGATGCGCCGCCCGAGACGCTCTATTATCTCGCGGGCGACGACGACGCCTCCGTGCGGTCTCTGGTCGCCGCGAACGCCGCGACGCCTATCCAGGCCGACGAACTTCTCCATGTCGATCGCGACGGCGAGGTGCGCGCCGAGCTGGCGCGCAAGATCGCCCGCATCGTGCCCGACATGTCCGAACGAGAGCGCAGCCACATGCGCGACCGCATGATGCTGCTTCTCGAAAAGCTCGCCCGCGACGAACTCGTGCGCGTGCGCCGTATCGTCGCCGAGGAAATCAAATCCTGCCCGAATATTCCCAAACGTCTGGCGGTGCGGCTCGCTCGGGACGCGGAACTCGTGGTCTGTGGACCGGTGCTCGAATATTCGCCGCTTCTCTCCGACGAAGACCTTATCGAGATCGTGGCGACGACGCGTGTCCAGGGCGCCATTGAAGCCATCGCCCGGCGCCGCGAGGTCGGCGGCGGCCTTGCCGATGCCATCGTCGCGACGCTCGACATCCCGGCCATCGCCCAGCTCCTCGCCAATCCGCGCGCCGACATTCGCGAGGACACGCTCGACCGGATCGTCTCCGAAGCCGCGACGATCGAGGCCTGGCACCTGCCGCTTGTCATGCGGCCGGCGTTGTCGCTCCGCGCCATCCGGCGCATCGCGGTTTTTGTTTCGCGAGCGCTGGTCGAGGAGATCGGCCGGCGCCACAAGCTCGACGCCGAAACCCAGACATGGCTGAAGGCGCGCACCCAGACCCGTATCGAAGGCGATGCGCCGGACACGGCGCCCGACGCGATCCTCGCCGGCGTCAAGAAAGCCTTCGCTGCCGGAACGCTTGGCGACGATCTCGTCACCAAGGCCGCGTCCCTGAAGCAGAAGAGCGCGGTGACGCTCTCCCTCTCGCTTCTCTGCGGCGCACCGGAGCCGATCGTCGCTCGCGTTATCGACGTGAAGAGCGGGAAGGGTATCGCGGCGCTTTGCTGGAAGGCGGGTCTTACGATGCGCACGGCGCTCGCAATCCAGATTTTTGTTGCGAATGTTCCGATCGACGCCCGCGTCCTTCCGCGCGCCGGCATCGGCTATCCGATGGAGGAGCCGGAGATGCTCTGGCATCTGCAATATTTCGGCATTCCCGAAAGCTGAGAACCTATTTCAGCGTCACGTCGAAGACGGGCTTGCCGCCTGTGTCGACGCGCATGAAGCGCTTCTCGTCATAGCCGCGCGAGACGCAGGCGTCGCGCCCCCTGATCTCGAATCGCGTGGTCTTGGTGCAATAGCTTTCCGTCCCCGACCAGACGAGTGGGCGGCCGTCCTGGCGCGCCATCTGGCCCTTGTCGTCCACGGCTTCGGCATAGATGGCGTAGCTCGGCTGCGTGAGCTTGCCTTTGATCGCCTTGACGCAAGCCGATGGTTCGATGCGAATCCACCCGCTCGACATGTCGTCCTCCGGTCCGCGGAAGCCCACCGCCGCCCAGATGAGATAGTTCGTCTTGTTGCAGAGATTGAGTCCGCTGCGCTTCTGCTCCTCCTCGGCGCCCGCAATGAGCTGGCCGATCAGCGTCTCGTCGATCTCGCCCGTGGGCTCGTGCCCGGTTGCCCGCTGAAAGGCCATCACCGAGCGCAGCGTCGCCTTGGCCGCATAACCGTCGATCTTGGCGATGCGGAAGCCGTTGTCGTGCAACAGCCGCTGCACGCCGGCGACGCGGGCCTCGTCGAGCGAATAATTGCGCGGCTCGCCGAAGGTCGTCGTCCAGTCGTCGCCCGCTCGCGCCTCGACGCGGATGAACTCGTTCGACTCGTAGCCGCGCAGCGCGCAGTTGTCGCGGCCGGTAATGAAGAAGTCTTTCGGGATCGTGCAGAAGCGTTCATTGCCGGAGAAGTATTTCGCCGGCCCCTGATGCACGTCCATCGACCGCGCGAAGACGAAATAGCTCGCGGTTTTGACCGGGCCAGCGAGCAGGCTGGCGCAGCTTCCGGGCAGGACGCGCGTCCACCCTTGCGAATGCCATTCGGTTGCCGGCGCCTCGCCCTGCAGTCCGACTGCCCCCTGCAATACATAGCTCGTCGCGTTGCAGAGCTTGTAGTCGGCATGGGCGGGAGAGGGGAGGAAGAGCAGGCAGAGGAGGGCGATGCATGCGAAGACTTTTACCTCCCCCCCTGAGGGGGAGGTCGGAACGCGCAGCGTTCCGGGTGGGGGGGCTTCTTCGGAAGACTCCTTCTTCTTCCTTGCCCGGCGCCTACCCCCCTCCCAACCCTCCCCCTCAAGGGGGGAGGGCTTGAGAAAGAGGCATTGCCCCGCTCCCCTCAAGCCGAGGCCTTCTTCTGGATCAGCGTGCCGGCACCGTGCTCGGTGAAGAGCTCGAGCAACACCGAGTGGCGGACCCGCCCGTCGATGATGACGACGGCCTCGACGCCGCCCTCGACCGCGTCGATGCAGGTTTCGATCTTTGGGATCATGCCGCCGGAGATCGTGCCGTCCTTGATGAGCGCCTTGGCTTCGTCGACGGTCAGCTCCTCGATCAGGTTGCCCTGCTTGTCGAGCACGCCGCGCACGTCGGTGAGGAGGAGGAGGCGCGTCGCGCCCATTGCGCCGGCGATGGCGCCGGCCGCCGTGTCGGCGTTGATGTTGTAGGTGTCGCCGTTCGGCGCGACGCCGACAGGCGCGATCACCGGGATGATGTCCGATGCGATGATCGTCTGCAGTATCTGCGGATTGATCTTCGCCGGCTCGCCGACGAAGCCGAGATCGAGGATTTTCTCGATGTTCGATTCCGGGTCGTGAATCTTCTGCTCGACCTTTTTCGCGACGATGAGATTGCCGTCCTTGCCGCAGAGTCCGACGGCCTGACCGCCGGCGCGGTTGAGGAGCGAGACGAGATTCTTGTTGATCGAGCCGGCCAGCACCATCTCGACGACCTCGACGGTCGCCTTGTCGGTGATGCGCAGCCCGCCGGAAAACTCGCTCTTGATGCCGAGCCGCGTCAACATCGCGCCGATCTGCGGGCCTCCGCCATGCACGACGATCGGATCGACACCCGACTGCTTCAGCAGCACGATGTCGCGCGCGAATTCGAGACCCAGCGCCTCGTCGCCCATGGCATGACCGCCATATTTCACGACGATGGTCTTCTTGTCGTATTGCTGCATGAAGGGCAGCGCCTCGGAGAGCACCCGCGCCCGCTCCATGTCCTTGGCGTCTTCGGCCGGGTTATGCGTGTGGTGGTGGTCCGACATGAAGAGCGCGCTCCCCGCTTATTGTTCCCGCGCTTTATAGCCGATGGCTTGCGGATCGGCCAATCCGGCAATTTCGGCCCTGAGCTCGGCGATGCCCTCGCCCTTGACGGAGGAGGTTGCGATCACCGTCGGGTGGGCCGCGACATGGCGCCGGACGCCGGCCTTGACCTCTTCGAGCCGCTGGGCGAGTTCGCCGGGCTTCAGCTTGTCGGTCTTGGTGAGCACGACCTGGTAGGAGACGGCGGCGGTGTCGAGCAGCTTCATCGTCTCGTGATCGTTCTCCTTCAGCCCATGCCGCGCGTCGATGAGCACGATGACCCGGCGGAGCGAGGTCCGGCCCCGGAGATAGTCCATCACGAGCCGCGTCCAGGCGGCGACGGTCGCCTTGGTCTCGCGCGCATAGCCGTAGCCCGGCAGGTCGACGAGAACGAGGGCGGGCTGTTCGGGCTGGCCGAGCGCGAAGAAGTTCAATTGCTGTGTGCGGCCCGGCGTGTTCGAGGTACGCGCCAGCGTCGAGCGGCCGGTCAGCGCGTTGACGAGGCTCGACTTGCCGACATTGGAGCGGCCGGCAAAGGCGATCTCGGGGGCGCTGATCGGCGGGAGACCGTCGAGATCGACGACCCCGCGCATGAATTCGCACGGCCCCGCAAAGAGCTTGCGCCCGGCTTCGAGGCTCTGCGTGACGAGCCCCTTGCCTTCGAGGCTCGCCTTCTCCGGCGCCGGGCTTTCCGACGTGTTGGGCCCCTTGCCGGTCATGACGTCACGGCTTGTCGTCGCCGGCACCGCGCCGCGCGAAGATCTTGTCGAAGCCGAGATTGCTGAAAATCTCGATCGGCACGCCCTGCCGCCGCATGATGATGCCCTGCTGCAGCGCCGAGAGCGTGTTGTTCCAGGCCCAGTAGATGACGAGACCGGCCGGGAAGCTCGCCAGCATGAAGGTGAAGATCACCGGCATCCAGGTGAAGATCTGCTGCTGGATCGGGTCGGCGGGCGCGGGGTTCATGCGCTGCGTCACGAACATGGTGAAGCCCATGATGAGCGGCCAGAGACCGATCATCAGGAAGGCCGGCGGCATCCACGGGATGAGACCGAAGAGATTGAAGATCGTCGTCGGATCCGGCGCCGAGAGATCGTGGATCCAGCCGAAGAACGGCGCATGCCGCATTTCGATGGTGACGAAGAGAACCTTGTAGAGCGAGAAGAAGACCGGAATCTGGATCACCATCGGCAGGCAGCCGGCGATCGGATTGACCTTCTCTTTCCTGTAGAGCTCCATGATCTCCTGCTGCTGGCGCATCTTGTCGTCCTTGTGGACTTCCTTGATGCGTTCCATCTCGGGCTGCAACTTCTTCATCTTCGACATCGACTCATAGGAGCGATTGGCGAGCGGGAAGAAGGCGGCCTTGAAGAGCACGGTGATGATCAGGATCGCGATGCCGAAATTGCCGACCTCGCGCGCGATGAGATCGATCGCCTTGAACACCGGCTGCGTCAGGAACCAGAACCAGCCCCAGTCGATCAGCAGGTTGAAGCGATAGATGCCCTGATCCTTGTACTGATCGATGATCTTGGAAACCTTGGCGCCCGCGAAGAGGCGGTTGTTGACGGTGGCGCTCGAATTGGGCGCGACGGTCAGCGCCTCGTAGCGGAAATCCGCCTGGAAGCGTTCATGCTGCGGATCGGGCGTCGCGCCCGGCTCGGCGTTGAAATGCGCGACGAAGGCGCGGCCCGCTTCCGGCACCAGCGCCGTCGCCCAGTATTTGTCGGTGATGCCGAGCCAGCCTTCGCTGTCGGAAACGGTCTGCGCGCCGTCCTTGACGGCGGAGGCGTATTTGATCGCCGTCTCGCCATTGGTCTTGAACTCGCCGATGAAGCCTTCATGCAGGATGTAGAAAGCCTTGGTGTCGGGCTGGCCCGTGCGCGAAACGAGGCCGTAAGGATAAAGCGTGACGGCCGCGCCCGACTTGTTCTCGACGGTGTCGGAGATGGTAAAAAGAAAATGCTCGTCGAGCGAAATCGTGCGGTGGAAGACGAGACCCTCGCCATTGTCCCAGACGAGCGTCAGCGGCGTCTTCGGCGTGAGCTGCTCGCCCGCCGCGACCTGCCAGGGCGTGTCGCTCGAGGGAAGTTTCGTCTGCGTGCCCGGCGCCGCGACATAGCCGAATTCGGCGAAGTAGGGCTTGTCGCTGCGGGCCGGCGAAAGCAGCGTGATCTCGGGGCTCGTCTTGTCGACCGTTTCCCGATATTTGCGCAGATGGAGATCGTCGATGCGCGCGCCCTTGAGCGAGATCGAGCCGTCGACCTCATCGGAGTTGATGGCGACGCGCGGGCTCTGCTTCAGCGCTTCGTCGCGGGTGAGCTGCATCGCGGCGATCGTCGCCCCGCTCGACGGCACGGAGGCCGGGCCGCCCTGCACCTCGGGAAGCTTGGCGCCATTTGCGCCGGTCGCCTGGGACTGGGTCGGCTGTGTTTGAGCCTGGCGCGCCTTTTCCGCCTCCATGCGCGGCGTCACCACGAAATGCTGCCAGCCCACGAAGACGAGCACCGACAGCAGGATGGCGATGAGAAAATTGCGATTGTCACCCATGAAACGTGTCTTCCTTGCTCTCGGAACCTGATCGGTCCTCGGAGCCTCGTTGGGAGGAGTGGCCGCGCGCGGAGCGCTGCGGCCCGTGAAGTCTGGCGCCATGAACTTTCGTCATGGCGGCCCGCAGGTCGTCGAGGAGATCGGGCCATGCACGCGTCAACGTGCTCGCACGGCCAACGAGCACGTAGTCGTAGCCTTGTTTGGCGGCAACGGGAAGGATTTCGGAGGCGGCGGCCTTAAGGCGCCGCCTGGCGCGATTGCGGACAACGGCACCGCCGACTTTCTTGGTAACGGTGAAGCCCACGCGGGGTTCGGTCTCGTCGGCGCGGTCGAGCGCCTGCAGGACGAGACCCGTCGCCGCCCATTTGCGTCCTCCCGCGGCGGCGAGAAAGTCGCGCCGCTTCCGCAATCTGGCGATGTCGGTGCGGCGGGTCATATGGCTGTCCAGGGGGCCTCGCGTATCGGCCCGTTCACGCGGAAATCCCGCGGGAGAAGGGTCGCCGTATCAGGCCGAAAGCCGCTTGCGTCCACGCGAACGGCGGGCAGCGATAACCTTGCGGCCGCCCTTCGTCGCCATGCGCGCACGGAAACCGTGGCGGTGCTTGCGGACGAGTTCGCTCGGTTGATAGGTGCGTTTCACGTCTCTTCTCCGGCGGATCTGGCGGGAACCCGCCCGTTTTCGGGCTGCTCCTGCCGGCACCTCGGGGTGCCAGGAATACAAAGGCCGTCGGCGTTGCCGCCTGACGGCTGTCTGGCGGGGTGTATAGTCGATAAATCCGCCCGAAGTCAATGAAAGAGGCCGGTCTCACGGCGCCTGAACTCCGCTCACAATCGGGTGAGGCGGCAAGCTCGCCGGCTGCGCCGCGCCGAATTTCGCGTATGGTCTCGGCCAATGCCGGTGAAAGGAATGTTCTCTTTATGTTCCATTCGGCCGCGACCCTCGCAAAGGATAATGAGGCGATGACAGTAGATCCACCGGCATCCGACGCGGCGCGCCGCCTCTCGATCCGCCGCCTCTGGCCGCTGGCGGTGCTGGCGCTGGGCTTCGGCCTCTTCTTCGCGCTCGGCCTCCACCGCTATGTGACGCTCGATACGTTGCGCGACAATCGCCAGGCGCTGGCCGATTGGGTCGCGGCGAACCGGCTTTGGGCGCTCCTCGTCTACATGGCGCTTTATGCCCTGATGGTCGCCTTCTCGCTGCCCGGCGCCTTGATCGCGACGCTGACCGGCGGTTTCCTCTTCGGCACGATCCTCGGCGGAACGGCGACCGTCATCGCCGCCACGGCCGGCGCGACCGTTCTTTTCATCGCGGCGAAATCGGCACTGGGCGATCTCCTGCGCGCCAAGGCAGGCTCCGCCGTCGCGCGGATGGAAGAAGGCTTCCGCGCCAATGCCTTCAGCTATCTTCTCTTCCTGCGCCTCGTGCCGGCCTTCCCCTTCGTGCTGGTCAATCTTGCGCCGGCCTTTCTCGGTGTGCGGCTTTCGACCTTCATCGCGGCGACCTTCATCGGCATCATCCCGGGGACGTTCGTTTTCGCGAGTCTCGGCGCGGGCCTCGGCGCCGTCTTCGATCGCGGCGAAAGTCCGAACCTCGGTTTGATCTTCGAGCCGCAGGTGATCCTTCCTATATTGGCGCTCGCGCTTCTCTCCCTCCTTCCGGCGCTTTATCGCCGGCTTCGCAAGAACTGAACGGAATTCCGAACATGGCGCAAACGATCAAGGCCGATATCTGTGTCATCGGCGCAGGGTCCGGAGGGCTGTCGGTCGCGGCCGGCGCGGCGCAGATGGGCGCTCGTACCGTGCTCATCGAACGCGGCGAAATGGGCGGCGATTGCCTCAATACGGGCTGCGTGCCGTCGAAGGCGCTGCTCGCCGCCGCCAAACACGCCTACATGATGGGCGAGGGCGAGCCTTTCGGCATCGGCAAGGCAAAGCCCAAGGTCGATTTCGAGAAGGTGAACGCGCATGTGAAGGGCGTGATCGCGGCGATCGCGCCGAACGATTCCATCGCTCGCTTCGAAGGTCTCGGCGTCACCGTCATCAAGGAGCATGCCCGCTTCAAGGACGCGCGCACCGTCGTCGCCGGCCGCAAGGAAATAAGAGCCAGGCGTTTCGTCGTCGCCACCGGCTCCCATCCCGCCGTGCCGCCGATCCCGGGTCTCGACAGCGTGCCGTTCCTCACCAACGAAACGATTTTCAACAATACGACGCGTCCGGATCATCTGATCGTCATCGGCGGCGGTCCCATCGGCATGGAGCTCGCGCAGGCCCATCGCCGCCTCGGCTCGAAAGTGACCGTCATCGAGGCCGCGAAGGTTCTGGCGAAGGACGATCCCGAGCTTTCCGCCTTCGTCGCCGACCGCCTGATCCGCGAGGGCGTCGACATCCGCGAAGGCGCGAAGGTCGCCCGCGTCGAAGGCGAGGCCGGTCGGATCTCCGTCACCGTCGAGGAAGGCGGCACGACCAGCACGATCGAGGGCACGCATCTCCTCGTCGCGACGGGCCGCAAGCCGACCACCGACGGCCTCGATCTCGACAAGGCCGGTATCGAGACCGACGCGCATGGCATCAAGGTCGACGACCGGCTGCGCACCAGGAACAAGCGGGTCTTCGCCATCGGCGATGCGATCGGCGGATTGCAGTTCACCCATGTCGCGAATTATCACGCCGGCATCGTCATCCGTAACGCGCTCTTCCGCCTGCCGGCGAAGGTCGATTACGGTGCGATTCCATGGGTCACCTACACCGATCCCGAACTCGCCCATGTCGGCATCACCGAGGCCGAAGCCCGCGCTCGTCACATGAAGATCAACGTGCTGCGCTGGCATCTCGCCGAGAACGACCGTGCCCAGGCGGAGCGCGAGACGGAAGGCGAGATCAAGCTCGTCACCGACATGCACAGCCGCATCCTCGGCTGCACCATCGTCGGTCCTCATGCGGGCGAACTGATCCTGCCCTGGGTGCTGGCGAAATCGCAGGCGCTGAAGCTCTCGGCCATGGCCGGCATCGTCGCTCCCTATCCGACCTTGTCCGAAATCTCGAAACGCGCCGCCTCCTCTTATTACACACCGACGCTCTTCAGCGCCAAAACCCGCGCCATCGTCCGCTTTCTCGGCCTCTTCGGCTAAGAGGCGGAGGCCCAACGAGCGCATAGCCGGCCGTCCGGCTTCCTCCCTCCCGTCATATTTGCGATAAGATCGCCTTGGCGGATTGCGGCCGGGCGGGAGCGGAGCGGAATGGCCGAAAGCGAAATCGAGAACGGCAGGGTCGGGCGCTTGCGCAGCGGTTTCAGGCGCCCCGGCTTCAGGCTGGGTCAGAGCCTGTCGCGGCGGTTGCTCGTCCTCACCATCCTCTTCGTGATGCTGAGCGAAGTGCTGATCTTCGTTCCGTCCATCGCCAATTTCCGCAAGATGTGGCTCGAACAGCGTCTGAACGCGGCCCAGATCGCGGCGCTCGCGCTCGAGGCGACGCCGGACAACATGATCTCGCCGGCCCTGCAACAGGAGCTTCTCGAGAACGCGCAGGTCTATGCCGTCTCGCTTCATCGCGACGAGCGGCACCGGCTGATCCTGAGCGAGAAGATGCCGCCCGAGATCGACGCGCGCTACGACCTGCGCGACGCAATGGCGCCGATGCTGATCATGGATGCGTTCCACACGCTCTTCGCGGGCGACGGGCGGGTGATCGAGGTGACGGGCTCTCCGCGCTTCGGCGCCGGCGATTTCATCGAGATCGTCGTCGGCGAAACGCCGCTGCGCCAGGCCATGCTGCGCTATGGAACCAACATCTTCTGGCTCTCCCTCGTGATTTCCATCATGACCGCGAGCCTCGTCTATCTGGTGCTGCATCTCGTTTTCGTGCGGCCGATGCGCCGCATCACCGAAAACATGGTCGCCTTCCGCGAGAACCCTGAAGATGCCCGCCGCCTCATCGCGCCCTCCGCGCGGGAGGACGAGATCGGCGTCGCCGAGCGCGAACTGGGCGCCATGCAACGCGAAATCCGCGCCACGCTGAACCAGCGCGCGCATCTTGCCTCTCTCGGCGCCGCGGTGAGCAAGATCAATCACGATCTCCGCAACATCCTCGCCAATGCGCAACTGATCTCCGACCGTATCGGCGCGGTGAACGACCCGACGGTGCAGCACCTGGCGCCGCGTCTCTTCGCCTCGATCGACCGCGCGATCGACCTCTGCACGAAGACGCTTCGCTTCGGTCGCGCCGACGAGGAACCGCCGCATCGCGCACCGGTCCTGCTTGCGCCCCTCGTCGATGACGTGTGCGAACTCGTCGGCCTTCCCGTCGACGGTGGCACGCGTTGGATGAACGACGTGCCTCGCGATTTTGAACTCGTGGCCGACCGCGACCATCTCTTTCGCATTCTGCTCAATCTCGGCCGAAACGCGGTGCAGGCCATTCAGGACGGGAGCGCGGGCGAGGGCGAAATCCGCATAAGCGCCCGCCGGGCCGGCGATCATGTTCATATCGACATCGCCGATACGGGGCCGGGTCTTCCCGAAAAGGCGCGCGCCCATCTTTTCGAGCCCTTCGCCGGCAGTGCACGGGCGGGCGGCACCGGCCTCGGCCTTGCCATCGCCGACGAACTCGCGCGCGGACATGGCGGCCGCATCGACATGTTGACGACGGGGGAAAAGGGCACGACATTCCGCGTCTGCATACCGGGAGAGGGAACGATGCTCGATTGCCGCGAGGCCGAAGGAAATAGATCGACGACGCCGGGCGTCGCGGCCCAATGAGCGTGAGCGATCGTCTCTTTCTGGTCTCCGACATCGGCGGCACCAATGCCCGTTTCGCGCTGGCCCGCTTCCGCGGCGGCGATATCGACATCGAAGCGCCCGTAATTTTCCAGACGGCCGATTATTTGGGCCTTGAAGCGGCGCTCGACGTCTTTCTGGATCGCAAGGGCAGGCCTTCTCTCGACGCGGTGGCCGTTTGCGCGGCGGGGCCCGTCATCGGCGAGGGTGCGCAGGCGCGCATTCACATGACGAATTGCCCCTGGGACGTCTCGGTAACGGCGCTCGCGGCCGCGACCGGCGTCGCGCGACCGCTGCTCGTCAATGATTTCGCCGCGCTCGCGCTCGCCGTGCCGCATCTGACGCCGGCCGATCTCCATGCGGTCGGCGGCGGCACCGCCGATCCTCGCGCGCCCATCGGCATTCTTGGCGCAGGCACCGGCCTCGGCGTCGCCGCGCTCGTGCCCGACGGGCATGGCCGCTACGTCGCCGTTCCCGGCGAGGGCGGTCATGTCGATCTCGCGCCGACCGACGCGCGCGAACTCGCCGTCCTTACGCATCTGATGGGCATTCACGGACGCGTCTCTGTCGAGCGCGTGCTTTCCGGCCCCGGCCTCGTCTCGCTCTACATGTCGCTTGCCGCCCTCGACGGCGTCGCTGTCGACAGCCATCCGACGGGCGCCGATATTTCCGACTGGGCCGAAGCGAAAAGCTCGGCGCTCGCCATCGAGGCCGTTTCGATGTTCTGCGGCTGGCTCGGCGCGGTCGCCGGCAATCTCGCGCTGACGCTCGGCGCGAAGGGCGGCCTCTTCATCGGCGGCGGCATCGTGCCCGGCTGGATCGAACGCCGCTGCGGACTTTTCGACGAGGCGCTCTTCCGCCGACATTTCGAGGCGAAAGGCCGCTTCGAGAGCTACCTCGCCGCGGTCCCCGTCCATGCCATCATGCGCGGCGACACGGCGCTCCTCGGCCTCGCTTACGCGGCGGCCAGGGACTGACGCTTCTCAGTGCAATCCCCCGACCACCGTGCCGTCGCGGCGCGGATCGGCGCCGCCGTCGAGCCCTTGCGCGGTGAGGCGGATGCCGTGCAAGCCGCTCTTCAACTCGACGGGCTTCACCTCATGTCCGAGCTGTGTGAGTTGCGGCGTGAGTCTTTCGAGGGTTGTGCCCTGTTCGATCTCCAGCGCGCCGTTGCGATCGACGAAACGCGGCAGCGCCACGGCGCTCTGCATGTCCATATGCCAGTCGAGGAGCGCGATCAACGTCTCGGTCACATAGCCGATGATGCGGCTGCCGCCGGGCGACCCGACGGCGGCGAAGAAATCGCCGTCCTTGTCGAAGACGATGACGGGGTCCATGGCCGACAGGGGCCGCTTGCCCGGCGCGATCGCGTTGGCCACGGGCGCCCCGTTCACTTCCGGCACGAATGAAAAGTCCGTGAGCTGATTGTTGAGGATCATGCCGGCGGCCATGAGATGGCTGCCGAAAGGCCCCTCGACGGAGGTGGTCATAGAGACGACGTCGCCCCTCGAATCGTAAATGCTGAAATGGCTGGTCGAAGGCCGCGACATGTCCCCATTGAGACCGTAGGCGTCGGCACGGCGGTCGGAAATCTGGCCCGGCGCCGCCTGTCCCATCGACTGGCTCGGGTCGATGAGCGCCGCGCGCTTCCTGAGATAGGTCGCCTCGAGCAGCGAGTCCACGGGCACATGAACCTGATCGGGATCGCCGATAAATTTCGCCCGGTCCGCATAGGCGAGCTTCTCGGCCTCGGCGATGAAATGCACGGCGGTGAGAGACATGGGCTCGATCTGGCCCATGTCGAAGTTTTCGAGAATGCCGAGAATCTGCAGCGTCGAGATGCCGCCCGATGTCGGCGGCGGCATTGTGCAGATACGGTGGTCGCGATAGGCGCGGCAGAGGGGCTCGCGTTCCTTCGCCTGATAGGCGGCGAGGTCGGCGAGCGACAGCGTGCCGGGCAGGGAGGGGACATGCGCGACCGCGTCGACGATCTTCTGCGCGACCGTTCCGGCATAGAAGCCGTCCGCGCCCTTTTCTGCGATGATCTTCAGCGTCTCGGCGAGTTCGGGGTTCTTCAGCACCGCGCCGGCCTGAAGCGGTACGCGGTTGCCCTCCGCGTCCTTCGTGAAGAAATAATCCTGCACCACGGGAAGCGTTGCGAGCACCGGATCGCGCCCGATCGCCTCGGCGAGTTTCGGCGAGACCTTGAAGCCCTCCGTCGCGAGCCGGATCGCCGGCTCGAAGAGATCGGCCCAGGGCAATTTCCCGTGCTTCTGGTGTGCAAGCCAGAGAAGCCGCACCGCGCCGGGCGTGCCGACCGAGCGGCCGCTCAGCACGGCGTCGCGGAAGCCGAAGGGTTTCTTGTCCGCGTCGAGGAACATGTCGGGCGTTGCGCCCGCCGGCGCCGTCTCGCGGCCGTCATAGGCGTCGAGCTCTCCGCTGGCCGGCGACCAATGCAGCATGAAGGCGCCGCCGGCGAGCCCCGATGATTCGGGCTCGACGAGCGTCAGCACCGCCTGAACGGCGATGGCCGCATCGACGGCGCTGCCGCCTTCCTTGAGAATCTCGGCGCCCGCGTCGCTCGCATAGGGGTTGGCGGCGGCGACCATATAGGCGTGCCGCGTGCCCTCGCCGAATGTCCACCAGAGCGACAGCACGACGACGAGAAGAGCCGCCAGAATGACCGGCAGAATTCGCTTGAGCGGCATCACCTAATCCCCTTCACTCGTCGCCGCCATCGCCCACCCTGCCCAAGCGGCCATCCGGGGACAGCTTATGAACATCGGCACCATCCGCAAGGGAAAGCTCAACCTCATCACCGATGTGGACGGCATCTGTGTCGGAAATGCCGACGATGTGCGTATGCGGAGCGGCGTCACCGTTGTGCTGCCGGACACGCAGGCGGTCGCCGCCGTCGATGTGCGCGGCGGCGGGCCCGGCACGCGCGAGACGGACGCGCTCGATCCGACCTGCCTCGTCGATGCCGTGCATGGGCTCGTGCTCTCGGGCGGCTCGGTCTACGGGCTCGACGCGGCCTCGGGCGCGGTGGCCTGGCTTGGCGCGCGCGGGCGCGGATTTGCGCTCGGAAATTCGCCCAAGGTCGCGCCGGTCGTTCCCGCCGCCATCCTCTTCGACCTAACCAATGGCGGCGACAAGGACTGGGGCGAGGAGCCGCCCTATCGAGCCCTGGGCCGCGCCGCCTGCGAGAACGCCGGACGCGATTTCAAGCTCGGCAATGCGGGTGCGGGGTTCGGCGCGCGAGCGGGCACGCTCAAGGGCGGCCTCGGCTCGGCCTCGGCGACGGGCGAGGGCTTCACCGTCGGCGCCCTGATCGCCGTCAATCCTTTCGGCTCGGTGGTGATGCCGGGAAGCGGCGCCTTCTGGGCGGCGCCTTACGAGATCGACGGCGAGTTCGGCGCGCGCGGCTGGCCGACCGACATGACGGGCCTCGCGACGCGCGACCCCTTCGACGAGACGAAGGCGGCGCTTGCCGGCATCGCCCCCGGCACCAACACCACGATCGGCGTCGTCGCCACCGACGCGGACCTCACGCCGGCCGAGGCGCGCCGTGTCGCGATCATGGCGCAGGACGGGCTCGCCCGCGCGGTGCGACCGGTTCACGCGCCGGTCGATGGCGACGTGATTTTCGTGCTGGCGACGGGGAAAAGACCGCTCGGCCCGGAAAACCGCGCCGCCCGGCTCGCCTGGCTCGGCTCGGTCGCTGCCGATTGCGTGGCCCGTTCGATTGCCCGCGGCGTCTATGAGGCGGAAAGCCTAGGTGCGTCCGTGGCTTACAGGGACCGCTACGGAAAATAAAGACGCCGAAAAGCCTGACGGCACCCCTTGCCTTCGACGGCGCTTCCCTTTAAGAGTGGCGCCGCCCTTGAGACGCGGCTTCGGCCTTGCGTCCTTCGGTTAGCGCCGGTAGCTCAGCTGGATAGAGCATCAGACTACGAATCTGAGGGTCGGAGGTTCGAATCCTTCTCGGCGCACCAATCCCCCGATAATTCATTTTGGCCGATAGCCGGCAACCGTCCGGCGCCGCCTTGCGGGCGACGCCGGGTCACGATCCTGAACGCCGGAGGCCTCACGCCTTGATGAAGGCGAGGAGGTCGGCGTTGATCGTCTCCGCGTTGACCGTGCACATGCCGTGCGAGAAGCCCGGATAGATTTTCAGCGTCGCATCTTTGACGAGTTTCGACGACAGCATCGCGGAAGCGCCGATCGGCACGATCTGGTCGTCGTCGCCATGCAGGATCAGCGTCGGCACGTCGAACTTCTTCAGGTCCTCGGTGAGGTCCGTCTCCGAGAAGGCCTTGATGCAGAAATAGGAGGCCGGAAAGCCCGCCATCATGCCCTGCAGCCAGAAGCTTTCGCGGATGCCTTCCGAGACTTTGGCGCCCGGCCGGTTGTAGCCGTAGAAGGGCAGGGTGAGGTCCTTGAAGAATTGCGAGCGGTCGGCGACGACGCCGGCGCGGATGCCGTCGAAAACCTCGATCGGCAGGCCGCCCGGATTGGCCGGCGTCTTCAGCATCAACGGCGGCACGGCGCCGATCAGAACGGCCTTGGCAACCCTCTGCGTGCCGTGGCGGCCGATATAGCGCGCGACCTCGCCGCCGCCGGTCGAGTGGCCGACATGGATCGCGTCCTTGAGGTCGAGATGCGCGACGAGCTCGGCGAGATCGTCGGCATAGGTGTCCATGTCGTTGCCCTGCCAGGGCTGGCTCGAGCGCCCGTGTCCGCGCCTGTCATGGGCGATGCAGCGATAACCCTGCGAGGCGAGGAAGAACATCTGGCTTTCGAAGGCGTCCGCGCTGAGCGGCCAGCCGTGGCTGAAGACGACGGGCTGTCCCGTGCCCCAGTCGTTGTAATAGAGCTCCGTGCCGTCCTTCGTCGTGAAGCTGCTCATGGCGGTATGCCTTCCATGTTGTAAAGGGCCTGCCGCGTACGCTAGCACCGGAGAATGACAAGCGGTTGGACGGGAAGCGCCATTTCATGGATGAGGGCGAAAATGCTTCATCCCGACACACGCTTTCGCTGGTCGTGTCGGCGACACGCGATGTAGCTTTGCCCCGTTTCGCAGGGTGGAGGGGACATGACGGTCGAGCTGGGCATCATCGAAGGCTATTACGGCAGGCCCTGGAGCTGGGCCGTCCGCGCGGAGACGGTGTCCTTCCTCGCGCCCTATGGCTATGGCTTCTATCTCTATGCCCCGAAAGCCGATCCGTTTTTGCGCCGCCGCTGGCAGGAGGATCATCCGCGCGACATGGCGGACGGCCTTGCGGCTCTCGCGGCGCATTGCCGTGGCGCCGGCGTACGCTTCGGCGTCGGCCTGAGCCCTTACGAGATCTATCGCGACTTCAATGCCGACGCGAAAGAGGCGCTGGCGCGCAAGCTCGCCTTTTTCGACGCGCTCGGCGTCGATGACCTCGCGATCCTCTTCGACGATATGGAAGGGAGCCAGCCCGATCTCGCCGAGGCGCAGGTGGCGGTCGTCGACTGGGCCGCGAGCCGCACCCGCGCGAGCCGTATTGTCATGTGCCCCAGCTACTACACCGACGATCCGGTGCTCGACCGCCTCTTCGGCCGCAGGCCCGAAGGCTATCTTCGGAAGCTGGGTGAATTGCTCGATCCCGCCATCGGGATTTTCTGGACGGGCGAGGAAGTCTGTTCGCGCGAATACAGCCCCGGCCATCTCGCCCGTGTCGGCGAGGAGCTGCGCCGCAAGCCATTCCTCTGGGACAATTATCCGGTCAATGACGGGCCGCGCATGTCGCCTTTTCTCCATCTGCGCGCCTTCACCGGCCGCCCGGCCTCGATTGCGCCTTGGATTGCCGCGCATGGCGTCAACCCCGCCCTGCAGCCGGTGCTGACGCGCATTCCGG
The DNA here is from genome assembly GCF_035511255.1 of Parvibaculum sp. Lineage (GTDB taxonomy): Bacteria > Pseudomonadota > Alphaproteobacteria > Parvibaculales > Parvibaculaceae > Parvibaculum. Next base: position 17,079 of record NZ_DATKFR010000118.1, read on the forward strand.
CGTTGACGCTTGCCGAAAGCTACCGTCTTGGTGCGGATTATCAATATGGCAAGGCCTTCGAGACGGCCGCCTCCGCCGTCCTCGGGGCGGACTTCGCCGCGCGCTTGCGCCGCGACCTGATCCTGCTTCAGGATGTGGGCCTCGACCAGCTCGGCGAGTCGGCGGCGCATCTGCGCGGCAAATATGGGGCGATCGACCATCCGGCGGCGCATGAAATCGTCGCCTGGCTCGACGGTGCATGGCGTATCACCGAGGACGTCATGCGGGCGCAATGACGTCCATATGATCCCTATGCGGAGCGCATGTCGTTTCGCTGCGTTCGCCGGATATGCGAGCCCCTGTGTCTTTTACGCATGGGGGCTGGAAATTCACCGTTCTTTCTGTCGCAGGCGGGCCAGGGAGCTGGAATGCCGCGAGTTAAGCTTGAAAAATTTTCCCAACCGCGAAGAATGAGAACAATAAGGTTTGGGGGGATCATGAAGATGTTTGCACGTCCGGGCGCGCGCCCGCTGTCGTCTCGCCCGGCGTCGCCCGGCTTGCCGTCGTTGCTCGCCGCGGCTCTTGGAAGCCTGTTTGCGATGGCGATGCCCGCCGCGGCACAAGAGCAATATGGACAGATCATCGTCTTCGGCGACAGCTATGCCGACAATGGCAACCTGGTCAACGGTGCGCTGATCGTGCCGGGTGAGGACTATCCGCGGCATTCGACGACCGGGCTCGGCCCGCTCGGCTTTTTGGTCTATCCGACGGCGCTGCAGTCGTTGCTCGGCATCCCCGACGAAGGCATGCTCAACTACGCTTTTGCAGGTGCGAATTCCGGCTCCGGCTTTCCGCCGCTGATGCTCGGCTATGGCGAACAGATCGACTGGTCGCTCTCTCACGGTCAGACATATGGCGCCCGCGATCTCGTCGTCATCAATATCGGCGGAAACGACGGCGGCATGTCGTCCGGCGGATTGAGCGTCGCCGACGCTCCCGCGACCGCGCTGACCGCGGCCGCAAACATCGAGGCGGGTATCGGCAAGCTCGTCGACGCCGGCGCTCGAAACTTCATGCTGAGCACCTTCGACGATCCGAGCGTGATCCCGAACATCGCCAGCGGCTCTCTCGGGCAGGAGGCGATCGACGCCGCCAAGCTTTACGGCGCGGTCCTCTTTCCGGCGGTGCAGGAGAGTCTCGTTCCCTATGCCGAGGCGGGCGTCAGGATCTTCACTTTCAATCTGAGCCGCATGGCGGAAGAGATCAACGCGAACCCGGCGCTTTACGGCTTTGCCGACGTCACCACCCCTTGCCAGGGGACGCCCGAATGCGCGACGCCGACCTCGCCGGGGCAATATACCAACGCGACCTTCGACGGGCTGCATCCGACGACGGGTGCTTTCCTGGTCATCGCGAAATACATGAACAATCTCCTGCAGGCGCCGACGACCTTTCCGGCGCAGGCCGACCTCGCGCAATCCATGACGTCGAATTTCGAGACGATGCTGTTCGGGCGCCTCGATGCCAGCCGTCGCTTTGCCGCCGCCGACCGTCTCGCGCTCTTTCCGCATTCGGTCGATGTCGCGTCGGCCGCCGGCGATGTTCCTGCGATGGGCGCGCGCCGCCTCCTGCTCTCGGTGGAGGCCACGGGCGCGACCGGCCGGCATGACGGCAATGCCGACACCTCGGACTACCGCTACACAAGTGGCGGCGGCAGCATCGGGCTCGACTATCTGCTCGACAGCCATGTCTCCATCGGCCTCGCCTTCAACTACGCCAACCCGCATCTGGAGCTTGCCGACGACGCCGGGAATATCCGCTCGGACAATTATCAGTTCGCCGCCTATGCGAGCCTCGATTATCCGAACTGGTTTGCCGACGTGCTGGCGCAATATGGTCGCGGCGAGTACCGGCTCGACCGTCCGGGCGTCGTCGATACGATCCGCGGGAAGACGCATGCGGACAGTTATGGCGCCGCCCTGCGCGCTGGCTGGCTCTTCGACGGCACGTCGTTCCGGTTCGGCCCGCTCGCCGGCCTCGCCTGGCGCAAATCGAACGTCGCCGCCTATACCGAAACGGGCGATCCGCTTCTGACTTTCGACGTCGCCAAACAGTCCATCGACGCCCTGACCGGCAGCGCGGGCCTGCAGCTCCGCTTTCCCGGTATCTTCGGAACGGATACCGCGAGCCCCTATATCAATCTGACGCTCGAACATGAATTCAAGGAGGGAAGCCGCACACTCCTCGTCACCGAAACGCAGTCGCCGCTCCTGCCGATCTACACGCCGATCGAGGGTGGTGGACACGAGACCTACGGCAAGCTGCAGGCGGGCGCGAGCGCCGCACTCGGCGAAGATTTGAACCTGATCCTCGCCGCCGCCTCCACATTCGGCCGCGCCGGCAGCTACGACATCGCAGGGAATATAGGTCTCGCCTGGCGGTTCTGAGCGGCCGGCACAAGCGGTTGTGGCGGATGTCGGCGGGGGCCTTGCGTCCACGCGATCGACGAAATAGTGCGCTCTGTAAATAAGTTCACAGACGAAGAATGCCTCATTTTGCAGGCAAATCTGCAGGGAATCCGCGCATAGGTATTAGCACCTATAGGTGGAATTGCGGATTTCGCTGCCGCGTTTCGGCCGACATGATCCCCCTATCGAACAAGCTAATCGGGAAATGGGGTTCGTCATGGCGACCAATCTGGCTCACAACGGAACAACGGTTCGCGGCGCGCTGGCAAAGCGTCCTTGGCCGGTCATCGTCGGGGGCATTGCCGCCCGAAACATCCAGACGGACGATGAACTCTCTGCCCTTCACCACACGGGCGCCACGGTTGCCTTCGGCCGCAACGAGACGATCTTCAACGAAGGCGACACGGCGAAATACGCTTACAAACTTGTGAGCGGCGCCGTCCGGCTCTGCAAGCTTCTGCCCGACGGTCGCCGGCAGATCGCGGATTTCTATCTCGATGGCGACCTCTTCGGCTTCCTCGATCTCGACGACTACGCCTTCAGCGCCGAAGCCATCACGAATGTCACGGTCGTTCGTTATGTGCGCAGCCAGGTCAGGTCCATCGAGGAAGAGGACGGCGCCCTGCGGCGCACATTGACGAAGATGCTTCATCAGCGCCTGTCGCGCGCCCAGAGCCATCTGGTCATGCTCGGCCGCCAGACCGTCAAGGAACGCATCGCGTCATTCCTGATCCAGATGGTCGAACGTCTCGATGCCGACACCCTGGGCAAGGCATGCGTCGATCTGCCGATGGGTCGTCAGGACATCGCCGATTACCTTGGTCTGACCATCGAAACGGTCTGCCGGGCGTTGAGCGATCTCAAACGTGCTGGCATCATCGCCGTGCCGAATACGCATCAGATCGTCATCAATGACATCGAGACGCTCCACACCATCATCGACGGCGATATCTGAGCACCCCCGTTCCGCGGAGAAGGTTATGAGTAAGAGGGTCCTGTTCCTCGCGGCGCTGGGGGCCGTGATATTGATCGCCGTCGCAGGCTATGCGTGGTGGCAATGGACTCACCCGGGATTGCCGGATGGGTTTGTCGAGACCAACGGTCGGCTGGAGGCGGAGCAGGTTCAGGTCGCGGCCAAGACATCGGGCCGCGTCATGGAAGTTCTCGCCGAAGAGGGCGATTTCGTGCGGGCAGGGGCCGTTCTGGCGCGCATGGATACGCGCGACGTCGAAGCCCAGTTCCTGCAGGCCAAGGCCCAGTTGCAAAGCGCCAACCGCGCGAAGGAAGAAGCCGTCGCCAATGTCGCGCAGCGCGAGGCGCAGCGGATTCTCTATCGCCGGCAGTTCACGCGCGTGTCGAAGCTCAACAAATCGGGCTATGCCTCGAACGACCAGCTCGATCAGACGCGCGCGCAGCTCGACGCGGGCGAGGCCGGTTATAATGCTGCCGTCGCAAGCGTCAGCCAGGCCGACGCGGCCATAGAAGCGGCGGCGGCCACGGTTCAACAAATTCAGACGGTCCTTGACGACGCCATTCTGGTTGCGCCGCGCTCGGGCCGCGTGCAGTACAAGCTCATCCAGCCCGGAGAAGTCGTCGGCGCGGGGACGGCGATCCTGACGCTTCTCGACGTGACGGACGTCTACATGACGGTCTTTCTGCCGGCGAAAGTGGCGGGCGGAATGAGGATGGGCGACGACGCACGGCTCGTCCTCGATCCGGCGCCGCAATATGTGGTCCCGGCCAAGGTCACCTTCGTCGCCGCGGATGCCCAGTTCACGCCGAAATCGGTCGAGACGGCGGACGAACGCGAAAAGCTGATGTTCCGCGTCAAGCTGAACGTCGATCCGGATTTGCTGAAGCGCTATGAGACCGTCGTCAAGACGGGTGTGCGCGGCGTCGCCTATGTCCGTTATAAGCAGGGTGTCGATTGGCCCGCCACGCTTGCCGTAAAGCTGCCAGATGAGCCCCGCTGACAAGGCCTTCGCCGTCGAGCTCAGGTCGCTGAAGCATCGCTACGCCCGCGTCGCGGCCGTCGACGACATCTCGCTTCGGATACCGGCGGGGATCATCGCCGGGTTGATCGGGCCCGACGGCGTCGGCAAGTCGACGCTGCTCGCCCTGGTCTCGGGCGTCCGCAAGATCCAGCAGGGCGACGTCATCGCGCTCGGCGGCGACATGCGCGATCCGATCCACCGCAGCCACAGCCACAGGCGCATCGCCTATATGCCCCAGGGCCTGGGACGCAATCTCTATCCGACATTGTCCGTCTTCGAAAACCTCGACTTCTTCGGCAGGCTCTTCGGCCAGGGCAAGGCGGAGCGCGAACACAGGATCGCAGAGCTTCTGAAGGCGACGGGCCTCGACCCCTTTCCCGATCGTCCGGCCGGCAAGCTTTCCGGCGGCATGAAGCAGAAGCTCGCGCTCTGCTGTGCGCTGATCCACGATCCGGATCTTCTCATTCTCGACGAGCCGACGACTGGCGTCGATCCGCTGTCGCGCCGTCAATTCTGGGATTTGATCGACCGTATGCGCGCGCGCCGGCCCGGCATGAGCGTCGTGGTCGCGACCGCCTATATGGAGGAGGCCGACCGGTTCGACTGGCTGGCCGCCATGAATGCCGGCAAGTTGATCGGATACGGCAGCCCCGCCGAGCTGAAGGTGCAAACCGGACAGACGACGCTCGAGGAAGCCTTCATCGCGCTCCTGCCGGAAGAACTGCGCGCCCAGCATGTTCCGGTCGTGGTGCCGCCGCGGCATGACGGCGACGGCGTGCCGGCGATCGAGGCGAAGGACCTGACCTGCCGCTTCGGCGATTTCGTCGCCGTGGATCATGTGAGTTTCGCGATCGAGCGGGGCGAGATATTCGGCTTCCTCGGCTCGAACGGTTGCGGCAAGACGACCACCATGAAGATGCTGACCGGGCTTCTGCCGGCGACGGAGGGGGAGGCGCGGCTCTTCGGCGAGCCTCTCGATGCCAGCGACATGGAAACCCGCCGGCGCGTCGGCTACATGTCGCAGTCCTTCTCGCTCTATTCGGAACTGAGCGTGCGGCAGAATCTCGATCTGCACGCCAAGCTCTTCGAACTCCCGCGCGATCAGGTGGGCCCCCGCATCGAAGAGGTGCTGCGGAGCTTCGATCTTGCGGATGTCGCGGACCAGAACCCGGACAGCCTGCCGCTCGGCATTCGCCAGCGTTTGCAGCTCGCGGTCGCCGTCATCCATCGGCCGGAAGTCCTGATTCTCGACGAGCCGACCTCCGGTGTCGACCCGATCATGCGCGACCAGTTCTGGCGCTATCTGATCGATCTCTCGCGCAACCAGAAGGTGACGATCTTCATCTCGACGCATTTCATGAACGAAGCCGAGAGATGCGACCGCATTTCGCTGATGCATGCGGGCAAG
>NZ_DATKFR010000119.1:0-6022 GCF_035511255.1 Parvibaculum sp.
CATGATGTCGAGGTAACGGTCGCAAAGCGACGCCGGGAGAAGGGCCGGAAGGATCGACCTGTCGACCCCGCAACGTCGCGCCTCGACCAGAAGCGCCCTCGCCCGGACCGCGATCTCGGTGATGGCGAAGCGCAGCCCTTCCGATATCTCCCCGGCAAATATCCGATGCGGATCGATGTCGTGCGCACGCAGTAGATCGAGCGGCAGAAAGAGCTTTCCCTGCGACGCATGGAGCGGCAATGCGCGCAAGAGGCCGGTCAGGGCGTAGGCGATACCGGCGGATTTGATTGTCGCCGATGCTTTGTCCACCGCGTCGAGCTGCGGGCTTGCCAGTACCGTCGCGGCGAGCGTCATCAGGCTGGAGGATGTCGCTTCGGCGTAGGCCTCGAGCGCCGCCATATCCTCAAAAGGCGTCTCGTCGAGATCGCGCTCGCGGGCGTCGATCAGCGCCATGAGCCTGCTGGCTGGAAGCGGCGCAATCGTTCTCGTCGCGGACAGGGCAATAGCGATGTCGTGCCCCCTCGCCTCGCCCGCCTCCAATGCCTCGATCGTCTCGCGCCACCATTGCAGCCTGATCTGGCCGAGCATCGGCTCGCTGACGGCTTCGCGGATGCGCGCAATCTCCGCGTTGAAGGCGTAGAGCGCGACGAGCGCGGGGCGCTTGCCCGAAGGCGCAAAAAGCAGCGACAGGAAACGGTCGTGATCGAGGCGCCGCACCTCGTCAAGGCACGCCCTTAGGCTTTCCGCAGATGAAATTCCGTCCATCGCTCAGGTCCAAATGGAAACGGGGCCGTTTGGCAACGGCCCCGCTCCGGTCGATCGCCGATCTTATGCGATCAATAGATATTCTGCGCCGACACCATGGCAAAGAGCATGGGGATCGAAAGCAGCGTGTTGGTGCGCGAGAAGAGCATCGCGGTGCGGGCAGCCTTCGGCTTCGCGTCGGCTGGCGCATCGACGATGCCGAGCGCGATCTTCTGGTTCGGCCAGATCACGAACCAGACGTTGAACCACATGATCGTGCCGAGCCACATGCCGATGCCGATCGCGATGTCCTTGTGGACCTCGAACCCGTTCAGCGCGCCGAGCGTATAGGCGTCGAGCAGATAGCCGTTCATGTGGGCCAGGATGATGCCGAAGACGATGGTCGCCATGGCGCCCCAGCGGAACCAGAAGAGAGCCGCCGGTGCGATGACCTTGCCGATGGCCGGCTTCTGCTCATCGGGAATTTTCGGCATGTTCGGAATCTGGACGAAGTTGAAATACCAGAGCAGGCCGATCCACATGACGCCGCTGCCGACATGCAGCCAGCGGATGAAGAAGGCCCAGAAATTATAGTCGAGCGTGCCGCCCCAGTTGATGAACATGAGCAGCAGGACGAGCGCGAGCACGAAGCCCGCGATCACCGTGTTTCTGAGAGATGTGAGAATGGCAGCCATGAGCGTTTACCCCTGCGTTAGCCGGATGACCGGTCGCGCGACCAGCCCCAGCAAGGTCGCCGCGCGACATTGAGTCGCGATTCCTGCCCGCAAAGCTAGGAGTTTCGGAACCAAATGCCAAGCGTTCCGGTGGGGTCCGATCTCATGAAACGGCGATCAATGCCGCCGCCACGCGGCGGTCTTCGGCGCGCAGCACGTTGTAGGTCCGGCAGGCCGCGCCGGTGCCCATGACATCGGGGACGATGTTCTTTCCCGCCAGAAAGCCCACAATTGTTTTGGGTAGAAGCGAAAATCCCGCGCCGCTGCCGACGAGCAGAAAATCGAACTCGTCCGCGCACTCGACCAGCGGCGCGAGCGAGGCTGCGGTCGCCTCGGCAAGGCCCGCGATCTCCCACGGATAGAGCCCGCGCGGTGTGAGCAGGATCGAGCCGTCGAACATCTGCCCGTTCAGCCGAAAACCGCCATCGCCATAGGAGTCGATGAGCGGCTGCCCGGCGAATCGGGGCTTCATGAGATCAGGCTTTCTTCTCGGCCTTGCCGCGGCCGAGCGAGGTGGTGCCCCATTCCCGCTTGACGCCGATCCAGATCAGCACCGGCGCCGCGACGTAGATCGAGGAATAGGTGCCGATGACGATGCCGAAGATCATCGCGAAGGTGAAACTGCGGATGACCTCGCCGCCGAAGACGAAGAGAGCGATGAGCGCGATCAGCGTCGTGACCGAGGTCATGATGGTGCGCGACAGCGTCTCGTTGATCGAGAGGTCGATCAGCTCCCGCAATTCCATCTTCTTGTACTTGCGCAGGTTCTCGCGCATGCGGTCGAAGACGACGACGGTGTCGTTCATCGAATAGCCGACGATGGTCAGCAGCGCCGCGATCGTCGTCAGATTGAACTCGAGCTGGAAGAGCGAGAAGACGCCGATGGTCGCGAGCACATCGTGAAAGATCGACAGCACGGCGCCGAGCCCGAACTGCCATTCGAAGCGGAACCAAATGTAGACGAACATCAGCGCGACCGCGACCAGAACGGCCATCGTCGCCGAGCGGATGAGCTCTCCCGAAACCTGCGGCCCCACGCTTTCGATGCGGCGATATTCGACCGTCGTGCCGAGGGCGTCCTTCACCTTCTGGACGACGATCTGCCCTTGGTCGTCGGTCGACGAGCCGTCATGCGCGGCGCCGATGCGGATCAGGACGTTGTTGTCGTCGCCGAATTTCTGGAGCTGCACCTCGCCGATGCCGAGGCCGCTGAGGTGCGCGCGCAGACCGGCGATGTCCGCCGGTCCCTTGGTCGCGATTTCGATGACCGTGCCGCCCTCGAAATCGATGCCGAAATTGAGCCCTCGCGTGAAGAGGAGCACGATCGACGCGACCATGACCACGACGGACAAGCCGACGGCAAGTGAGGCGTACCTGGCAAAGGGAAGGTTCGTGTTGTCCGGAACGAGCTTCAGCCGTTTCATTGGTCGCAATCCCCAATCACAGGACGAGCAGCTTGGGACGCCGGCGGCGCACCCAGGTCGCGACGATCAGGCGGTTCACCGTCACCGCCGTGAATACCGAGGTGACGACGCCGATGGCGAGCGTCACGGCGAAACCGCGCACGGGTCCCGAGCCGAGCTCGAAGAGAACGGCGGCCGAGATGAAATGCGTGATGTTGGCGTCGATGATCGGCGCGAGGGCGCGGTTGTAACCGGCTTCGATCGCGGCAATTACCGATTTTCCGGAGCGTATTTCCTCGCGGATGCGCTCGTAGATCAGCACGTTGGCATCGACCGCGGTGCCGATCGTGAGCACGATGCCTGCGATGCCCGGCAAGGTCAGCGTCGCCTGCAGCATCGACAGCACGCCCATGATGAGCACGACGTTGACGAGCAGCGCGAGATTGGCAAAGACGCCGAAGAGACCATAGGCCGCGATCATGAAGATGATGACGGCGACCGAGCCGATGATCGAGGCGATAGTGCCCGCCCGGATTGAGTCGGCGCCGAGGCCTGGACCGACGGTCCGCTCTTCGAGAATATTGAGCGGTGCCGGCAGCGCGCCCGCGCGCAGCAGAATCGCGAGGTCGTTCGCCTGCTGGACGGTGAAGTTGCCGCTGATCTGGCCCGTGCCGCCGAGAATGGGCTCGCGGATCACCGGCGCGCTGATGACCTTGTCGTCGAGCACGATGGCGAAAGGCTTGCCGACATTGTCGCGCGTGACCTCGCCGAAGAGCCGCGCCCCCGTCGAATCGAAGCGGAAGCTGACGATGGGCTCGCCTGAACGCGAGTCGAAACCCGGCTGCGCGTCGACCAGACTGTCGCCGCCGACCATCACGCGGCGCTGCACGAGCAGCGGACGCGTCGGATCTTCGGTCATGTAGAGAACTTCGGAGCCGGCCGGAATGTTGTGCGTGGCCAAAGCCTGCTGCGCCGTGGTCGAGCTGTCGACGAGGCGGAAGTTGAGTTTCGCCGTCTGACCGAGAAGTTTCTTGAGGCGCTGCGGATCGTCGAGGCCGGGCACCTGCACCAGAATGCGGTCGGCGCCCTGCTGCTGAATGACGGGTTCGGTTGTGCCCAACTCGTCGATGCGACGACGGACAATTTCCATCGACTGCTGGATCGCCGACTGCGCACGGGCGATCTTCGCCGTTTCGGTCAGCTTCACGGTGATGAGGCCGCCCGACGTCGCGACGTCGAGGTCGCGGGCGGGAAGACCGCCGCTGAGCAGATTGGCGGTGACCACGCTCGACAGATCGCGGATCGCCTTGGTGGATTTTTCGACATCCTCGGGGTTCGAGATGCGCACCGTGACCGCGTCGCCGTTCACGCCGAGGCCGGTATAGAGGACATTTTCCTTGCGCAGCGTCTTGCGGACGTCGTTGACGAGCTGTTGCAGGCGGTCGCGGCTTACGGAGGCCGTGTCGACCTGCAGCAGCATGTAGGAACCGCCCCTGAGGTCGAGACCGAGGTTGATCTGCTTCTGCGGCAGGAAGGAAAGGCCGCTCAGCGCGCCCTTCGGCAGAAAATTCGGCGCGGTAAAGAAGATGCCGGCAAGCGTGACCAACGCAATCAGCGCGATCTTCCAGCGTTCAAAATGCAGCATGTCGGCTCTCGTCCCCAGCCGCTCCGGCAATGGCGCCGGCAGCGGTCAAACCCGTTTCAGGCCAGTTCAGGAAGGCGTATTGGCGTTCGCCGGCACGGGCTCCGATTTCGAACGGACCTCCGCCAGCGTGCTCTTGACCACGCGAATCTTCACGCCCTCGGCGATTTCGACTTGCACCTCGAGGTCGTCGGTCTTGCTCACCTTGCCGATGATGCCGCCCGAGGTCACGACCGTATCGCCGCGGCGCACATTGGCGACCATGGCCTGATGATCCTTCAGCCGCTTCTGCTGCGGCCGGAGCACGAGGAAATACATGATCGCGAAAAGCGCGATGAAGGGAAACAGCGAGACGATGAAATCCGTGCTGCCTCCGCCGGTCTGGCCAAACATTCAGTATCTCCACTAGAGGCGCCGGAAACCGGGCCTTCGGTATTTCACCTTGCGCCGACCGTATCGGCAGGCACATTTGCGCCGGACTATACCGGCAGGGTGCGTATTTGCAAACCGGTCGGAAAAATCGCCCCGATGCCTTAACCTTTGGCGGCGTCGAGCATTTTCGTAAGCTGAACGGGATGATAGGGTCCGCCCCCCAATCCGCCGGAGACACTTTCATCATGGCCCAGACCGGACCCGATTCAGAGCTGTTGCGCCGCATTGCCGAAGCGCTGGAGAGGCTTGCGCCCGCGCCCGCCCCGGTGGCGGCGCTCGACGCGGCGGACGCCTTCATCTGGAACGCCGAGGGGCCGTCGCTCGAGCCCGTGCCGGAAGTCTCGCGGGTCGATATTTCGCTGCTGCGCGGCGTCGATCGCGTGCGCGACATCCTGATCGACAACACGGCCCGCTTCGCGCGCGGCCTGCCAGCCAACAACGCGCTTCTCTGGGGCGCGCGGGGCATGGGCAAAAGTTCGCTGGTGAAGGCGGCCCATGCGGCGATCAACGCGCCGCTGCCCGCGAAATCCGCCGACCGGCTGATCCTGATCGAAATCCACCGCGAGGATATCGAGAGCCTGCCCCGGCTGATGGGCCTGCTGCGCGCCCAGCCGCGCCGCGCACTCATCTTTTGCGACGACCTCTCCTTCGACCACGACGACGCAAGCTACAAGTCTCTGAAGGCGGTGCTCGAAGGCGGCATCGAGGGGCGGCCGCGCAACGTGCTCTTCTACGCGACCTCCAACCGGCGGCATCTGATGCCGCGCGACATGATGGACAATGAGCGCTCGACGGCGATCAATCCGTCGGAAGCGGTGGAGGAAAAGGTTTCCCTGTCCGACCGCTTCGGCCTCTGGCTCGGCTTCCACAATTGCAGCCAGGCCGACTATCTGGAGATGGTCGAAGGCTATGCCGCGCATTACGGGCTGAAGATCGGCAAGGAAGCGCTGCACGCCGAGGCCATCGAATGGGCGGCGACGCGCGGCAACCGGTCCGGCCGCACCGCCTGGCAGTTCATCCAGGATCTCGCGGGACGTCTCGGCCAGACGCTCGACTGAAACGTCTAG
>NZ_DATKFR010000120.1:0-7140 GCF_035511255.1 Parvibaculum sp.
CCGCGCCGTACTCAAGCAGCTGAAGGCGAAGAAAGAGGTGGCCCATGCCTGAGCACAACCCGTTGAACGCGATCGCCGGCTACGCCGAGGCCTTCGCCGCCAAGCTGGCGCTGGAGGAGGGTGGCAGCGACTTCCAGGAAGACCGACTGGTTCGAGCTGAACAATGCGCGTCTCCAGATGACGCCCTGGTCGCGGCCTTCGGTCGAGATCGCGGTGGCAAGCCAGGTCTCGCCCACGGGCGCCACGGCGGCCGGCCGCCATGGCCTCTCGCTTCTCTCTATCGGCGCGACATCCGCCGGTGGCTTCAACGCGCTCTCGACCAACTGGGCGATTTGCGAGGACACGGCGAAGGACAACGGCCAGACGGTCGACAGGTCCGGCTGGCGTCTCGTCGGCCCGGTGCATATCGCCGAGACGCGCGAGAAGGCGCGCGAGAACGTCCGCTTCGGCCTCGAACAGTGGCTCTATTATTTCCGCGAAGTGGCGGCTCTGCCGCTCGCGCCGACCGACGGCTCCGATCCCGTCGACGCGCTCATCGCCTCCGGCATGGCCGTCATCGGCACGCCGGACGATGCCATCGCGCAGATCGAGCGCCTGCTGCAGCAGTCGGGCGGCTTCGGCTGCTTCATGCAGCTCGCACATAACTGGGCGAACTGGGAAAACACCAAGCGCTCCTACGAGCTGATGGCGCGTTACGTCTTCCCGAAATTCCAGAACCTGAACGACAACCGCGATATCTCGCTCAACTGGGCGAAGGACAATCGCGAAAGCTTCATGGGGCAGGCGATGATGGCTGTCGGCGCCCGCGTCGCCCAGCATGTCGAGAAGAAGGGCACGGAAAACATCCGCCCCGAAATCCTCGCCGCCATGGGCCTCGACAAGAAAAAAGACGCCGCGCAGTAAGCTCGAACCCCTGTCCTGGCCCTCCCCCCTTGAGGGGGAGGGTTGGGAGGGGGGTAGGCTCAGGAAAGAGTCTTTCGAAGAAGCCCCCCACCCGAACGGCTTCGCCGTTCGACCTCCCCCTCAAGGGGGGAGGTGAATTCAGAGCCTGATCTCGCCGCCGCAAATGCGTTCATGGAGGCCGGGGTCGACCGGCACGAAATGGCCGTCGACGGGGGAGCGGAAATAGATCGGATCCTTGATCTCTTTCGGGTCGAAACCTTCCTTGACGAGTTCGACCTTGCGCTGCTTGAAGGTGCCCGTGATTTCCATGCCGTCGCTCAGACGCACAAAGAGCGGGCGCGCATATTCCGGCAACTCCTTGTCGAGATGCACACGGAATTTTTCGAGATCGAAATTGCCGTCGGCGACGATGGACGCCATACCGGCGCGGCCGTCGGCGCCGGGCACATGGACACCATAGACATTGGCTTCCTGCACACCCGGGAAAACGGAAATCGCTTCCGAGACTTCCGCCGTCGAGACGTTCTCGCCCTTCCAGCGGAAGGTGTCGCCGATGCGGTCGACGAAATAGAAATAGCCGAGCTTGTCCTGACGCAAGAGATCGCCGGTGCGGAACCAGGCGTCGCCCTTCTCGAAGACGTCGCGGAGGATTTTCTTCTCGGTCTCTTCCTTCTTGGCATAACCGTCGAAGCGACCGGTCGGCGTGTTCGGATCGTTCGAGATCTTGCCGATCGCCTCGCCGGCCTCGCCCGGCTCGCATTTGATGCAGAAGCCGTCGGCACCGCGCACCACCGTCTCGGTTTCGAGATCGAAGCGCACGAGTTCGACGTTGAAGCGCTTCTTCGCCCAGCCCGGAATGCGGCCGACGGAACCGACGGTGCCGTCGTAATTCATCAACGCGACATTGCCTTCCGTCGCGCCGTAGAATTCGAGGATGTTCGGCACCTTGAAGCGCTTCTGGAAGCCCGGCCAGATTTCCGGGCGGAGCCCGTTGCCGATGGCGAGACGGATCTTGTGCTTGTTCTCTTTCGGCTGCTTCTCCGTGTTGAGGAGGTAGCGGCAGAGCTCGCCGATATACTGGAACATCGTCGCGTTGTACTTGCGGCAGTCGGAGAAGAATTCGCGCGCCGAAAATTTGCGCCGGATGATGATCGAGCCGCCGACCGTCAGCGTCGTGCCGACCGCGACGACGCCGCCCGCCGAGTGGTAGAGCGGCAGCGCGATATACATGCGATCCTTCTCGCCGGCGTTCGCCGCCGCCGAGAAGCCGGTCATCATGGTGAGGACGCGCGCATGCGGCAACCGCGCGGCCTTGGGATTGCCGGTCGTGCCGCTCGTATAGATGAAGAGCGCGTCGTCGTTGAGCGTCAGGTCCTTGCGCGTTCCCGCCGGCAGCGGGTCGCCCGATTGCTGCGCAAGCGCGGCATCGAGATTTTGCATGCCCTGCACGGGCGCGCCCGTGGTCCAGACGGTGAAGGGGTGCTCAAGCTGGTCGACGGCGGTCGCGTAGGAATTCGCGAGTTCCGATCCGAGCACCAGATGCCGCGCGCCGGAAATGTTGAGGCTGTGCGCGAGCGGTCCCTTGACGAGATTGGTGTTGATGAGCGCGGCCGCCGCGCCGGCCTTCAGGATGCCGATCCAGGCGATCACATATTCCGCCCGGTTCTCCATCATCAGAGCAATGACGTCGCCCTTGCCGGCCCCTTGCGCCAGCACCCAGCGCGCATAGCGGCTCGCGGCCTGGTCAAGCTCGCGATAGGTGATCTTGCGATCCTCGAAATAGATCGCGATGTTGTTCGGCTTGCTCCGTGCAAGTTCCTCGATCGTATCGGCGAAGGTCTTGCTCGGCGTCTTGTAGATGTCGCCGAGCCGCTTCAGCGTCCTGAGCGCCGCCCGGACATAAACGATCTCGTTTCTAATCCGCCTGAAAAGGCCCATTCCTCGCTCCAGTTTCCCCAGCGTTTATGCCGCGTTCCGATGTTGAGCCTGTTATGCCCGGCAAGCCGCCGCGCGGTCAAGGAAAGCCGGAAAACAAGGGAAATACCGATTGGCGGGGTGACAGAATGGACCGCAGACGCCATGATCCGCCGGCTTTTTTAGGAGATCACCGCGAATGGGCGGCGCCCAGGAAAACCAGCCAGACGAAGGCGAAGTGCTGCTCGACGTGATGGGGCAGAAATGCCCCTTGCCGGTGCTGCGCACAAAAAAGCGGCTCGCGAGGCTTGAGCCCGGAAGGCTGCTCCGCGTTTTCACGACCGACCCCGTGTCGCGCATCGACCTGCCGCATTTCTGCGCCGAGGAAGGCCATGAACTCGTTGAAACCCGCGACCGGGGCACATGGATCGAGTTCCTGATCCGGCGCGGCCCGGAGGCCGCCGGCTAACCCAGAAATTCCTCGGCGAGGATCGCGTAGAGATATTCGTCGCGCCAATGGTCCTGAATGAGCCGCGACTGGCGAAAGGCGCCCTCGCGGCGCATGCCGAGTTTCTCCATGACGCGGGCGGACGCCCTGTTGCGCTGGTCGCAGCTCGCGACGATGCGCCGGAGTCCGAGCTCAAGAAACCCGGCTTCGAGGAGCGCACGCGCCGCCTCTTCCGCAAGCCCATGTCCCCAGTAATCGGGATGCAGCACATAGCCGAGATCGCCGGTCCGGCTTTCCCAGTCGGTGATGCGCAGGCCCGCACCACCGATGACGTGCTTCTTCGGCTTCAGGGCGATCGCGAGATCGAAAACGACGCGGGGTTTGGCGCGCTGATCCTCGATGAAACCGTCGATCGCCGCACGGCTCTGCGCCAGCGTGTTAGGGCCCCAGATCATGAAGCGGGCGACCTCGTCGAGCGACGCATAGGCGTGAACCGCCTCGACGTCGGCCTTGCGGAAATCCCGCAACTGGAGGCGCGGCGTCTCGATGGGAAGCGCCAGCGGATGCTGCACGCGGACGCGCGCCCGGAGCGTCATTTTGCCATGGCCTTGATCGCCGCCTTCTCGGCGTCGCGAAAGCCGGAGACGACGCTCTTGCCGTTCTCGAAGACGGGCCGCTTGATGAGCGTCGGATTCGCCGCCAGCAGCGTGACGACCTTGGCCTCGGTCGAGACGTCCTTCTCCGCGTCGGGCAAGCCGCGCCAGGTCGTGCTCGCCTTGTTGACGAGCTTCTCGGCGCCGACCGCCTTCACGAAGCGCGCAACATCCTCACGCGAAATGCCGTCGGCGCGAATGTCGTGAAAGCGATGGGCAATCTTCTGCTCGCCGAGCCAGGCCAGCGCCTTGCGGCAGGTGTCGCAGTTTTTCAGGCCGTAGACGGTGATCACGAGACGCCCCCGATACGCAAGAAGCCCCGGGACGAATCCCGAGGCTCCGAAATCATATCAGGACGGGCGGGATCGCAAAGCCCGATTAGGCAGCCTGCTTCATGCCCTGGCCGGTGATGGAGTCCTTCTCGCGCGCCGAGGTGATCGGCTCGACCTGCTGATAGGTCACGGGCGTGGCAACGCCGAGCTGGCGGCGCACGTCGGCGAGCGGCTGCTCAAGCAGCGCTTCCCAATCGGCGGCCGGCAACCACGAGGCCGCCTTGCCGTTGCGATAGCCTTCCCGGATCGCCTTCCAGATGCCGATGCCCGGCGCTTCCTTCGAGGCGACGCGCGCGCCCACCAGCACGATGAAGCCGATGCCGCGATTGCGCGTCTGGGCATAGGTGAAGGCAAGCAGGCAAAGCTCACCGAGGCCGTCGCGGCCATAGCCGGTGGTCACATGCCAGAGGTCGTGCGAATCCCGCATGCGGTTGCTGAAGATCTCCGCCCCTTCCGGCATTTCCTCATAGAGGCGCGGCGCTTCCTTGCTCGCCGCGACGAGACCGTCGGCGGTGAGGTTCTCTTCGGCCATGAATTCGTAATAGGTGCGGCCGAGCGTACCCACCGGCAACTTCGACAGACGCTCGCGATCATTGAGCAAAGCGATCAGGTCGCGCTTCTCCGCAACGATGCTCTTGCCCGTCGCGGTCGCCATGAATTTGTTGAACATGCGCTCGTCGGCACCGCCCGAAAGCGCATCGATGATCTTGAAGACCTGACCGGTATCTTCCTTGTCCGCAATCAGCGCACGAACGGCGCGGATGGCCTTCATCGGCTCGATCCGTTTGCGGCGGGCGCGCATCGGCGCTTGGTTCGTCACGTTTGCGGTCATCGTCATATGCGGGCTTCCTCGATGTGGCCTTGATTAGACGGCGAAAATCGCGCTTTGGTACTCCATCTAGATATTAAATACTGACACAATTGTCAATATACGACGGAAGGAATCTTTCAAGGTGAGTACCGCACCCAAAACGGACCTCTCCCCGGCCGCGCCCCCGCACAAGCCCGCCGCAAAACGCGTCCGCCGCTCGGCCGAGGAGGCACGACGGCTCATTCTGGATGCCGCCGAGGAGCGGCTGGCGACGCAAGGTCCGGAAGGCATCCGGCTTCAGGACATCGCCCGCGACGTCGGCATTTCGCATCCGGCGATCCTGCATCACTTCGAGAGCCGGGAGGGCCTGGTGCGTACGCTGATCGCGCGCACCTCCTCGCAATTTCGCGAGAAGATGCTTTCGGCCCTCCAGGGCAAGAATGGCGACCAGCTCGAGGCGGACGAACTCATCGAGAATGTCTTCGAGGCGCTGAGCGACCGCGGCACGGCGCGGCTCCTCTCCTGGATGATGCTGACGGGACGCCTTGTCGAAGCCGACGGCTCGCGCGCATTGATGACGGAGATCGCGACGGCGCTTCACAGCCATCGCGTGAGGGAAGCGGCTGAACGGAACGCCCCGACGCCGGATCAGGAAGACACGATGTTCATGGCCATGCTGACGGCGAACGCGGCCTTCGGCGACGCGATCATCGGCCGTCACCTCGCGGAGGAAGCCGGCCTCGACCATGACGGCGTCATCCGCTTCCGCCGCTGGTTTGCGCGCCTGCTGAGCGAGCATGTCGAGCGCTGCGGTCCGCGCAAGAGCTGAAACCGGACCGATCATGTTGTCGCTGCGCTCTATTCTTCTTCCGGTCGCCTTCTGCGGATATCTCCTTGCCTCCTCCCCGGCAATCGCCGCGGCAACGCCGCCGTCCCAGCCCGCCAGCGGCCCCGGCGGAGCCCAATATGCGCATGCGGCGGTGGAAGAAAGGGAGGCCGGCGAAGGAGCGACGGCCTACACGATCTTTCTACCCGCATCGCCGAGGCCGGCCGAGGCTCCCGTGGTCGTCTTCACGCATGGATGGGGCGCGACCGACCCCGGCACCTATCGCGGCTGGATCGACCATATCGTCCGGCGCGGCAACATCGTGATCTTTCCCCGCTATCAGAATAACCTGCGGACGCCGACGGCCGACTTCACCCCGAACGCCGTCGCGGCGGTGAAGAATGCCCTGTCGCGCCTTTCCTCCGATGTATTCGGGATCAAGCCGCGCCTCGACCGCGTGGCCTATCTCGGGCACTCGGTCGGCGGCCTGCTGGCCGCGAACCTCGCCGCGCTGGCCGCGAGGGAGGGATTACCGCCACCCCGCGCCGTGATGTGCACGGAGCCCGGCAAGACGACGGGACCGGAACGCGCACGGGTTGCCCTTGCCGATCTCGGCAGTATCCCGGCGGGCACGCTGCTCCTCGCGATCGCGGGCGATGCCGACCGGATGGTCGGCGACGGCGACGCCCGGCGCATATTCGCCGAAACGACGAATATCCGTCCGGCCGACAAGAACTTCATATTGATGAGAAGCGACGATCACGGCACGCCGCCTCTCGTCGCCGACCACAGGGCGCCCACGGCACCTTCCGGCGAGGCCGGACGAGCGCCGGAACGCCAGGGTCCGTTCGGCGGTCGCCTTCGCGAACGACTGGAGGCGCGCCGGAATGCGGACGAACGCTCGTCCTCGCCGAGGACGGGCCCCGATGCCCTCGACTGGTACGGCACATGGAAGCTCTTCGACGCGCTGACCGACGCGGCCTTCTACGGGCGCAACCGTCAATATGCGCTCGGGAACACCGGTGAGCAGCGTTTCATGGGTGTGTGGAGCGACGGCCAGCCCGTCCGGGACCTCGCGGTCACGCTTGCGCCGTGAAAGCTGTCGATTGGTGCCCCTGGCCGGACTCGAACCAGCACGCCCGTGAAGGCAACAGATTTTGAGTCTGCCGCGTCTACCATTCCGCCACAGGGGCTCGCCATGCGAGGGGCGCATGATAGTCGGCGGCTCGATCCGATCAAACGAAATGTGTCGG
>NZ_DATKFR010000121.1:0-5946 GCF_035511255.1 Parvibaculum sp.
GACTGGGAGCCGCATCTCCACAAGATGTTCGACTTCTGGTCGTCGGTGATGCTGACCTCGGGCCGCTACAAGGGCCAGCCGATGCTCGCCCATATGCGCTTGAAGTCAGTCCGCCCCGAGCATTTCGACCGCTGGCTCACGCTTTTCCAACAGACGCTGGACGATCTCTGTACGCCGGCGGTCGCAGACGCCTACATGACGCGCGCGCTGCGCATCGCCGACAGTCTGCGTATGGGCATGTTCTTCGATCCGTCCGCCGCCGATCCCGCCCTCCGCCCCGCCTGATCCGCTCCCGTCGCCGCGCGGCGGCTCTGTGACAACCCCGCCACATTCTCCCGCGATTTTTCATTCGCCGATTGATCTTCGCCGCCCGCCGTCGCGGATCGCGCGAACGCGCGCCGGCCCTGTCACGATTACGTCATAAAACCGTTGCACGGGCTTCACCGGCTCCACTTAAGAACGCGCTTGGGGCGGGGCACTACCGCCGCACGCCAACCTTTCGTCTTCTCAGAAGGTCACAACATATGAAGCGCATTGGAGCTTTCCTGGGCGCGCTCGCGGTTTCCCTTACCGCCACCAGCGCGTTCGCGATCGATATCGACAGCCGGTACCAGCCGTACCAGCCCACCACCGGCGTATCCGGAAGCCTGAAGTCCATCGGCTCCGACACGCTGAACAACCTCATGACGCTTTGGGCCGAAGGCTACAAGGCGATCTATCCCTCGGTTAAGATCGAAATCGAAGGCAAGGGCTCGTCGACGGCCCCGCCCGCGCTGATCGCCGGCACCGCCCAGTTCGGTCCGATGTCGCGTCCGATGAAGTCGGCCGAGATCGACTCCTTCGAAGCGAAGTACGGCTACAAGCCGACCCAGGTTCGCGTTGCGGTCGACACGCTCGCCATCTTCGTCCACAAGGACAATCCGCTGACCTGCCTCTCGCTGACGCAGCTTGACGGCATCTTCTCCAAGAGCCGTCTCTCCGGCTCGCCGGAAATCGCGACTTGGGGCCAGCTCGGTCTCACGGGCGAATGGGCCTCGAAGCCGATCTCTCTCTTCGGCCGCAACTCGGCCTCCGGCACCTATGGCTACTTCAAGGAAGTCGCCATGGTGAACGGCGACTTCAAGGATTCGGTGAAGGAACAGCCGGGCTCGTCCGCCGTCGTCCAGGGCGTCGCCGCCGACAAGTTCGCCGTCGGCTATTCGGGCATCGGCTACAAGACGGCCGACGTCAAGGCCGTGCAGGTCGCCGGTCGCGACGGCCAGTGCCAGGAAGCCAATCAGAAGAACGCCTATACGGGCGCCTATCCGATCACGCGCTTCCTCTACATCTACGTGAACAAGAATCCCTCGGGTGCGCTCGATCCGGTTCGCGGCGAGTTCTTCCGCTTCGTGCTTTCGCTCGACGGCCAGAAGGATACCTCGAAGGACGGCTACTTCCCGATGCCTTACGTCTTCGCCCAGCAGGAACTTTCCAAGCTCGGCCTGAAGTAAGTTGAACTGGCGGGCCGGCGGATATCCTCCGCTGGCCCGCTTCCTCTTGTTCGCCGCCTGCTTCGGAATCACGTCATGTCCGCGGCGCGGCGCTTCGTGTGAACACGCGCATGACCGACGCCGTTCTTTCCAACGCTCCCGACGACTCCGGTAACGACACCGGATCCGGCAACCGGAAGTCGGTTGTCTACACGCGCAACAAGAAGACCAAGGCTTCGGTCCTCTGGGCGGACAAGATCGCCAGCCGCGGGATCACCATCGGCGGCTTCTTCGTCATTCTCTCCGTCTTCGCGATCATGGCGTTCCTGGTCATCGTGGCCGCGCCGCTCTTCGGCAGCGGTACCGTCAGCGACGCGAAACGCTACGCGCTCAATACAGCCGACGGTCACGTCATCTCGACCTCGATCGACGAATATCGCACTCTCGGGATCGAACTTTCGCATGGCGGCCGCCTGACGGCCTTCCATGTGCCGACGGGCGAGCGGCTCGCGGGCCCGACCTTCGATTTCGGTGGCGCCGAACCTTCCGCCTTCGCCCGTACGCTGCAGGGCGACGACGTTGCCTTCGGTTTTCCGGATGGGACCGTGCGTCTCGGCCGCCTCGCCATCGATACCGCCATCGTGCCCGAAGCCGCCGTGCCGGCGACCGTGCGGACGCTTGCCGGCGGCGATCGCACCGACGGCGCGACCGTTTTCATCGAAGTGGCCGGCAAGCAGGTGCGCCGCCTCGCGCCGGAAATCGCTCTCGAGGCGCCGGTACAGGTGGCGCCCGCGGGAACTGCGATCCGTTTTATCGACTACCGTGTCGGCGGCACCGAAGAGCGCCCGGTCAAGATCTTCGCTTCCATCGACGAGCATGGAACCGCGCGTCTCAGCGCCGCCTACAGCCAGGTCAACATGATGACCGGCGAAACCTCCACCACCGTCACCAACACCGAAGTGCCGACAGGCCTGAACGTCGCGGACATCGCTTCCGTTCTGCTCAACACCACCGGCGATCGCCTGCTGGTTGCGACCGAGGACGGCATGATCCATCGCTTCGACACGCGCGATCCGGCGCATGCGAAGCTCGCCGAAACGGTCCGTGTCCTGCCGCAAGGCGTCAAGCCGACCAGCATCGGCTATCTGAACGGCGAGAACTCGCTGATCGTCGGCGGCGCCGACGCCTCGCTTTCGATCTGGTCGCAGATCGACCGCAAATCGACCGGAACCTCGGACGGCATCGTGCTGACGAAGATCCACGATCTCGGCAAACAGCCCGCGCCGATTGAGCATCTGGCGGTCAGCCAGCGCACGCGTCTCTTCGTCGGTGCCGATGCGAAGGGCGAAGTCGCGCTCTATCACGCGACGACCGAACGCCGCGTTCTGACGTTCCCCTCCGCCGGCAAGCTCGCGCCCGTCGAGACGCTGATCCTCGCGCCGCGCGACAACGGCGCCGTCGCGATCGGCAAGGATGGCGAAGTCCGCATCTGGAGCTTCGACGTTCCGCATCCCGAAACGACCATCGGTTCCCTCTTCGGCAAGGTCTGGTACGAAGGCTATCCCGAACCCGGCTACACCTGGCAGTCCACGTCGGGCACCGACAGCGCCGAGCCGAAGCTCTCGCTCGTGCCGCTGATCTTCGGCACCATCAAGGGCGCGATCTACTCGCTCGCCTTCGCCGTCCCGATCGCGCTCCTCGCGGCGATCTACACGTCGGAGTTCATGCATTTCCGCGTGCGTGCGGTGGTGAAGCCAGTGATGGAACTGATGGCGTCGCTGCCGTCCGTCGTCATCGGCTTCGTCGTGGCGCTCGTCCTCTCGCCCATCGTGGAGAACTGGATCGGCGCCGTCGTCATCGCCTTCGCGGTCATTCCGCTGACGCTAATCGCCTCGTCCTTTCTCTGGCAATTGCTGCCTCAACCGCTGGCCTTGCGCTTCGACGGCCTGCCCAAGCTGGTCGCTTTCTTCTGCGCTCTCGTTTTCGCGCTCTGGCTCACGATGACGGTCGCGCCCGGTATGGAGCGGCTGTTCTTCGCCGGCGACTTCAAGGCCTGGACCACCGGCGTCGGCTCGGCCATGCCCTTCCTCTTCCTTCTGATGCTGCCGCTCAGTTTCATTCTGGTCTTCAATGTCGGCGGCCGCATTCTCGGCAACGTCTGGCGTGAAAGACTGCGCCAGAAGGAATATCATGTCGCTGGCGCCTGGGAGCTCGGACGCTGGCTGGTGCTGACGATCGTCGCTTTCGCCGTCGCGGCGCTCGTTGCCAGTCTGCTGAGCGCGGCGAGCTTCGACGCGCGCGGCGGCATCGTCGATACCTATATCCAGCGCAACACGCTGATCGCTTCCTTCGGCATGGCCTTCGCGGTGATCCCGATCATCTATTCGATTGCCGAGGACGCGCTGGGCGCGGTGCCCGAGCATCTGCGTTCGGCCTCGCTCGGCTGCGGCGCGACGAAATGGCAGACGGCCGCCTGGGTGATCCTGCCGACGGCGGGTTCCGGCATCTTCTCGGCGATCATGATCGGCCTCGGCCGCGCCGTCGGCGAGACGATGATCGTGGTGATGGCGACGGGCAATACGCCGATCCTCGACTGGAGCCTCTTCAACGGCCTGCGCGCCCTGTCGGCCAACATCAACGTCGAACTGCCGGAAGCGGTGAAGGATTCGAGCCTCTATCGCACGCTCTTCCTCTGCGGCCTGGTGCTCTTCGTGATGACCTTCATCCTCAACACCTTCGCGGAAATCGTGCGTCAGCGCTTCCGCAAGCGCGCCGCTCAGCTCTGAGAGAAATGCCCATGGTCGACATGTCCCGTCCGAGCGAAGAGATTTTCATGAACAGCAAGACGTCGAGCGTCGCGGTGACGCGCAAGAAGGCAAGCGACCTGACGGCGCGCGGCGAGCCGATGGTTTGGGCCATGGGCGGCTCGCTCGCCTTCGGCCTGCTGATGATCGCGGGTTTCCTGTCGCTGATCTTCTGGAACGGTCTGACGGCCTTCTGGCCGAAGCATGTGGACGTGGTGACGCTCGAGGACGGCCGCGTCATGGCCGGCGAGCCGATGCGCACCGAGAGCTACCGACCGACGCAGGAGGCGCTGCAAAAGCTCCCTGCCGCGGTGCAGGCGGAAATCGGCGAGCACGGCGGGTTGGCCAGCCGCACGCTTTATCGCATCGGCAATTACGACTATTACGCCAACGACTTCGACTGGGTCTCGGCCTTCGACGTGAAATCGGTCGCCGAGCCGAAGGACATCATGCTGGTCGAACGCCAGGAGTGGGGCGTCCTGATCGGCCGTCTCACAGCGCTCACTATCGACGGCGAAACGCATTCTAGTCCGGATATCGCGTCTATCGACGCGGCCCACAGGAGAGCACGCGCTCTTCGCGCCGAACGCATCGGGGTCGAGAAGAACGAACTCGGCGAGGTCAATCGCGAGATCAACGATCTACGCCTGTCCGTCCGCCGCGCCGAAATCGATTACGGCACCGGCTCGCCCGAAATGAAGGCCGCCGAGGCCCATGCCGCCGAGGAGACCCAACGCCTCAACGGCCAGTTCGAGACGCTGAGCGCCAAGGTTCTCGCCCTCCGCCAGAAGGAAGATGCGATTACGGTGACGGGCGCCGAGATCGGCGGACAGACCAAGGACTTTCCGCTCGGCAACTTCGTGCGCTACTACGCGCCGAACGATTTGTCGCTCTTGCAGAAGTTCGGCGTCTATTTCTCCCGCTGGTGGGAGTTTCTCACGGCCGAACCGCGCGAAGCGAATACCGAGGGCGGCGTCTGGCCGGCGATCTTCGGCACTTTCGTGATGACGGTCGTGATGAGCATTCTCGTCGCGCCCTTCGGCGTCATCGCGGCGCTCTATCTGCGCGAATATGCAAAACAGGGCCGCATCGTCGCGCTGGTGCGCATCTGCGTGAACAATCTCGCGGGCGTCCCTTCGATCGTCTACGGCGTCTTCGGTCTCGGCTTCTTCGCCTATGTGCTGGGCGGCTCGATCGACAGCCTGTTCTTCCCCGAACGCCTGCCGAGTCCGACCTTCGGCACAGGCGGCCTGCTCTGGGCCTCGCTCACCATGGCGCTCCTCACCGTGCCGGTCGTCGTCGTTGCGACCGAGGAGGCGCTTGCCGCCGTGCCGCGGTCGATGCGCGAAGGCTCGCTCGCCTGCGGGGCCTCGAAATGGCAGACCATCAAATGGATCGTGCTGCCCCGCGCCATGCCGGGCATCATGACCGGCCTCATCCTCGCCATGGCGCGCGGCGCCGGCGAAGTGGCGCCGCTGATGATCGTGGGTGTCGTGAAACTCGCGCCGGAACTTCCGATCGATGCGAGCTTCCCCTTCATCCATCTCGAGCGCAGCTTCATGCATCTCGGCTTCCACATCTACGACGTCGGCTTCCAGTCGCGCAATTCGGAGGCCGGCCGTTCGATGGTCTTCGTCACCGCTCTGGTGCTGATGGCCCTGGTGCTGGCGCTC
>NZ_DATKFR010000122.1:0-3969 GCF_035511255.1 Parvibaculum sp.
TTCGCGGGCTCTACGCGGTGGGCAATTGCTCGGCGGCGATCACGGCGGATTCCTATCCGGGTGCGGGCGCTACGCTCGGGCCGGCCATGACCTTCGGATATATCGCCGCGAACGATATCGCGAGTTCGATGAGCAACCGGACGGTGGAGGAGCTTGCAGCCGCCGGCACGACGCCCGGCTTCCGTTCGGTGGCGACAGGTGATTGATCCGGAGTCCATATTGGGCGATGCGCCCTTCGGAACGACGCCGGTTGCAAAGCCGTTGGTCGTCGCCGATCCGGCCGCCACGACATGGGACAGGGAGACCGATCTCCTCGTCATCGGATGCGGTGCGGCGGGCGCTTCCGCCGCACTTGAAGGCGCCGAGCAGGGGCTCGACGTCATTATCGCCGACCGGTTCCAGGGCGGGGGCGCGAGCGCGCTGAGCGGTGGCATCGTCTATACCGGCGGCGGCAGCAAATACCAGCATCAGGCGGGATATAGCGACAGCGTCGACGCGATGTACGACTATCTGCGCCATGAGGTCGAGGAGGCGGTTTCGCCGGCGACGCTCAGGCGCTTCTGCGAAGACAGTCTCGCGCAGCTTGCCTGGCTGGAAAGCCACGGTGTCGAATTCGACGGTACGCCGTCGCCGCACAAGACCTCCTACCCGCAGCGTCCGCATTTTCTCTATTACTCCGGCAACGAGGCCGTCGCCGCCTATGCCGGCAAGGAACCGCCGGCGCCGCGCGGGCATCGGGTGAAAGGCGGCCCCTTTTCCGGCCTGCAACTGATGAACGGCTTGAAGGCGTCATTGCGGCGCATGAAGAGCGTGACATTCCTCACGCAGGCGGCGGCGCGGCGGCTCATCGTGACGAGTGCGGGCGAGGTTGTCGGCGCGGAGATATGGCAGGTGCCAGAGGGACCGGCTGCAGCGTTGCACAGGCTCTTCGAGAATCTCGGCAAGCACATGTTCCTGCAAACCATAGGCGTCGGCCGGCCTCTGCTGCGGTGGCTTTCGAGGATCGAGGCGCGGCGCGCGCGGCCGATGCGGGTGCGGGCGCGCAAGGGCGTCGTTCTCGCAGCGGGCGGCTTCATCAAGAACCGGGCGCTGGTGCATCGCCTCGCGCCGAAATATGAAGGTGGATTTCCACTCGGGAGCGCCGGCTGCGACGGGAGCGGTCTTCGTCTCGGTCTTTCGGCGGGCGCGGCGACCGCGCGGCTCGGCACGATATCGGCCTGGCGTTTCATCGATCCGCCGCTTGGCTGGGTGAAGGGCATCGTCGTCGACAAGACGGGGAAGCGCCTCACCAATGAGGAGCAATATGGCGCGCGGATCGGCGATGCGATCATGGAGCGGGCGCAGGGCGGCGCGTGGCTCATCATCGACCGGGCGGTTCACGACGAGGCGCAGGCCGAACTGCGCAACGAGGAAATCTGGGCGTTCCAGAAATTTCCGGCGAAGCTGATGATGAGGTTCGCCGCTGCGAAGGCGAAGAGCATCGAGGGGCTCGCCACCGCGCTTGGCTTGCCCGCCGGCGCGCTCGTCGAAACGGTCGCCGCCTATAATGACGCGGCGCGCGGACGGATACCCGATGCGTTCGGCAAGTCGCAAGGGATGATGTCGCCGCTCGCGATGCCGCCTTTCATGGCCATCGATATTTCCTGCCGGAACAAGTTTTTTCCTCTCGCCGTGCTGAGTCTCGGGGGGCTCGCCGTCGATGAGGAGACAGGCGCTGTGCGCGGCGGTGACGGGCCCATACCGGGCCTTTATGCCGCCGGGCGCAGCGCCTGTGGCATTCCATCGAATTTCTACGTCAGCGGATTGTCGCTGGCCGATTGCGTCTGGTCGGGACGCAGGGCGGCGCGATCCGTCGCGAAGGCGTCGCAGGACGAAGCTCGCGCGGGCCGCAAGCTCGCCAGCGCGTGAAAAGCAAATGAAGCGGGGGAAGAATGGGTCGCGTCGATAATAAAGTGGTGGTGGTGACCGGCGGCGGCAGCGGCTGCGGCCGGGAAGATTCGATCCTTCTGGCGAAAGAGGGCGCCAAGGTCATCGTGACCGATATCGACATCGATGCGGCGAAGGCCGTCGCGGCGGAAATCGGCGACGGCAAGGCGATCGCGCTCCAGCACAATATCGCCAACGAAGATGACTGGGTGCGGGTGATGAAGGCCGGGCGGGACGCTTTCGGCCCGATCAACGGCGTCGTCAACAATGCCGGCATCCTGCTGATGGGCGATTTCGAGAGCCTGCCCTTCGCCGACTGGCAGAAGACGCAGGAGGTCAACGTCACCGGCTATTATCTCGGCTGCAAGCACGCGATCATCGCGATGAAGGAACATGGCGGTGCCATCGTCAACATGGCGTCGATCGTCTCGACGCTCGGCTCCGCCAACTACTTCGCCTATGCGGCGTCAAAGGCCGCGGTTGCTTCGCTCACCGGCAGCGTCGTCGCCTATTGCAAGCAGGCCGGCTACAAAATCCGCTGCAACGCGATCCAGCCGGACGGCATCCTGACGCCGATGGTGCTGAAGCAGATGAACCTGCCGCTCGATACCGATCTCAAGATGATCAAGGATTCGCCGATGGGTTACCGCTTCTGCTACCCGCATGAAGTGGCGAACCTCGTGCTCTTTCTCATATCGGATGAGTCCGCCTCGATCAGCAATGCGCGCGTCTCGATCGACAACGGCAATTACGGCCTTAGCGAATTCTAGGAACGGAGCGGACCCATGTTGAAGGAAGCCGTCAGAAGTATGCTCACCTCCATCGAAGGGACGGTGACGCCGGAGCATATCCGCTCGACCATCGAGGCCTATCTCCAGACCTATGTGACGAAGGACACGGCGACGCGCGCGGCGATGTTCACCGACGACGCCATTGCCGACGATCCGGTCGGCGCGCCGCCCTTCGTGGGCAAGGAGGCGATCGTCAATTTCTGGTCGATCGCCGATCAGGGGCCGGCGACGCTGGAGCCGAAAGTCGAGCGCATCGTCGTCTGCGGCAACGAGGCCGTCTTCATCTTCAACATGAAGATGAGCGTCGGCGAGATGGGATCGGCGACGATGAAGATCACCGAGACGCTGGTCTTCGACGACGCGGGCAAGATCAAGCGGCTGCGCGCCTATTGGGACGAGCACAGCGTAACCTGAGGTGCGGATGTCGATCGATCTCGATCTCGAAGGCAAGAGCGTTCTCGTTACGGGCGGCACCAAAGGCGTCGGGCGCGGCATCGCCGAGCGCTTTCTCGAAGCCGGCGCCGACGTCGCGATCTGCGGGCGCAATGCGCCGGAGACGCTGCCGCGCGGCGGCGGCAGGGAGGCCGTGTTTTTCGCCTCCGACGTGCGCGATGTCGAGCAGGCGAAGGCACTGATCGATGCCGTGGTGGCGCGGTTCGGCAAGCTCGACGTGCTGGTCAACAATGCGGGCGGATCGCCACCGGCCGATGCGGCGACTGCCTCGCCGCGGTTTTCGGAGGCGATCATCCGCCTCAATCTGATTGCGCCGCTCAATCTCGCGCAACTCGCCAACGCGGCGATGCAGAAACAGGATCGAGGCGGCGTCGTCATCAACATCGCGAGCGTCAGCGGCGTGCGGCCCTCGCCGGGAACGGCGGCCTATGGCGCGGCGAAGGCCGGGCTTCTCAATCTCACGACGTCGCTCGCCCAGGAATGGGCGCCGAAGGTTCGTGTGAATGCGATTACAGCCGGAATGATCCGCACCGAGCAGGCTGATCTCTTCTATGGCGGAGAGGCGGGGCTTGCGGTCATCGATGCCGCGCAACCGATGAAACGCATCGCTGTGCCGGCCGATATCGGCAATGCCTGTCTTTATCTCGCATCGGCCCTTGCCGGATATGTGACGGGCGCGCGGCTCGACGTACATGGCGGCGGCGAGAGGCCGCCATTTCTGGAACAGGCGGAGAGCGCGAAAGGCTGAAGGTCTTATTGTTCGCGAGGACGAACGATCAATTCGTACCCAAGCGCTTCT
>NZ_DATKFR010000123.1:0-1730 GCF_035511255.1 Parvibaculum sp.
GAAATCGCTGGCGCGGTGCTGCTGCGCGGTCTTTCGGTGGAAAATTATCTGGCGGGGCTTGAAACGCCACCCGGCCTGCTGTCGCTCGTTCTTTTTTCGATATTCGCCGCGATGCCCTCGCTCATCCGCGTCTGACGCGGACGGCCGAATAATCGGCATGGCGGCGGTTGTGCGCCCGCCGCCATGCCGCATGTACTCAGAATGTGGATTTCGCCACCAGCGACCAGTCGCGCGTCGTGCCGGGGATCCGGTCGGATTGCATGCCGCGCATCCAGGTCGGGTATGTCGGCTTGGGTGCGCTCACAGCGTCGATGGCCGCGAGGTCCTCGTCCGTGAGTTTTACGTTCACGGCGCCGAGATTGTCCGCCAACTGGGTTTCATTCTTTGCCCCGACGATGACGGTTGTGACGTAGGGCTTGTGAAGCTGCCAGCCGAGCGCGACCTGCGCGACGCTGACGCCGTGCTTTTTGGCGATGCCACCGAGGACGTCGACGATGTCGTAGAGCTTTTCGACATCGACGGGCGGGAAGTCGAATTGCGTGCGGCGTCCGTCATTGGCGCGATTGGTGCGCGAGAACTTGCCGGAGAGTGCGCCGCCCGCGAGCGGGCTCCATGTCATGAGGCCGAGTTTCTGGTCTTCGAGCAGCGGCACGATCTCGTGTTCGAGGTCGCGGCCGACCATGGAATAGTAGGCCTGCAGCGTCGCGAATTTTTCGAGGCCCTGCCGTTCGGAAATGCCGAGCGCCTTCATGATCTGCCACGCCTGCCAGTTCGATACGCCGATATAGCGCACCTTGCCCTGGCGCACGAGATCGTCGAGCGCGCGCAGGCTTTCTTCCATCGGCGTCACGCTGTCCCAGCCGTGAATCTGGTATAGGTCGATATAGTCCGTCCCAAGACGTGTCAGGCTGGCTTCCACCTGTTGCATCAGGCTGAGACGCGAGACGCCGACCTCGTTCGGGCCGGTGCCCATGCGACCGAAAGCCTTGGTGGCGAGGACGATGTCCTTGCGCTTCGAACCGAGCGCCTTGCCGGTAAGCTTTTCCGACTCGCCGGCGGCGTAGATGTTTGCGGTGTCGATGAAATTGATGCCGGCGTCGAGCGACTGGCCGACCAGCGCATCCGCTGCCTTCTGGTCGAGGCCGCCAACGGCCGCGGCGAGCGAGCCGGCACCGCCGAATGTCATGGTGCCGAGGCAGAGACGGGAAACGAAGACGCCGGTATTGCCGAGTTGGGCATATTGCATGGCAGGTTCCTTCGGGAGTGTGGGGGGAGGGGAATCAGGTTCGGTTGGCGATGGCGTCCCAGCAGGCGTCGACGATCTCCTGGATGCGTGCTTCGCCGATCTTGCAGGTGCCGGAGATGGCGCGCGCGGCCAGCGCGTTCATCGGGCCGGAAATGAGGGATGTGATGATTTCGGGTGGCAGGGTCTTGAAGACGCCCTCGCGATAACCCTCGGCGTAGAAGTGGCCGAGGTCTTCGGCGATCTCGCTCTGGATCGACTTCGCGGCATCGCGCAGATAAGGCGAATGCGCGTATTGCTCGGCGAAGCGGAATTCGAGCGGATGAGTGACGCTGTACTGCATGCCGTTACGCCAGAGTCGGTCGAAACGCTGCCGCAAGGGAAGGGCGGGATCGTAGCCGGCGAGGGTCGCCTCGATGCGCCGGGCCTTGATGTCGGTGTAGAGCGCGTGGATCAGCTCTTCCTTGCTCTCGAAGTGGCGGTAGAT
>NZ_DATKFR010000124.1:0-2047 GCF_035511255.1 Parvibaculum sp.
TGGCCGCCGCAAGCTCTTCTTCATCACACTTTTTCTTTATATCGCAGCGACCACGGCGACAGCCTTCTCCTGGAACCTCTGGAGCTTCGCTCTCTTCCGCTTTCTCACGGGAGCCGGCATCGGCGGCGAATACACGGCGATCAATTCGACCATTCAGGAGCTCGTACCGGCTCGCGTGCGCGGCCACACCGACCTTGCAATTAACGGCAGCTTCTGGGTGGGTGCCGCCCTCGGTGCGACCGGCTCCATCTTTCTCCTCTCGTCCGAAACGCTCGGCCCGGACATGGGTTGGCGCGCCTGTTTTTTGATCGGCGCCCTGCTGGGACTTCCAATTCTCGCGGCGCGCTACTTCATCCCCGAAAGCCCGCGCTGGCTGGTGACGCATGGACGCGCCGCCGAGGCCGAAGAGATCGTCGCCGCAATCGAGAACAGCTTCCGCCGGCACGGCACGATCTTGTCCGGAGACGATTTGCCTCACATGCGTCTCGCCGCCGTTCATCGTTTGCGTGTCAGCGACGTGATCGACACGCTTTTCCGCGTTCATCGGTCTCGCGCGCTCGTCGGCCTTTGTCTGATGACGGCGCAGGCATTCTTCTACAATGCGATCTTCTTCACCTATGCGTTGGTCCTGACCGACTTCTACGGCGTACCCGCCGCTCACGTCGGCTGGTACATTCTGCCTTTCGCGCTCGGCAATTTCCTGGGGCCGATCCTTCTCGGCCGGCTTTTCGACACGCTCGGACGTCGGCCCATGATTGCCTTCACCTATGCGATATCGGGCATCCTGCTTTCATTGAGCGGCTGGCTCTTTGCGCAAGGTCTTCTCGACGCCACGACACAGACGATCGCCTGGATGGTGATTTTCTTCTTCGCCTCGGCTGCGGCGAGTTCGGCCTATCTGACGGTCAGCGAGACCTTTCCGCTGGAACTCCGTGCCTTCGCCATTGCTCTCTTCTACGCCTTCGGCACGGCTCTCGGCGGCATCGCCGGTCCGGTGGTCTTCGGCGCGCTGATCGAAACGGGCTCGCGCGGCAACGTCTTTGTCGGTTATCTGATCGGCTCGACGCTGATGATCGCCGCCGCCGCGGTCGCTGCGATATGGGGTGTCGCGGCCGAACGAAAGCCACTCGAAGCCGTTGCCCGGCCGCTGAGCCACAGGGACTGATATCGCCCGCAGCGCGGATTTCACTCGTAGCGAAGGGCTTCTATCGGATCGAGGCGTGCGGCGTTGCGTGCCGGAAAATAGCCGAAGACCACACCGACCGCCGCCGAGAAGACGAAAGCCGTGCCGATAATCCAGAGGTTGAGCACGAAGGGTATACCGACCATCGGCGCGGCCACGGCGGAGATCGTCAGGCCGACGATGATGCCGATGACGCCGCCGGCCAGCGACAGCGAGCCGGCCTCCACCAGAAACTGCAGCAGGACTTCGCGTTCGAACGCGCCGATGGCCAGCCTGATCCCGATTTCGCGCGTCCGCTCCGTCACGGAAACGAGCATTATATTCATGATGCCGATACCGCCGACGAGAAGGCTGATCGCCGCCACGGCGCCGAGAAATGCCGTCAGCAGCGCCGTCGTGCTCTCGACGAGGCTCGCAATCTCGCGCATGTCCTGCACATGAAAATCGTCTGTTTTTCCCTGGACGATATGCCGGCGCTGCCGGAGGAGACTTTCGGCACCCGCTTTCACCCGGTCGATCGAGGCATCGCTCGTGGCCGACAGGAAGATGATCGAAATGTCGTCCACTCCCGAAATCCGGCGCTGGAAAGCGAGCAAGGGCATGATCACCGTGTCGTCCTGATCGTTCCCGAAACCCGACGAGCCCTTGCTGGTCAATATGCCGATGATCTCGCACGAGATGGAGCCCATGCGCAGCCGCGCCCCGAGCGGATCCTGTAGACCAAAGAGTTTGTCGCGCACCGTCGCGCCGATCAGACAGACGGTACGCCCGCCCCGCTCCTCCGCGTCGTCGAAAATACGGCCCCGCTCCAGTTCCCATTGCCTCGCTTTGAAATAGGCATTGGTCGTCCCCGATACGGTGGTG
>NZ_DATKFR010000125.1:0-3915 GCF_035511255.1 Parvibaculum sp.
CATAGGAAGACGGATTTGAGATCGGTGTCGATCATCGCATCCCAGTCTTCTTCCGTGGTTTCGAGAAAGGGCTTCACCTGCGAAATGCCGGCATTGTTGACAAGTACGTCGAGTCGGCCGGCTTTTCTCACCAGCCGCTCCACCATACCCTCCACGGCGGCGGCTACGCGAACGTCCGCCTCGCATTCGATCAGCTTTCCGGGCAGGCTGCGCAACGCATCCGCCATCTCGGCAAACTCCGCCGACTGATCGAGGTGATTTACGCCTACCGTCGCGCCTTCCCGAAGAAAGGCTTCCGCCGTGGCGCGGCCGATACCCGTGACCGCGCCCGTAACGAGTACCGCCTTACCGGAGAATTCCATCGCCTTGCCGCTCACACGACGGTCAGGAAGGAGACGCCATGGACGCCGAGAAACGCGTCGGCGCGACGGGGCCCTTCGCCGATCGAGCCTGCGTCGAGGGCTTCGATACGCTTGACGCGATTGGCATGAAACGAATGCCACAGCTCGCTATAGGGCAGCACCTGCGGCGCATCCGCGGGATAGGTCTGGCGATGGATTTCCGGAAGCTTGTACCAGGGCACGGAAGGCGCGTCGTGATGCACGGAGTGATAGCCGAAATTCAGATTGAGCAGGTTGAGCCAAGGGTAGCGCACCGAAATGAGGTTCGAGTAAGTGTGGTGCAGATCGTAATCGTCGCCGCTCCGCCCTTCGCGCGAGATCTTTTCATTCGCGTCGCCGACAAGAAAAAACTCATAGGCATGGGCATAGGCGTCGGCAATGAAGAGCTCGGTGAGGAAGATCATATAGGCGACCGCGTAGCCCAGCAGCGCCCATGGGCTCAGCATGAAAAGGAAGACGAAGAACGCTCCGCGGGTGAGCCCCACGAAGATCGCGCGCGACCGCTCCGAAGCGAATTCCCGCTTGATGAACGGCCGCGCCACCACCTGATAATGCATGATGAGCTCAACCGCCGGGACGTAGCACCACTCCAGCGCGTAGACGAGGCTGCGCAACCAGCCCGGTGCGGTCTTCAGAAAGACACGCGGATCGAATAGCGCAAGATCGGCACGATCGACATGATGGCGCATGTGCATGCGCACGATACGGCCGATAGGTGCATAGGCTCCTCCGCAGAACCACGACAGCATTTCGGCGACCGCGACCGTGACCTTGCGGCTCCTGAATATGGCCATGTGAGCGAGGTCGTGGATCATGTAGGCGGCGACGATCAGCGAATGGGCGACGAGGAGCGTGCCCCCGATCCACGCGATCGGGCCGCCAAGCGTCAGCAGGGCGATGCCGGAGACATGCGCGACGGCGATATAGGAGAAGGCGAGCATATTCGGAATCGCGCCATCGCTGTGACGCCAGAAGGTGGACCGTGATGACATGGCAAAGCCCCATATGACAGAAAGCGGCAACGTTCCAACCATAGCGCAAATACATATGATTTTACCACTATTTTTGTCTCTTTTTTTATTGCTTGTTTTGTGAGCATATGGACGAAATATCGGCAGGCGGAAAACATGAAAAAGTCCACGAAGTCGGCGGAACGCGATCGGCAGCGCCACAAATTCGTTCAGGCGTTGAACGCCATGGACGGCACATGGGTGCGCTTCCTGCGGGACAAGGACATCCTGGATATCAATTATTCGGATCTCTATACGGGCCTCTGGGCCGCCGAAGCACCGTTGCGCAAACAGGAAGCCCTGCTTCTCATGCGCCATCTCAGCCCGCAGACGGCCAAGAAATATCTCGATAACGCAATCGCCAAGGGGCTCATCGTCGAGCTGCCGGACCCGAGCGACGGGCGCGCCAAGCTGATCGCGCTCTCCCAGGACCTCAAGGGCCGGCTCGAAGATTTCTTCGACAATGCGATCGAAATTTTCCGCAAGGCGCTGACGTAAAGGACCGCCAGCGCCGACGGAATCTCAACCGGTCGCCGTTGAGAGCCGGAAGCTCTCACGAGGTACGACCGTGTTCGACAAGCTGGTGCTGCTCGCCGACGAGGCGGAGCAGACCTATCTCTCGCGATCGTTGACGCGCTGGAATGGCGATCTCGACATCATACCTGTCGCAACCGGCCCATCATTGACACGGCTCGCCCCGAATGTCCTTGCGCGGGCCCGGCTGATCGCTTTCGCCACCCCCGTCGTCGTTCCGGCTCCCATACTCGATGCGCTCGGCTATGGAGCTTACAATTTTCATCCAGGCCCGCCCGAATATCGCGGCTGGTATCCACATTGCTTTGCCGTTTACGAGAACGCCGCGCATTTCGGCGTCACGGCTCATGCGATGGCAAGGCGCGTCGATTCCGGCCCCATCGTCGGACTCGAACGGTTCGACATTCCGCCCGGAAGCGATGCCGGCGCGCTGGGAGAACAGGTTTATGCCGCTCTTCTCGCGCTCTTTGCTCGGCTCGCGCAGCCGCTTGCGGCCGAAGCGGGACTACTCCCGCACATGTCCGCGCAATGGGGCCCCCGTATCACGACGCGCCGCGACTTCGCCGCCATGTGCAGGATTTCATTCGACATGCGGCCTGAGGAGATTCGCAGGCGCATCCGCGCCTTCGGTTCCGGCGACGGGATATCTCGGCCCGGCCTCGAACTTCACGGCCACCACTTCACATATGCCGCTCAGGGCTGAGGCCGACGGAAA
This sequence comes from Parvibaculum sp., assembly GCF_035511255.1. Taxonomy (GTDB): domain Bacteria; phylum Pseudomonadota; class Alphaproteobacteria; order Parvibaculales; family Parvibaculaceae; genus Parvibaculum. Next base: position 2,661 of record NZ_DATKFR010000125.1, read on the forward strand.
CGACGCGAGGCCAATCCAAAGACGTCCGCCCGACCATGAAGTCTCGTCTTGCGGTTGTTCAGCAATGGTTCATTTTGCGTACCGCACGATGGCCATGATCTCAGGCGGCGGCCCTTTCGCTCTGGCCCGCCCCCCTTTTGTAGAGTAGTTTGTATACGGTCTTGATAGCGGCATGTGCTTTGCGGGCGCCGCCCCGGCGTTTCGGCGGGGTCTGAACAGCGACGACCCCGAACCTCCCAGAAGGATTCCGGTTCATGCGCAAGACAGCGATATTCCTCGCCGGCATGGCAGCTTTCGACCTCGGCGTAATGGTCGTGCCGGCTTATGCGGCCGACAAGGCCGACACCTTCTACCTCAAGCACAATGCAACGACCGCGCAGCCGGCGCCGGCCTCCGGCGGAGCCTTGAAGGTCACCTTCTCGGATATCATGATCTCCTCGCTCAAGCTCGACGGGGCGAGCCCGGAAAAGGCCTGCGGCGACCGGAAGGGAACGCTGGTCATGAAGGAAGGTCAGCAGTACTGCCGCGTGCCCGTGACCGGTTCCAAATGACCCCTTAGAAACGACGCAACCCCCGTGGCCACCACGCCACCTCAGCCCGACGAAACGCCCCGGCTTTGCCTGACTGCGGGCGATCCTGACCTTCAGACGTTGATCGTCGGCAAGGTCACGCTCGTCTTGGGCGGAGAGCCCGTCCCGGTCGAGCTGACGGTCCCGAGCGGGCCGGTATCCGAGCAGGATTTGCTGCCGGTGCTGCAGGGCCTTAGTTCGCACCTCGCCGAGCGCGGGGCCGCGCGTGCCGAGGGCCAGGGGCGGACGATTTCATGCCGTGCCGGATGCGGCGCCTGCTGCCGCCAACTTGTACCCGTGGCGATTTCCGAGGCGCGGGCGCTCGTCGAACTGATCGAGGCCATGCCCGAGCCGCGACGCTCCGAGGTCCGCGACCGTTTCGACGACGCCGTGGCCTCCCTGGATGCAGCGGGCATTCTCGATCGCCTGAACCGGATGGACGAGCCGGCGGAAACGCTCGCCCTGGATTACTTCCGCGCCGGCGTGCCGTGCCCCTTCCTCGAAGCGGAGGCCTGCTCGATCCATCCGCATAGACCGCTGATCTGCCGCGAATATCTGGTCACCTCGCCGGCGGAAAATTGCAGCGACCCATCGGGCGACACCATCGAGCGGATATCGATCGACGGCCGGCCCTCGCGGGCGCTGTTCCAGGGAGACGCGCCGCGGACATGGACGCCTCTGGTCCT
>NZ_DATKFR010000126.1:0-1546 GCF_035511255.1 Parvibaculum sp.
AGCGAACTCACCGTCGCGGTGGCGGGCCTCGGCCAGCGCATCGCCGTCGTCATCCGCAATCTCGTCGCCGCCGCGCCCGGTACGCGCCTCGTCGGCCATGTCGATCCCGAGCCCTACGGTCTGCCGTCGCTGACGAAGCGCGGCATCGAGGCGGGGCCGCGCTTCGACAGCGTCGAGACGATGCTTGCCGAAACGAAGCCGGACCTTTTGATGGTCGGCTCGCCGAACCATCTGCACCTTGAACATATTTCGGCGGGGCTCGCGGCGGGCGTCCGCGTCTTTACCGAAAAGCCCATCGTCCGCACCGAGGAAGAGACCTGGGCCCTCGCCCGCCTGCTCAAGGATCATGGCGAGGACGCGATCCTGGTCGGCCTGGTGATGCGCTCCTCGCCGCTGACCCGCGCCGTCGCCGACGTGCTGGCGCAAGGCCGCATCGGAAAGCTCGTCAGCATGGAGGGGAACGAACATCTCCATCCCGAACATGGCGCCTTCCTGATGCGCGACTGGCGGCGGCGGCGGGAATTCGGCGGCTCGTTCCTGCTCGACAAATGCTGCCACGACTTCGACATCTATCGCATGTTCATCGGCGCGAGGCCCGCGCGCGTTTCGAGCTTCGGGGGCCGCACGATCTTCACGCCCGAACACGAAGATCTGACCGCGCGCAAATATCCCGACGGCACGCCCGCCTACACGATCTGGCGGCCAGGCTGGAACACCTCGAACACGACCTTCCAGTCCGACGCCGACGTCACCGACCATCAGGTCGCCATCGTCGAATATGAAAACGGCGTGCGTCTGTCCTTCAGTGCAAACACCCATGCGGGCCTGCCGATGCGGCGCTGGCTCTTCATGGGCACCAACGGCGCAATCGAAGCCGATCTCGTCAGCGACCGGGTCGAGTATCGCGATGCGCTGGGTCTCGACGCCGTCGAGAGGATCGCGGTCGAGGAGGGTTCGGGCGGCCATGCCGGCATGGACCCCGCCATGGGTCGCGATCTCGCCGCCCATCTGCTCGAAGGCAAGCCCTTCCCGGTCAACGCCTATGACGCGATGATCGCCGGCCTCACCGTGATGGCGATCGACCGCGCGATGCGGGAAGGCACGGTGGTCGACTGCCGGCCGCTATGGGAGCGGCTGGATAAAGAGATGGGGCGGTAGAAGCTTTGCTCTTTATCGGTGTCATCCCGGCCTTGTGCCGGAATCCAGGGGCGTCATATGCGGAACGAGCCGTTTCTGGACCCCGGGACGAAGCCCGGGGTGACAGAATTATTTGAGATCAGGCGCTCTTGCCGCGCGCCTCGATCGGCCAGATGTCGACCAGCGTGTCGCCGCGCACGACGTGGTAGCAGTCGTAGAGATTGACCGTCGGGTCGCAATGCGGCGTGATCGCGGTGAGCGCGGCGCCCAGCGGCAAGGAAGCGCCTTGCGGGAGCGCGATGCCGCCCTGCTCGTCGCCGAAGAAGAAATAGGCCGAACCTTCCGGCGCGCCGGAGAGCAGGACCGGCGCTTCCGCATCCGTCGAGAAGGCCTTGAAGCCCGCATCCGT
>NZ_DATKFR010000127.1:0-1644 GCF_035511255.1 Parvibaculum sp.
GGCGGGGCAGGCGCTCGTGACGCTGCTGCCGCTGGAGGCGACGGCATGAAAGGCTTCTGTTTTTCCCTTCCTTCGCTCAAGGCGGCCTATGCGCGCGGCGTGCGCGCGGAGGATGTTGCGATGGAGGCGTTGAAGCGCGCCGACACCTATGGCGATCCGGCGGTCTGGATCACGAGGGCGCCGGCCGAGGCGGTTCTCGCGCGGGCGCGCGCGCTCGATGCGATGCCGGTTGCCGAGCGTGCGAAGCTGCCGCTTTTCGGCGTGCCCTTCGCGGTGAAGGACAATATCGACTGCGCCGGGTTGCCGACGAGCGCGGCCTGTCCGGCCTTTGCCTACCAGCCGAAGGAGAACGCGCCCGTTGTCGCGCGCCTTCTCGAAGCGGGAGCGATCCTGATCGGCAAGACCAATCTCGACCAGTTCGCAACGGGGCTCGTCGGCACACGCTCGCCGCATGGCGCACCGCGTTCGGTCTTCAATGCGGACTATATTTCCGGGGGATCGAGTTCCGGCTCGGCGGTGGCCGTGGCGGCGGGGCTCGTCAGCTTCTCGCTCGGCACGGACACGGCGGGGTCCGGTCGCGTGCCGGCAGCGTTCAACAATATCGCGGGCCTGAAGCCCTCGCGAGGGCTTCTCTCGGCGCGTGGCGTCGTGCCGGCCTGCCGCTCGCTTGATTGTGTGTCGATCTTCGCGTTGACCGCGGAGGAGACGGCGGAGATTTTCAGGCAGGCGGCGGTCTTCGATGCCGAAGATCCCTATGCGCGGGCGCGGCTTCCGGATGCGCCGGTCGTGCCGGGCGGCGCCTTCACCTTCGCCGTGCCGAAGCCGGGCGATCTTTCCTTTTTCGGCGATGGAGAATCCGAACGGCTTTTCAACGAGGCGGTCGAGCGGCTCGAACAGATCGGCGGCCGCGCGCGGCGCATCGATTTTGCTCCCTTCCGCGAGGCGGCGGCGCTTCTCTACGAAGGACCGTGGGTCGCGGAGCGCACGGCGGCTGTCGGCGCCTTCATCGAGACGCATGAGGCCGAATGCGATCCGACGGTCGCGAAGATCATTCTCGGTGGGCGCACGCGCAATGCGGTCGAGGTCTTCGAGGCAATGCACAAGCTGCAGGCGCTGCAGCGCAAGGTGCTGACGCTTTTTGCGGGTCTCGACATCGTCGTCGTTCCGACGGCGCCGACGACCTACAAGGTCAGCGAGATCGAGGCGGAGCCCATCAAGCTCAATTCGCGTCTCGGCACCTATACGAATTTCATGAACCTGCTTGACATGGCGGGCCTCGCGATACCGGCCGGCATCGGCAAGACGGGGCTTCCCTTCGGCATCACGCTGGCCGCGCCCGCTTTTTCCGAGGCGCGGCTCGTCGACATCGGCGCGCGTTTTCACGCGGCGCTCGGCCTTGCGCCGGGCGCGCCGTCTCTCGGTGCGGCGGATGCCGATGAAGGCTTTCTCGAAATCGCAGTCGTCGGCGCGCATATGACCGGCTTGCCGCTCAATCCCGAGCTCACCTCGCGCGGCGGCATGTTCGTCGAGCGGACCAAGACGGCGGCCTGTTATCAGTTCTATGCGCTGGCGGGCGGGCCGCCCTTCCGTCCGGGGCTCGTCAAATCCGACAAGGGAGCCGCGATCGAGCTCGAAGTCTGGCGG
>NZ_DATKFR010000128.1:0-2097 GCF_035511255.1 Parvibaculum sp.
CGCCCGCCCATGCCGACTTCGAGGATCAGCGCATCCGCCCTGTGCCGCGCGAAGGCGAGGAAAGCCATGCAGGTCGTGATTTCGAAGAAGGTGATGGGCTGACCGCCGTTGATGCGCTCGCATTCGTCGAGCAATGCCGCAAGCTCCGCCTCGTCGATGGGCGCGCTCTTTGGATGGCCGGCGAGCCGGATGCGCTCATGAAAGCGCACGAGATGCGGCGACGTATAGGCATGGACGCCGTAGCCGCCCGCTTCGAGACAGGCGCGCAGATAGGCCGACGTCGAGCCCTTGCCATTGGTGCCCGCGATATGGAAGGTCGGCGGCAGCGCCCGCTCGGGATGGCCGAGCGCGGCAAGAAGCCGCCAGGTGCGGTCGAGCGAAAGATCGATCAGCTTCGAATGAAGCTTCGTCACCCGTTCGAGAATGATGTCGCTCGTCTCGGGTTTGCGGTCGCTCACGATGCCGCCGTCAGCGCGATGCGGCGCGCGCGGGCAGGTTCGGCGTCGGCGCGAGCTTCGGCTTGTGCATCAGCACGCGGATCGTGCGCGCCAGCGTGTCCCTCAGCTTGTGGCGATGCACGATCATGTCGATCATGCCGTGGTCGAGCTGGAACTCGGCCTTCTGGAAATCGTCGGGCAGCTTTTCGCGGATCGTCTGCTCGATGACGCGGCGGCCCGAAAAGCCGATCAGCGCGCCGGGTTCGGAAATCTGGATGTCGCCGAGCATCGCGTAGGAGGCAAGCACGCCGCCGGTCGTCGGGTCGGTCAGCACGACGATATAGGGCAATCCCGCCTCGCGCATCATCTCGACCGCGACAGTCGTGCGCGGCATCTGCATCAGCGAGAGGATGCCCTCCTGCATGCGGGCGCCGCCCGCCGCCGTGAAGAGAATGAAAGGTGCCCGCTTTTCGAGCGCCACTTCCGCGCTCTTGATGATCGCCTCGCCCGCCGCCATGCCGAGCGAACCGCCCATGAAGGCGAAGTCCTGGACGGAAATCACCGTCTCGACACCGTCGAGGGGTCCGTGTGCCACGGTGATCGCCTCGTCGCGGCCCGTCTTTGTGCGCGCTTCCTTCAGCCGGTCCGGATATTTCTTCTGGTCTCGGAATTTCAGCGGATCGAGCGGCACGCCGTCGACCGTGATTGTCTGGTACTGGCCGTCGTCGAAGAGCGAGGCGAGCCGCGCCGCGGTGCCGAGACGCATGTGATGGTCGCAATGCGGGCAGACGTTGAGCGCCGCATCGAGATCGCGGTGAAAGATCATCTCGTTGCAGGACGGGCATTTGCGCCAGAGATTGTCCGGCGTGTCCTTCTTCTTGAAGACGCGCTGGATGCGCGGGCGAACGACATTGGTGATCCAGTTCATCTCGTGTCTCCGCTCATTCCGCCGCTTTGGCGTGGGCGCTGTGAACGCCGTTCGCGAGATCGCGCACCAGCGCGAGGACGCGCCCGGCGGCGCCTTGTTTCGGCTTTCCGTTCGTGTCGAGTTCATCGGCGATGGCACCGACGATGGCCGAACCGACGACCGCACCGTCGGCGGCGCTGGCAATGGCCTTCGCCTGTTCCGGCGTCTTGATGCCGAAGCCGACCGCAACCGGCAGCGACGTATGCCGCTTGATGCGCTCGACGGCGGCGGCGACCTTGCTTGTTTCCGGCGTGGCCGAACCGGTGATGCCGGTGATCGAAACGTAATAGACGAAGCCCGACGTATTCGCGAGCACGGCGGGAAGCCGCTTGTCGTCGGTGGTCGGCGTCGCGAGACGGATGAAGTTGAGCCCCGCCTTCAGCGCCGGCTCGCAGAGCTCGTCGTCTTCCTCCGGCGGCAGATCGACAACGATCAGCCCGTCGACGCCCGCTTCTTTCGCGGCCTCGAGAAAGCGCGGAACGCCCATGTGATAGATCGGATTGTAATAGCCCATCAGCACGATCGGCGTGTCGTTGTCCCCGGCGCGAAAGGCGCGCACGAGGTCGAGCGTCTTCTTCATCGTCGCGCCCGCCTTCAGCGCGCGCTGCGACGAGGCCTGGATCGCCGGGCCGTCGGCCATCGGATCGGTGAAGGGCATGCCGAGTTCGATGACGTCGGAACCCGCACCCGGAA
>NZ_DATKFR010000129.1:0-3176 GCF_035511255.1 Parvibaculum sp.
TCGGCGAACGCCCTGTCGCGATCTTCCTTCGAGGGCCAGCGCGCATAGGCGACCCAGTCGCCATTTTCGGCGCGATGGAGACGCGAGCCGCCGCCGCCGTGATCGCGCATGATGTCTTGCGTGATTTCGTGCCAGCGACGCTGGAATTCCTCTTCGTGTTTCCTGTCGACGCGCCAGCGATAGATGACAGCGAACATTCCCGTTCTCCGTATCCCGGTTCAACGACGCCCGCGGGCTCAAGCGCTCGGCTGCGCCGCTTTTTCTTCCCGGAGGCGTTCGGCGGCGCTTTTCTTCACCGTCTCGCTCTTCAACTGGCCGCAGGCGGCCATGATGTCGCGGCCGCGCGGCGTGCGGACGGGGCTTGCATAGCCGGCGCGGTTGACGACGTCGGCGAATTTCTCGATCTGCGCCCAGTCGGAACATTCATAAGGTGAGCCCGGCCAGGGGTTGAAGGGGATCAGGTTGATCTTGGCCGGAATACCCTTCAGCAGGCGGACGAGTTCCTTCGCGTCCGCGAGCGAATCGTTGACGCCCTTCAGCATCACATATTCGAAGGTGATGCGGCGCGCATTGGAGACGCCCGGATAGTTGCGGCAGGCGTCGAGCAGTTCGGCGATCGGATATTTCTTGTTGAGCGGCACAAGCTTGTCGCGCGTCTCGTCGTTCACCGCGTGAAGCGAGATCGCCAGCATCGAGCCGATCTCGTTGCCGGCGCGTTCGATCATCGGCACGACTCCGCTCGTCGAGAGCGTGACGCGGCGCTTGGAGAGCGAAAGGCCTTCGCCGTCCGAGACGATGTCGAGCGCGTCGCGCACATTCTCGAAATTGTAGAGCGGCTCGCCCATGCCCATCATCACGATGTTGGTGACGAGGCGGTCGTCGGAATTGCGACCCGAGCCCGGCCATTCGCCGAGCGCATCGCGGGCGACGAGAAGCTGGCCGACGATTTCCCCGGCGGTGAGGTTGCGGACGAGCTTCTGCGTGCCGGTGTGGCAGAAGGTGCAGGTGAGGGTGCAGCCAACCTGGCTCGAGATGCAGAGCGTGCCGCGGCCTTCCTCGGGAATGTAGACCGTCTCGACTTCCGGGCCGGGAATGCCGGCCTTGTCGGAGGCGAGGCGCAGCAGCCATTTGCGCGTGCCGTCCACCGATTTCTGCTCGACGACGATTTCGGGCCGGGCGACCGTGAAGGCGGCGCCGAGCTCCGTGCGCATCTCCTTCGAGAGCGTCGTCATCTTCGCGAAGTCGGTGAGGCCGCGATTGTAGATCGCGTTCCAGAGTTGGCCGACGCGCATCCTGATCTGTTTTTCGGGCATGCCGTGGAGACGCAGCTCCGCGGCCAGGCCGTCGCGGGTGAGCCCGAGCAGGTTCCGCCGGGCCGTGCTGGCGGGAGCGCCGGCTTCGACCGCGTCGGTTCGCTTATGCGCTATGTCGAGGCTCGTGGCCATGGCTCATCCTGCGGTGCCACTTCGGCGCCGTTCGCGGGGTCATAGCATAAATGGGGGCTTGCCCGCCAATACGCCAGATTTGAGCCCGAAAGCCGCTATTTGCAGGCCTCGTCGATCTTGTCGAGGGCCTTGCCGGAGCCTTTCAGCGAATAGGTGTCGGTGGTCATGGTCTTGCGCGAGGACGTGCCCTTGATGACCATGCTGGAACCGGCGCGGATCGCCTTCACCATCTTGGCTTCGTCGGTCGTCTTGTCGAGCCAGGCCCAGTATTGATGTTCGCCGCCTTCCGAGACGCCCGTGAACATCTGGAACTTGTCCTTGCCGACGGTGGCGAAGGGTTTCGACGTCGGGCTGTAGGGGTAGCCCGCCCGCTGACTGATCTCGTTCCTGATGTTGCGGCCCGGACGGTGGGTCACCATGAAATAGACATCGCCCCGCTTGGCGGCGGCCGGCTCCTGCTTCGTCGGTTCCGACAGGACGTAGCAGATGCGATCGGCACCCGATCCGTAGGTATAGGCCGCCCAGTCGTCAAACTTGCCCAGAAGCTTCGGAGCATCGGCGGCGCTTGCCGTTCCGCTGCATGCCAGAGCCAGCAGAGCGGCGGAGGCAAGGGCGGAGGCGAATAAGCGCGTGCGTGTCAGCATTTATGGGGACTCATTCTGTGCTCGTGGGAAACGTTGAGACCATAGCGGTCCCGGCGTCCGATTTCCAGACAGCCGGGCAATTTCCAGACAAATCGTGCAAAAAGCAGGCAATCTGGCGGGTTCCCGCCCCATTGTGGTAATGAGGAACCATCGGCATTGAAAACAGGCCTTATGGCCGCAAGAAGGCAGGGAGAGCCCATGAAAGCGATTTTGTGCAAGGAATATGGTCCGCCGGAGAAGCTCGTCATCGAGGAGGTGCCGACGCCGGAGCCAAAAAAGGGCCAGGTCCTGATCGAGGTTCACTCGGCGGCGGTCAATTTCCCCGACGTCCTCATCATCGAGAACAAGTACCAGTTCAAGCCGCCGCTGCCCTTCTCGCCGGGCGGCGAGGTCGCCGGTATCGTGACGAAGCTCGGCGAGGGCGTTTCCAAGGTAAAGGTCGGCGACCGGGTGATCGGCTCGTCAGGCTGGGGCGGATTTGCCGAGGAACTCGTGCTCGACGAGGCGCGGGTGACGCCCATTCCGGCCGAGATGGATTATGTGACGGCGTCGGCCTTCCTGATGACCTATGGCACGTCGCATCACGCGTTGAAGGACCGCGCGCATCTGAAGCCGGGCGAAACCCTGCTGGTGCTGGGGGCAGCGGGCGGCGTCGGCCTCGCCGCCGTCGAACTCGGCAAGGCGATGGGCGCGCGGGTGATCGCGGCCGCCTCGTCGGAAGACAAGCTTGCCGTCTGCCGCGAGCATGGCGCCGACGAGACGATCCTCTATCCGACCGGCGCGCTCGACAAGGACCAGCAGAAGGCGTTGACGGATCGCATCAAGGAACTGACCGGCGGTCAGGGCGCGGATGTCGTCTACGACCCGGTCGGCGGCGATTATGCCGAACCCGCGCTGCGCGCCACCAACTGGGAAGGCCGTTTCCTCGTCGTCGGCTTTGCCGCCGGCCCGATCCCGAAAGTGCCGCTCAATCTCGCGCTTCTCAAGGGCTGCCAGATCGTCGGCGTCTTCTGGGGCGCCTTCACTGGCCGCGAACCGGCGAAACATCAGGAAAATCTCAAGGAACTGATGGCATGGTTCAAGGCGG
>NZ_DATKFR010000130.1:0-1751 GCF_035511255.1 Parvibaculum sp.
TCCGGCGCGCAAACTAGCGAGCCATGATGATGGTTTTTTTGCAGGGGCCGCGCTTGTGCGAGCGCGCATGAAAGGCATGAAAGAAAGGGGGCCGGATCAGGGCTTCGTCACGCGCCTCAGCGTCAGGTTCAGCCGGCCGCCGCCCTCGATCAGTTGCGACGATCCCGGCACGATGCGGTCGACGCCGTGGAAGCGCATTCGGGACGGGCCGCCGAGGAGGAGTACGTCGCCGCTGGCGAGCCGGAAACTCTTCGTCTTGTCGCTGCGGGCGAATCCGCCGACGCGAAAGAGGCAGGTGTCGCCGAGCGAGATGGAGAGCACGGGCGCCTCGGTCGCCGCCTCGTCGCGGTCCTGATGGAGGCCCATCCGGGCCTTCTCGCCCCTGTAAACATTGACCAGGCAGCATTCCGGGGGCGCGGCGTAGCCAGCGAGGTCGGCCCAGAGGCCAAGCAAGAGGTCCGGGATCGGCGGCCAGGGCTCGCCCGTGACCGGGTGCCGGGGCTCGTAGCGATAGCCCTTTACGTCGGAGACCCAGCCGAGCGCGCCCAGATTGGTCTGCATGGTGGACCAGAGCTGGCCGGTGCGCGGCATGCGCGGCCGGTAGGGCGGCGCGGCGCGCGCGGCCTCGCGCAGCGTCCCGAGCAGGGCCTTCTGGTCGGTCGGGCCGAGGCGGGCGGGGTGGAGCGCGACGCCGTCGAAACCTGTCTCCAAGACCTGTTTCATGATCGCCTGGACATAAGAGGCGCGAGCCGCTGGGTCTAGAGGGCATGTTTATGGCATATCGAGTGCCATATTATTTGGTGTGACCCCGCGGCATGGATTAAGCTTCGCCAGGGAGATCCGCAAAGGGGGACATCATGAAGACCGTGACGATACTGGCGATCCTGAGTCTGACGCTTGGCGGCTGCGCGACGGCGGCCATTCAGGGCGCATCCCGCGCCAAGGACCAGGCGGTCATCGCCTCGAACGAGGATGCGGCGGCGGCGGGCGATGTGGCCGCGCAGGTCAAGCTCGGCGCGGCACATTGCTGCACCATCGCGGGCTCGATGGGCGTCCTCAACAACCAGGAAGCGACCCGCTGGTACTGCAAGGCCGCTGGCCAGAACAATGCCGAGGCGCAATACGAGCTCGGCCGCATCTATTCGGGCGATCTGGTGCGGGGCATGAACGGGCCGGCCAAGATCGGGGTGCTGCTGACCGACCAGCCCGAAAACCGGCCGCTGGCGCTGATGTGGCTCGACCTCGCGGCCGCGCAGGGGAACAAGAACGCGGCCGAGAAGGCCCGGGATCTGCGCCAGAAGATGACACCGGCCGAAATCGCCGAGGCGGCGACGCGGGGGCAGGCCCTGCAGGCCCAGCCCTGCCAATGGAACGACGTCTATCCCGACCGCAAGATCTGACTGCCGCTCCGTCCGGTACATTCGAATCTTTGGGGGAAGATGATGCAGGACAAACCCACATTTCGAATCGCTGTGGCCCAAATGCCGCATGACGGCTTGCGGGCCCCGGAAGCCAAACCTATATACAGCCCAACCAATTGAGCCCTTCAGGGTCCGCTTGCGGGCCCGCCGGGGAACCCCTTAGGGGGCCGGAGCCGTTTTCGTCGTGGCGCGACCCGCGCCACTTTCGGGACGGTGCGCGAGCGCCTATACAGAACGGGCTCGCACGGCCTGCCGCACAGAGAAGAGGACCTTTGAGATGGGAAAAGTAATCGGCATCGACCTTGGCACGACAAACTCGTGTGTCGCGGT
>NZ_DATKFR010000131.1:0-2002 GCF_035511255.1 Parvibaculum sp.
CGATGACACCCGGACCCCGTCCGGCCCAAGGAGTGGCCCCAATGGCCCGCATGCTGCCGAGCCTTCTCGAAATCGTCGATCCGGCGAAGCTCGCCGCCGAACTCGAAGCGGCGGCCGACGGTCATCAGGGTGCGCCCGAGCCGCTGAAGCGCGCGCTCGTCGATGTGTTGAAAAAGACGATGGCGGCGGGACGGGCCAAGGCGCGCGAACGGCTCGAACAAGGCGCCCATCGCGGCCGCGCCTGTGCCGAAAGCCTCTGCTATCTCCAGGACACGATCATCCGCGCCCTTCACGACGTAACCGTCGAGAAAGTTTTCCCTGTCGCAAATCCGAGCCAGGCGGAAAAAATCTCGATCGCGGCGGTCGGCGGTTACGGTCGCGGCACGCTGGCGCCGGGCTCGGACATCGATCTCCTTTTCCTGCGTCCCTACAAGCAGACCCCTTGGGGCGAGAGCACCGTCGAATACATGCTCTACGTGCTCTGGGATCTTGGTCTCAAGGTAGGCCATTCGACGCGCACGGTCGCCGATTGCATCCGCCTCGCGCGCGAGGACTTCACGATTCGCACGGCGCTCCTCGAGGCGCGCTTTCTTCATGGCGACCAGGCGCTCTTCGATGAATTTGAAAAACGCTTCGACGCCGAAGTCGTGAAGGGCACCGGCAACGAATTCGTCGACGCAAAGCTCGCCGAGCGCGATGGCCGTCACACGCGCGCCGGCGAGAGCCGCTATCTGGTCGAGCCCAACGTCAAGGAAGGCAAGGGCGGCTTGCGCGATCTCAACACGCTCTTCTGGATCGGCAAATATATCTACCGCGTCAAGCAGCCCTCCGACCTCGTCGGCGTCGGCGTCTTCACGCGCGAGGAATTCGCGACCTTCCGCAAGGCGGAGGACTTTCTCTGGGCCGTGCGCTGCGAGCTGCACTTCCTGACGGGCCGTGCGGAAGAGCGCATCACCTTCGACATGCAGACCGAAATGGCAAAGCGCCTCGGCTATCAGGGCCATGCGGGCCTCAAGGCCGTCGAACGCTTCATGAAGCATTATTTCCTGGTCGCCAAGGACGTCGGCGATCTGACGCGCATCTTCTGCGCGGCGCTCGAGGAGCAGGAGAAAAAGAAGAAGCCCGGCATCGGACGTTTCATGCAGGCGCTGCGCCGCAAGAAGAAGATGATGAAGGGCTACAAGCTCGAAAGCGGCCGCCTCGCCTTCCAGAGCGACAAGATGATCGAGCAGGACCCGGTCAACATCATCCGCATCTTCCATCTTGCGGACGCACATGGTCTCGAACTCCACCCCGATGCGCTGAAGCTCGTCACGCGCTCGCTGAAATATATCGGCGCCGATCTTCGTGCCGATCCCGAAGCGAACCGTCTCTTTCTCGAAATCCTGACCTCGCACAAGGACCCGGAACACACGCTGCGCATGATGAACGAGGCCGGCGTGCTTGGCCGCTTCGTGCCGGATTTCGGGCGCATCGTCGCCTTGATGCAGTTCAACATGTATCACCACTACACGGCGGACGAGCATCTGCTGCGCGCGATCGGCATCCTCTCGGAAGTCGAGAAGCATGTTCACAAGGAAGAGCATCCGCTGGCCAACGAGCTGATGGAGACGATCCAGAGCCGCAACGTCGTCTATCTCTCGGTCTTCCTCCACGACATCGCCAAGGGCCGCGACGAGGATCATTCCGAAGCGGGCGAGCGCATCGCGAAACATCTCTGCCCGCGTCTCGGCATGAGCAAGGGCGAAACGGAATCGGTCGCCTGGCTCGTCAAGAACCATCTCGTGATGAGCGACGTGGCGCAGAAGCGCGACATCTCGGACCTGCGCACGATCCGCGATTTTGCCAATCTGGTGCAGAGCCCGGAGCGTCTGAAGATGCTCTTCCTGCTGACGGTCGTCGATATCACGGCTGTCGGCCCGGGCGTCTGGAACGGCTGGAAGGGCCAGCTGCTGCGCGAACTCTATTACGAGACGCTCGCCGTGCTGCAGGGCGGCGATGC
>NZ_DATKFR010000132.1:0-1753 GCF_035511255.1 Parvibaculum sp.
TCGTGCTCTCCTTGATGTCTGTTCAGTTGAAAATCCGCGACGCCGCGCGGATCGCCCGCGCCGTCGCCTCATCGCCGCCTTTCGCGTCCCGCGAAACCGTCAGCGCCTTGTAGCCGCCGGCAACGATCCGGCGTGCGTCCGAACGGCTGAACCCCGCATCCCGCGAGAGCCAGCGTTCGAGTTCCCTCTCGGTCGGCCGCCGGCCCGATTTGACGGCGCTGATCCGCGCCTCGGGCAGCATCGGAAAGGTCACGACCGAAATTTCCCAGAGATCGACCTCGACAAGCTTGCGCAAACCCGTCTTCCCGTCCTTCGTCGCCTTGACGACGTGATAGCCGATGGAGAGCCCGTCGATCGCGCCGGCGCGCATCAGGCTCAGCACCTCGCGCGAGCGCCCGACATCGGGGAGCAGCTTCCCCTCGACGCGCAGCCCGCGCATGTCCTCGCTGAGCTTCATCCAGACGCCGATCACTTCGTTCGGGTCGTGCTGATAAAGCATCTTGATGCCGCGAGGGCCCCGCTTGCCGAGCGACGCCCGGAACGCCCCCGGCATCACCACATCGCGCCCGAGATCCTCCGCGCCGAAGAGCGACGCATAACCCTCGAAACTCCCATCCTCCCGCAATCCCTTGACATCGAACCGCGTCGCCTTCTGCTCCGACCGCTGCTGTTCCACCTGACCTCCTGGCAATAAAAAAGCACCGCGACGTGCGTCAGCGGTGCTCGACCTCTCATCTCATTCCCTGTCGTCCCGGGATTCATTCCCGGGACCCAACGCCCTCATCCCGCGTCAGCGCCCGATGGGTCCCGGCAACACGTGCCGGGACGACACTCTTCAGTTTGATGGTTCCTTTAGTTTATCAGCCGGCCCTTCCTGCCCCTCTCCCGCGCGCGGGAGAGGGAGGGACCCGCGCCGAAGGCGTGGGAGGGTGAGGGCCTTCTACCGCCGTCCCGCCACCACCCGATCCAACTTCTCCTCGATCCGCGCGAGGCTCGCGCGCATCGCCTGCGACTGCTCCTCGAGCCGCGCCGTGCGCTCGACCACTTCGTCCGTGCGCCCCGAGCGTGTTTCGAGCGCCGAGAGCCGTTCCGCCGCCGCGCCGGACCACATCAGCGCCGCGCCGGTCTGGAGCATGATGGCGACGACCAGCGCCACCGGAATATGCCGGTCGAGCTTCCAGCCCGCATTCTCGCCGAGTTTCATGGTCGCCTCCGGCCGCATCGAAAAAGAATGTCATAAAAAGGAGTGTCATCCCGGCGAAAGCCGGGACCCGCTCGCCTCGCAATTCGCCGCGCCATCCAATGATTTGCAATAACCGGCTCAGCAATCGCCAAGAGCTTGCTGAGGGAACCAATGGGTCCCGGCTTTCGCCGGGATGACACGGGGTGTGGGGAGGCTCACCCCGCCTTCCCATACCCCACCGCCGCACGCTTCTCGTCCTCCGTCAGGAAATCCGCCGCGCTCACCCGCGCCCACAGCGCCTCGCGTTCGGCCGACAGGGCCTCGATGGCGTCGGTGTCGTAGCCGAGCCGCAGCCCCTCGCCGAACCTCGGCGCCAGCCACCGCGTCAGGGCCCGCGCGGTGCGGCCGACCAGCGGCAGCACGGTCTGCCGCCAGAAGGTCCGGTTCGCCTCCTGATAATTCGAAAACGTATTGTCGCCCGGAATGCCGATCAGCATCGGCGGCACGCCGAAGGCGAGCGCGATCTCGCGCGCCGCCGCGCGTTTCGCCTCGATGAAATCCATGTCCTTG
>NZ_DATKFR010000133.1:0-3858 GCF_035511255.1 Parvibaculum sp.
TGTGGTCGCCGTAGGGGCCTTCCAGCGCCATCTCGTAATCGGTGTTCGGCGGCGGATTGACGCCCTCGGGCACGACGGGCGCGATGGCGCGCGGGTCGGAGGACGGCAGCAGATGGCCTTCCAGCACGATCTCGGCCCAGGCCGGCACGGACAGGTCGCTGCCCAGCGCTTTCGCGACCTCGGTGCGGGAACCGCGCAAGAGGCCGGCGAACTGGTATTCGGACAGGCTGTCGGGCACCGGCGTGACCGCGCCCAGCGTGGTGGCCGGGTCGGCGCCCAGGGCGTCTCCAAGGTGAAGGTCGGCGATCGTGTGATCGGGTCTTCGGGCTGGGGCGGCTTTGCCGAGGAACTCGTGCTCGACGAAGCGCGGGTGACGCCCATTCCGCAGGAAATGGATTTCGTCACGGCCTCGGCCTTCCTGATGACCTATGGCACCTCGCATCACGCGCTGAAGGACCGCGCGCATCTGAAGCCGGGCGAGAACCTGCTCGTGCTCGGCGCGGCGGGCGGCGTCGGCCTTGCCGCGGTCGAACTCGGCAAGGCGATGGGCGCGCGGGTGATCGCGGCGGCCTCATCGGAAGACAAGCTTGCCGTCTGCCGCGAGCATGGCGCCGACGAGACGATCCTCTATCCGACCGGCGCGCTCGACAAGGACCAGCAGAAGGCGCTGACCGACCGCATCAAGGAACTCACCGGCGGTCAGGGTGCGGATGTCGTCTACGATCCGGTCGGCGGCGATTATGCCGAACCGGCGCTCCGCGCCACCAACTGGGAAGGCCGTTTCCTCGTCGTCGGCTTTGCCGCCGGCCCGATCCCGAAAGTGCCGCTCAATCTCGCGCTTCTCAAGGGCTGCCAGATCGTCGGCGTCTTCTGGGGCGCCTTCACCGGCCGCGAACCGGCGAAACATCAGGAAAATCTCAAGGAACTGATGGCATGGTTCAAGGCGGGCAAGCTTCGCCCGCATGTCTCGCGCACCTACAAGTTCGACGAGGTTGCACAGGCCCTGAACGACATGGCGGCGCGCAAGGTGAAGGGGAAGATCGTTCTGGTTCCGTCGCGCTGAGCGGCGGACAAACGATCCGGGGACGAAGGGGAACGCGATGGGCCGACTGCTCGTGACGATCGGTGCCGGCCTCGGGCTGGCGATCGTCTCGCTATTCGGCTTTCTCCTCTATGTCCTGCTTGCCTCGGGCAACCCGACCTATTGGGATGGAGAGATCGCGGCTTTCGAACGCCGCGATGTCTCCAACCCGCCGCCCAAGGACGCGGTGCTCTTTGTCGGCGCCGACGATGTGCGTCAATGGGAGGCGCTGCCTTACGACATGGCGCCGGTGCCGATCGTCCAGCGCGGCTTCGGTGGGGCGCAGATCGCGCATGTCACCTATTTCAGTCCGCGCATCGTCGCGCCCTATCGTCCGAGCGCCATCGTGCTGATGGCGGGCGAGGCCGATCTTTCCGACGTGCGCGGCCGGCGGCCGGAAGACGTGCTCGACGATTTCAAGAAGCTCGTCTCGAGCCTGCGCGCGCAGGGCGTCGCGGCGCCGATCTATTTTGTCTCGATCCATCCCTCGCCGATGCGTCTTTCGCGCTGGTACGGGGCGCAACGCGCCAATGCGCTCATTCAGGATTACGAAAAGACGGCGCAGGGGCTCTATTATATCGACGTCGCCACGGCGATGTTCGACGACAAGGGCGCGCTTCGCCGCGATCTCTTCCGCTGGGATGGGCTGTCGCTCAACGCCCGCGGCTATGCGCTGCTGACCGAGATCATCAAGCCCCTGCTCGTCAAGGCGGGATACGGAGCAGAGACACAGACTCGATAAGGAGCGCAAAACGCGCCCATTAGGACAAACGGGAGACGCCAGGATGCAGAAGATTTCGAAAGAGACCAGGGCCGGGCTCGTCGAGGGCGAGTTCGATCCGAAGTTCAAGGGCGTGGTCGAGGCCTTCATCGAGAATTTCGAGACGCGCGACGAGGTCGGCGCGAGCCATTCGATGACGCTGGAGGGAAAGACCGTCATCGACATATGGGGCGGGCGCAAGGCGGTCGATGGCGAGGCCTGGACGCGCGACACGGTCTCGATCGTCTTTTCCTGCACCAAGGGGGCGACGGCGATCTGCGCCCACATGCTTGCCGACCGGGGGTTGCTCGACCTCGATGCGCCGGTTGCGAAGTACTGGCCGGAATTTGCGGTCAACGGCAAGGAAGAAGCCACCGTCTCGATGATGCTCGACCATTCGGTCGGCCTGCCGCATGTGCGCGCCAAGGTGAAGGATGGCGGCTATTACGATTACGATTACATGATCGATCTCGTTGCGAAGGAGGCACCCTTCTGGCAGCCCGGCACGCGCAACGGCTATCACGGCGTCACCTTCGCCTGGACGGTCGGCGAGATCGTGCATCGCGCAGCGAAGAAGCGCCTCGGCGTCTTCTTCCGCGACGAGGTGGCGAGGCCGCTCGGCATCGACTTCCAGATCGGGTTGCCGGAAGCGGACGAGGCCCGCGTCGCGCCGATGATCTATGCGGTACCGGACGAGGCGACGATGAAGTCGAAATTCACGCAAGCCATCATCAAGGATCCGCAATCGGCCTCCGCGCTTTTTCTCGGCAACAATGGCAATGCGAATTTCAATTCGCGCGAATGCCATGCGGCCGAGATCGGTTCGGCGAACGGCATTTCGAACGGGCGCGGGCTCGCCGGCCTCTATGCGCCGCTCGCCAATGGCGGCGGCAAGCTCGTCTCGAAGGATACGCTCGCCCGCATGGGGCGCGTCGCGATGGCGACGCATGAGGATGCGACGCTGCTCATCCCGACCCGCTTCGCGCTCGGCTTCATGAAGTCGATGGACAATCGCAAGGTCGAGAATGCGCGCGGCATGAGCGTGATCCTTTCGGACGCCGCCTTCGGTCATGTCGGCATGGGCGGCTCGATCGGTTTCGCCGACCCGGAAGCGCGCATGAGCTTCGGCTACAACATGAACAAGATGGGCAACGGCATTCTGGTCAACGACCGCTGTCAGTCGCTGATCGACGAGGCCTATCTCGCGCTCGGCTACCGCTCCAATCAGAGCGGCGTCTGGGCCTTGTAGGTCGCAAGCTCGGCTTCGAGCGCGTCGATTTTCGATTGCAGATGCGCCAGCGCGCCCGTCACGTCGGCGGCGTCGAATTTCTGCGGGATATGCTGGGGACAGTTCGTGTCCAGCGCCGTCACGCGGAAGACGATCGCCTGCAGCGTACGGGCGCGATAGCCCTCCGGCATCAATTGGCGAATGATTTCCTTGTCGGCGATCACTTCGGCGCGTCCCCATATCTTGACGCGGGCGCGGTTCGCGTAATCCATCAGGAAGATATAGGCGCGGTCGTTCTCGGCGAGATTGCCGGTGGTGATGTACTGATGGTTGCCGGTGTAATCGGCGAAGGCGAGGGTGCGCTCGTCGAGGACGCGGAGGAAGCCTTTCGGACCGCCCCGGTGTTGGATATAGGGCTGGCCGTCGGCGCTTGCGGTGGCGAGATAGAAGGAATCGCGTTCGGCGACGAAGGCGGCGATGTCCGGCGAAATCCGGTCGCGGAAATCCGTCTCCGCATAATGCTCGCGGCTGCCGCGCTTTTCCTGCACCGCCTTGACGGAGGCGGTGAAGGCGACGTCGCTGACCTTGTGTTCCATCGTTTTCTCCTGCCTGGACGATCCGTCAGGCTATGGGCTTGTCCTTCGGCGGAAGGCCGAGCGCCTTGCGGGCGGCTTCGCGATGCGCGGGTTTCAGGTGGCTCGAGACGAGACCGATCGCGGCCATCAGCACGCTCGCGTCGTCGGTGAAGCCGAGACCGGCGATGAAATCCGGGATGATGTCCGTAGGCAG
>NZ_DATKFR010000134.1:0-3563 GCF_035511255.1 Parvibaculum sp.
GCTGCTTGGCTTCGTCGTCGGCGTGGCGCGGCTTTCGACCAACTGGCTGGTCGCCAAACTTGCCGCCGCCTATGTCGAGACGCTGCGCAACGTGCCGCTGCTGCTGCAGCTTTTCTTCTGGTACTTCGCGATCCTTCAGCCTTTGCCGGGTCCGCGCGAGAGCCTGACTCTGCTGCCGGGCGTCTTTCTCAGCAATCGCGGCATCGTCACCCCGGCGATCGAGCATACGTCATCGAGCCTCGCGGCCTTTCTTCTGCTGATCGTGGGCGTGACCGCCGCCATTTTTATCCACCGATGGGCACGGGCGCGGCGATTGCGCAGCGGCGAGATCTTCCCGACATCTATTGTTAACATCGTTATCATCCTTGCGCCGCAAGCACTTCTTTGGCTCGCCTTCGGCGAGCCATTCACGCTCGAGCCCGCCGCCATCGGCAAGTTCGACTATGTCGGCGGCTGGCGCCTGCTGCCGGAGTTTCTGGCACTGTTGCTCGGCCTGACGCTCTACACGGCGGCCTTCATCGCCGAAATCGTTCGCGCCGGCATCCAGTCCGTCGGACGCGGCCAGACGGAGGCGGCGCATGCGCTCGGCCTCTCCAACGGCCAGACGTTGCGCCTCGTCACCATCCCGCAGGCGTTGCGCGTCATCGTGCCGCCGCTGACGAGCCAGATCCTCAACCTCACCAAGAATTCCTCGCTCGCCGTCGCCATCGGCTATCCCGATCTGGTTTCCGTTTTCGCGGGCACGGTGCTCAACCAGACGGGGCAGGCGATCGAGGTCATCGCTATCACCATGGCGGTCTATCTGGTCATCAGCCTCGCGACCAGCCTCGCGATGAACCTCTATAATGCGCGCGTCGCGATCGTGGAGCGCTGACATGACCGCGAACGCCTCCATCAAATGGCTGAGACGCAACCTTTTCTCGAGCTGGTGGAACGGCGCGCTGACGCTGTTCGTGCTCTATGTTTTCTGGAGCACGATCCCGCCCTTCCTTGACTGGGCGCTCGTCCGCGCGGTCTGGAGCGGCGAGGGCCGCGAGGCCTGCCTCGGCCCGGACAAGGGCGCCTGCTGGCCCTTCATCTTCGCCAATCTCGACCAGTTCATCTATGGCCGCTATCCGACCGAGTTGCGCTGGCGCGTCGACCTCGCCTTTCTGCTCGGGCTCGCGGGCCTCGTGCCGATGCTGATCCCACGTGTGCCGGCGAAGCTCTGGAATCTTGGTTACCTCGTCGTCGCCTGGCCGATGATCGCCATCGTGCTGATCGCGGGCGACAGGCCGGGTCTCGTCGGCGTCGACACCGATCTCTGGGGCGGGCTTCTGGTGACGCTCGTCGTCGCGATCACCGGCATCGTCGCCTCGTTCCCGCTCGGCATTCTGCTGGCGCTCGGCCGCCGCTCCGAAATGCCGGTCATCCGCACGCTCTCGATCATGTTCATCGAATTCTGGCGCGGCGTGCCGCTCGTCACCGTGCTCTTCATGGCGAGCGTGATGCTGCCGCTCTTCCTGCCGCAGGGCGTCCGCCTCGACAATCTGCTGCGCTGCCTCGTCGGCGTCGCGCTTTTCTCGTCGGCCTATATGGCGGAAGTGGTGCGCGGCGGATTGCAGGCCGTGCCGCGCGGGCAATACGAGGCGGCGAGGGCGCTCGGCCTCAGCTACTGGCAGACGATGGGCCTTATCGTGCTGCCGCAAGCGCTCAGGAGCGTCATCCCCGGCATCGTCAACACCTTCATCGGCCTCTTCAAGGACACGACGCTGGTGCTGATCGTCGGGCTTTTCGATTTCCTCGGGCAGGTGCGTATTCAGCTCAGCGACATGCATTGGGCGACGCCGCAGGGCGCCGCGACCGGCTATGTCTTCGCGGCGCTGGTCTATTGGGTTTTCTGCTTCGGCATGTCGCGCTATTCCGTCTTCATGGAAAAGCGGCTGAACGCCGGGAGAGCAAGGTAAGGTTCATGGCCGACACGAAGAAGCCGATCATCGCCATCGAGCATGTCGATAAATGGTTCGACGATTTCCATGTGCTGAAGGACGTGAACCTCTCCGTAGCGGAAGGCGAGCGCATCGTCATCGCCGGGCCGTCGGGCTCCGGCAAGTCGACGCTGATCCGCTGCATCAACCGCCTCGAAGCGCATGACAGGGGCCGCATTGCGGTCGACGGCATCGAGCTGACCGAAGACCTGAAGCGCATCGACGAGGTGCGCCGCGAGGTCGGCATGGTCTTCCAGCAGTTCAATCTTTTCCCGCACATGACCGTGCTCGAAAACTGCACGCTGGCGCCGATCTGGGTCCGGAAGCAGCCGAAGGAAGAAGCGGAGGCGATAGCCATGCGCTTTCTGGAGCGCGTCCGCATTCCCGAACAGGCGGCAAAATATCCGGGCCAGCTTTCCGGCGGCCAGCAGCAGCGCGTCGCTATCGCCCGCGCGCTCTGCATGAACCCGAAGATCATGCTCTTCGACGAGCCGACCTCGGCGCTCGACCCCGAAATGATCAAGGAAGTCCTCGATGTGATGGTCGGCCTCGCTCATGACGGCATGACCATGATCTGCGTCACCCACGAAATGGGCTTCGCCCGCGAAGTCGCCGACCGCGTCGTCTTCATGGATCAGGGCGAGATCGTCGAAGAAGCGCCGCCTGCGGAGTTTTTCACAAGCCCCAAGAGCGAGAGGACGAAGGCGTTTCTGGCGCAGATATTGAGGGGGTAGTTTCCTGGGAGACAAGAAAGTCGTGGATACGCGGGTCAAGCCCGCGCATGACGAACTTGGTTAGTTTCGTAACCCCGAACACACGTCAAACGCGGGCATACTCTAGCGGCTCACTCCTCCACCTCGACCAAGCTTTGCCCGTAAGGCGAAAACCCCATCCGCTGATAGAGCGGTAGCGCGGCGGGGTGGTCCAGCGTGCAGGTCTGGACGATCAGGCGGTCGGGATTTTTCGTCCAGGCGAGCGCAATCGCCTCGCCGAGCAGGAAACGGCCCAGGCCCTGTTCGGTGAATTCCGGCACCAGCCCCAGAAACGAAAGCTCCGCCTGCGGCATGTTTCGGAAGTCGAGTTCGAAATAGCCGACCGGCGCGCCGTTGACATAGAGGACGTAGATCTCGACAGCATCGTCATGGACGATGGCGGCCAGTGTCTCGTCTGGAAGGTTGCGGCGGCTGACCCAGACATAGGGCCGCCCGACCGTCATGTAGAGATAGCGGTAGAAGTGCAGCGGCGGCTTCTCGGCCCGCAGCAGCGCGTATTTGCCGACCGGGCGCGGGGCCGGCGCGAGGCGCGGCGGCGCCGTCATTTCCAGATGGGTGACCGTCGTTCTGTGGAGCTTGCCCATCCCGCTGCGCCCGCCTCAGGCTTCGATGGGAAGGCCCCTGGCCGCACCCCATTCCGCCCATGAGCCGTCATAGACGGAGGTGCGCGGGTGGCCCAGCACGGCGAGGCCGAGGGCGAGGATGCAGGCGCTGACGCCGGAGCCGCAGGTCGTGATGACCGGTCGCGAAAGGTCGATGCCGGCATCGTCGAAAAGCCGTACGAGCTCTTCGCGTGACTTCAGCGTGCCGTCGGCATTGACGA
>NZ_DATKFR010000135.1:0-3050 GCF_035511255.1 Parvibaculum sp.
GTATGGTTGAGCAGATGGCGCAGCGTCAGCGTCGCGCTCGCCCTTTCGTCGGCGACGCGGAACTCCGGAAGCCAGCGGCGGATCGGCTCGTCGAGCGCGAGCTTTCCTTCCTCGACGAGCTGGAGGCAGAGCGCGGCGGTATAGAGCTTGGTGATCGAGCCGATCTGGAACAGCGCCTCGGGCGTCACGGGCACGCGCGTCTCGATATTGACCACGCCGGAGGCGGCCTCCGTCAGCGCGCCGTTCGCCCACACGGCGAGGGACGCGCCGGGGACGCCGTAGGCCTCGAGGCGGTCGTCGAGAAGTTGCCGATCGATATTCATCAGGGATTATCTGGTCCGCAGAATTGCAGGCTTCGCAGGGCGCACATCAAAGTCTAGCATGGCGGCTCAAGCGGCAAGCCTCCAGAGAGAGACATGACAGAAACCCCACTGGTCACCGCCGTCGAGCGCCTCGTCATCGCGGTGCGCGATCTTGCGGACGCCGAACGGATTTATACACGCATTCTCGGCCGTTCGCCGTCCTGGCGTCATGAGGACCCCGGGGGCGGGACGGCGCATGTGCTCTACCGGCTCGACAATATCGGCCTCGAACTGGTGACGCCGACCGGCGACGGACCCTGGGGCCTCGTCGTCTCGCGACATCTCGAAAAGCAGGGCGAGGGCATTCAGGTGCTTTTCCTCGCGACCTCCGATGCAGCCGCGGCGACGGAGCAATTGAAGGGGCGAGGCCTGCCCGCCGTGGCCCTGCCGGAAGGCGGGGCGAAGAGCGGCAGCCGGATCCGGCGCTGGCGCAGCGTGATCCTGCCGCCGCATGTCACGCGGCATCTGCCGATCATCGTCAACGAGACCATCGGCGCCCCCGATGTCGTGCCGCTTGCCCCCTTGCGCGAAGGCGTCGCTGCCGAGGACGCCATCTCGGCGCTCGACCACGTGGTCGTGATGACGCCGGACGCGGAGGCCTGCAAAAAGCTTTTCGGCGAGCAGCTCGGCATACGTCTCGCGCTCGACCAGTCGAAGCCGGAATGGGGCGTGCGCCAGCTCTTTTTTCGCGTCGGCGGGGTCACGATCGAGGTGGTCGAGCCGCTGGACAAGGAGAAGGCGCCCAAGGTCGATGCCTTCTGGGGGCTGGCGTTTCGCGCCGCGAGTGTCGGCGCCGTGCGCGACCGCCTCGCGCGGGAGGGGGCGGATGTGTCGGAGGTTCGCGTCGGCCGCAAGAAGGGAACGGAGGTCGCGACGATCCGCAAGCCGACCTGCGGCGTGCCGGTGCTGCTCGTGGGACCGGTGGCGAGCTAACCCTTGGCAAGTCGCGGCGGCGATGCCATATCGAAGAGCTGGTCACCGTCGGGGAGTATTATGAAATCCGTTGAACTGCTGGTCGAGCGCGTCATTCTGTCGAGCCGCTGGGTGCTCGTCGTCTTCTATCTTGGCCTTGCGGCCGCGCTGGCGCTTTATGCCGCGAGCTTCGTGCTGAAACTCGCAAAGGTCTTCATGGAGGCGTTCAGTCTCGACGAGGCCGAGATGATCCTCGCGATGCTGGGCCTGATCGACGCCGCGCTGGTGGCAAGCCTCGTCCTGATGGTGATGATCTCGAGCTACGAGAATTTCGTCAGCCGGTTCGACGACACGAAGGTCGATCTTTCCTGGCTCGGCAAACTCGACGCCGGCAGTCTCAAGGTGAAGGTCGCGTCGGCCATTGTCGCGATCTCCTCGATCCACCTTCTGCAGGTGTTCCTCAACGTGTCCGAATTCGAGGACGGCAAGATCATGTGGCTGACGATCATGCACATGGCCTTTGTCGGCTCGGCGGTGGCGCTGGGCCTCCTCGACCGCATGTCGCTCAAGAAGTAATTCTAGCTTCGCGGTGCGGCGGCGCGTCGCAGCCGATCATTGATCGCTTCGCCGAGGCCGCGCTCAGGAATGCGCGCAACCGCAATGGTGCTGCCGTCGGCGCGCGCATCGAGCGCGCGCAGCATGGCGAAGAGATTGGCAGCCGCTTCGCCGAGATCGCCGGACGGCGAAAGATTGAGGGCTGCGGCCCCGGAGGATCCGAAGCCGAGCAGCAATTCTCCGTCGCGCACGTCGTCCGCATCGAGACGGAGCGGCGCATGCGGGGCGTAGTGGCTGGCAAGCTGTCCGGGAGACGAACGGCCTGTTTCGCCCGAGGCGACGTCGGCGGCGGCGAGCGGAGACCCGAGCACGCGCTCGATATCCTCGCGCGGCACCGCGCCGGGACGAAGCAGCGTCGGCGTGCCGTTTTCGGGAAATCCGATGACGGTCGATTCAAGGCCGAGCGGGCAGGCGCCGCCATCGAGGATCATGGCGAGAAGGGCGGAATGGCCGAGCGACGCGGCGACATGCTCCGCGCGTGTCGGGCTCACTTCCCCGGAGGCATTTGCCGACGGCGCGGCGATCGGCCGGCCCGCGGCATGGATGAGTTTCTGCGCGATGGGATGTGCGGGGACGCGGAGGGCGACCGTGTCGAGACCGGCGCTGACGAGGAGCGAGATCGGCGTCGTCTCGCGGCGCGGCAGGACGAGGGTGATGCCGCCGGGCCAGAAGGCGCGGGCGAGCGCGTCGGCTTGCGGCGTGAAGCGCGCATGACGGGCGGCCTCTTCGTGGCCGGAGACATGCACGATCAACGGATTGAATGTCGGGCGGCCTTTCGCCTCGAAAATCGACGCGACCGCGCGGTCGTTCGTCGCGTCGGCGCCGAGGCCATAGACGGTTTCCGTCGGGAAGGCGACGAGCTTTCCATTGCGGATAAGGTCGGCGGCGCGGGCGATGGTCTCGGCGGTCGCAATGAGCAGTTCAGGCGCCACGGGGCTTTGCCTTCGCGTTGCGCTGGTTCTTCGCCATCAGGGCATGGACGAGGCGTTGCGGCAGGAAGCGCGCCAGCAGCGCAATGAAATTATTGATGCCGCCATTGATGATGACGGGGCGGCCTTCCATCACAGCGTCATAGGCCTGCCGCGCGACGACGTCGCCGGTCATCCAGATGAATTTCGGCAGCTTGTTCATCGCATCGCGGTTGCCCGCGACGTCATGGAA
>NZ_DATKFR010000136.1:0-6514 GCF_035511255.1 Parvibaculum sp.
CGATGGACCGCCCGAAACGACGACCGAATGCCCGCGCGAATATTTGTGGCCGTCGACACGCAGGCTTGGAAACGCCTCCCGCCAGACATCGGGCGCGTTCTCGAGAATCGTCGGCTTGATCTCGTCGAGCACGCCGTCCGCAGTTCCGATGTCGCCGACGACGAGTTCGCCGCAGAGCATCCGGCCCGGAAAAAGCACATGTCCCGGCTTCTTGCGGAAAAAGGTGACGGTGACCTTCGCCTGAAAGGCGACGCCGCGCACCTCGCCCGTATCGCCGTCGAGCCCGGTCGGCACGTCGATCGCGACGACCGGCAGCTTCGCCTCGTTGACACGCCGGATCAGTTCCCCCGCAACGCCGTTCACATCGCGCGACAATCCCGCCCCGAATATCCCGTCGACAACAAAGAGAGCACCCGCCGCGGCGTCGGCGGTCAACGGATGGATCGGCCCGGCCCAGCGATGCGCGGCCTCGGCGGCATCGCCGCTCAGCCTTTCCCGTTCGCCCATCAGGAAGAGTGTGACGCTCCAACCCCAGTCGCGCAGCAACCGCGCCGCGATGAAGCCATCCCCGCCATTATTACCGGGACCGCATAAGACCGAGACGTTGCCGCGTGGGAAACGCGCAGCGGCAGCCTCCGCAACCAGACGGCCTGCGTTTTCCATAAGGACGATGCCGGCTTTGCCGCGCTCGATCGTCAACCGATCGAAGCGCGCCATTTCATCGACGGTGAGAAGCGCGTGACGTGTATCGAACATGCGCGCCACTATAACGGCTCGCCTTGAGTCGCCAATGTGGCAAATATCTTCGCGTCACGCGCCGCAGGCCCGGAAGGACGCCTGCCGGAAACGGCGCTCAGGCGGCTTCCGTTTCCTCGATCGAGGTAACCAGCCGCGGGTTGCCCTTTGCGGTCATCATCGGCTTCAGCAGGTTGAGCGCGCTCACCTGCGCTTCGGACATGAGCTGGTTCGCCTCGCGCAGGATGTCCGCCGTCTCGTCGAACACATGATCGACCTTGTCGGAGCGGAACTTCATCGAGGCGCTGCGGCTGCGTCCGTCCGTCGGCGCTTCCATCTCGATCGACTGGGCAAGTTCGAGCATCAGCTTGCCCTGCCGCTGCGCCAGCGCATTGACGGCACTCGCCAGCGAGCGGGTCGCCCTGAGATGTGCCGCCGTCTTCTCGTTCCAGCCGATCAGGAAATCGGAAAATTGCCCGACCGGATACGTCGAGCCCCACAGGGACGTAACAGCGTCCTGGAAATTCTCGACCTCGTCGTTGATTTCGTGACGCTCATTGCGCGCCGAGCGCCGTACTGCTCGTTCAGCCATCGTGACCTCCATACTGTCAGGCGTTGAAGAAAAGCCCCCCGGAATAGGTCAATGTCTCGAAGCCTAGCGCAGGTCCGTTGCAGTCTTGTGGCAGCGATATTGAAAATGCGGACAGCCGACGCCAGCATTGAAGCGTCAGCCTAGCAGCAAACGCGAAGAGCGCACGCCACGAGGGCGCGCGCTCTTCATTTTGACCGCAAATGGTCACACGTCATAAAGACATCTTGTCGCCACCGCGCTCGCTGACGTAGCAGGAACCAAGGTGATGCCACGACGCTTGCGGCTGCAAGCAAATGCACTCTCTATTCTGTCTACCTAAGACGCATTTTCCCCGAGTGCATTTCTAAAAAGGACGCCTTCTGAAGGATAATTTTTGCAGCCCGCTCATCTATTTCGATACCCTCTCCGCCTAAATCGCGAGCCTCTTCAAGCAAGCGTTCAACTGTAAATGCGGTTTCGGGACTATCGGTCAATGACAACGCCGCAACCTCTAACAATGTAACCAGCGCTTCAAGATCCTGCGTCAGAACGGGCGCGTTTCGATATGTTGCTGTGTCATGGCTATCTTTAACAAATCTCTCCACCCCTACATCATATGGCATGGCTGTGCTCCTCGTGTTGCGGCCGGTTGGTTCCGACTTGTTTTGGTTTTGGCTAGATAAAGAATGCGGAATACTTCTCGCAAGTCGCTCCACCGTCACCAACACTTTCGATCTTGGTTGGTTTGAAACACGTCTTCCACGAACGAGTCTGTGATAAGAGACATCATCGGCTCCGATAGCATATATCGCGTCCCAGCGATCATGTCTTAGCAGCCCCAGCAAAGCCTCTCCACCAAGTTCTCCGCCGGGCGCCGCCGCCCGTCTTAGTCCTTGTGCTAGGATATCATGGTATGGCTGTCGAATGCTCTCCACTAGAGGTCTTTGATGTTCACAAATCGCCGCTAGCACCATCATTCCCGACCTCGGACCAAAAACGCACTCGAACACGTCGGGACGATATACGGCACGGATATTCTTGGCCTCTGCAAGGCGGGCAATTGGCAGCGGATGATGATCAACTATAAAAAAACGTGATTCTTGCCGCTCTTGAGCGAACGCTACCAGCGCTTCGCTTTCAGCGACAAAACTCGAGGGGCTGAACATCAAGTCGACAAAGAATACTAAATCGGCACCATCGATCTCCGGCATCAACTCAAGTTGGCGCCATACCTGGTGCCCCTGCGTACGATGGGGGTCAACAAGCACTTCGACGTTGAGTGTTGGAACTAAACTGAGGTTACGCCGCGTTTGCTCTGCGATGAGGTGCCCATCTGCATCAGAATGGCCGATGATGAGAACGCGCGTCACGGGCAAACCCCTAGTTTTTTAGCCATGGACGCCGGCATTACAAACGCCACCTTCGCTTTCGCCCTAGCATCCTCCCTTCCACCCAATGATTTCAACCGACCTGCGATCGACCGATCCCACATTTTCTGAGCTGAATCGCCCGGAAGCCTCATATCGATGTGAGCGAGGTTGGCCTTGGTGGTCGGCTTCTTCGTCTTGGGGTCATGCAATAGAGGAGGGCCAACGAATATTTCAAAAGCAGCAACTGGCGCTCGACGGGTCGGTGGAAACTCCACAAATGGCCCAAGGACCAGCCCCTCTGATGGCACGGTGCCTTTGCCCATCGGCAACGTGCGGGTAATTCCGACAGCGACAAGATCCCCAATTGGATGGTTCATTTCGGTAAAAGTCAGATTCCAATCCGCCTTCTCGCGCAGGGCAACTAACCCGGCGGCAAGTTGCTCTAGGCCTTTGATCGACGGAAATAGCAAAGCGGCAGCGACGGTCTTCGGAGAACCCAATAGACGAGTAATCCGCTGGTCAATACTCGACGCTATACGCGCCGGAGTGCTGCTCGCGGCGACGCACTCGATCGTCTGGCCGTAGTCTTGAGGCCGATTCGCAATTTGGCGAGCAAATAAACAACCGACATCAAGCTTCTTAAGCTTCCAGGCAAGGTAATTCGAGCGCGCGCTGTTCATTGCTATTGCTTTTGTTGCCTCGCTAAAAATCGAATCGTTACTCCGACTAAACAATGCAAGCCTTTACTTACCCATAACCATTGTCAACAAAATCGTCAGTATACATCATCGGCGACATTCCTCCGTCGAACTCGGCGCAAGAACGCTCCTTTTGTGCCCCGTTTGTTCCAGCCTGCCGGCCGTCTTTACTGCTGAGCTTCCGCGGCGCGCGTGATCGCGGTCACTTCGGCCTTCATCTGCTCGAGCGAGGGGATGTCGAAGGTGACGGCGTGGATCTTTCCCGGATAGGCGAAGGGTTCCGCGTAGTCGTCGTTCACCGGCGCCATGCTGCGGCCGATATCCATGCCGAGGCTCGAGATCAGGAAGAGCAGCTTCGGAATATTGCCCTTCGCGACTTCTGCACCGTCGACGAACAGCGTCGCGTCGCCGCCGCCATCCGGACGGCGCGCCACCAGCAGCTCGACTTTGCGGCGCCCCGGCGCCAGCGCAACCTCGCTCGCGACGAGCGTATGCTCGTGGAAGCAGTTGTAGTCGAAATGCGGCTTGCCGTTCTTGATGTAGAGAACGAAGCCACTGTTGATGCTGCCCCGCGCGACGAGCGCGCCGTCGCCGCCTTTTGTCGGATGGTCTATCTCCACCGCCGTCTTCCAGCCGCGCGCGACCGGCGGGCAGGCGTCGCTGACGATGTGCGAAACCGGCGGATGATAGACGAAACGCCCGCGCGAGGTCGGCATGCCCGGACGGCGCGACGCGGCGAAGAGCGCGAAAGCGCCGCGATCGTCGAGCGGCAGCGCGCCGTGGCGCTCCGCCTCGCTCCACCAGAGATCGACCATCTCCTTCAGGCGCGCGGGCTCCTTCTCCGCGAGATCGTCATGCTCCGAGAAATCCTCGCTGAGCCTGTAGAGCTCCCACTTGTCTTCATCGAAGGGCGTGCCGTTCTCGTGATGCGTGACGGCCTTCCAGCCGTCCTTCCAGATGCCGCGATGACCGAGCATCTCGAACATCTGGGCCCCTCGCGCGATCTGAGCCTTGGGATCGGCAAGCGCCGGCTTCAGGCTGACGCCATGCACCGGCATCTGCGGCACGCCAGCCACGACCTCCGGCGAGGGAATGCCGATCACGTCGAGGATCGTCGGCGTGATGTCGATCGCATGGCAGAACTGCGGACGGATGGCGCCCGGCGCTTCGAGGCCCTTCGGAAAATGCATGACCAGCGGATCGCGGACGCCGCCGCCATGCGTATTCTGCTTGTACCATTTGAGCGGCGTGTTGCCGACCTGCGCCCAGCCCCAGGGAATGTTGCTATGGCTGTTCGGCCCGCCGATATCGTCGAGGCGCTCCACCGCCGCGTCGACATCCTCGCGCATGCCGTTGAACCACTTCATCTCGTCGAGCACGCCGGTCGGCCCGCCCTCCTGGCTCGCGCCATTGTCGGAGAGCACCATGAAGAGCGTGTTCTCCCATTGGCCGATGCCCTTCAGGAATTCGACCAGCCGGCCGATCTGCGCGTCGGTATGTTCGAGCATCGCGGCGAAAGCTTCCTGCAGTCGTGCGGCGAAGGCCTTCTCGTTGGCGGAAAGCTCCGCCCAGGGCCTGACACCCGGATTGCGCGGCGCGAGTTTCGTCCCGGGCGGAACGATGCCCATCGCCTTCTGCCGCTCGAACCACTCCTCGCGCATGACGTCCCAGCCGGCGTCGAACTTGCCGCGATACTTGTCGAGATAGCTCTGCGGCGCCTGATGCGGCGCATGCATGGCGCCGAAGGCGAGATAGAGGAAGAACGGCTTCTCGGGTACGAGCGACGTCAGGTCGCGGACCATGCCGGTCGACTTGTCGACGACGTCCTCGGAGAAGTGATAGCCCTCCTCCACGCTCTTCGGCACATCGACGAAATGATTGTCATGCGTCAATTCCGGGTGAAACTGATCGGTCTCGCCCTGCAGGAAGCCGTAATAGCGGTCGAAGCCCTTCTGCAGCGGCCAGTTGGTGAAAGGTCCGGCTGCGGAGCATTCCGACATCGGCGCGAGATGCCACTTGCCGGCGGCGAAGGTCGCATAGCCCTGGTCGCGCAGGATTTCGGCCAGCGTCGCGGCGCTCCTCGGGATCGCGCCGCGCATGTTCGGAAAGCCGGTGTCGAAGTTCGAAATGCCGCGCATCCCGACCGCATGATGGTTGCGGCCGGTGAGAAGGCAGGCTCGCGTCGGCGAGCAGAGCGCCGTCGTGTGGAAGCTTGTGAAGCGCGCGCCCTTCTCGGCCAGCGCGTCGATATTCGGCGTCTTGAGTGTCGAGCCGTAGCAGCCGAAATGCGAGAAGCCGGTATCGTCGAGCACGACCATCACCACGTTGGGCGATCCCGGCTTCAGCTTCGATTCCGGCCACCAGGGCGTCGATTCATAGACTGTGCGGCCGATGACGCCGCCGAACGCTTCACCCGACGGATGCTTGTGGCTCATTTTATCCTCCCGCTTCTTCTCTAATGGCCTACATTAAATAGACCCGCGATGGAGGCAACAAGAGACAGTTCGCACAATTCCGTATTGCGGAATGAAAATCAGTTCACCTTCGTTTCCGCCTCACGGCCTTTTTGGACCAGCGCGAGCGAAGAGCCATGCGTCTCGAAGACCGTGACCGAACAATTGTCGGGCTTGAAAAGGATGACCCGCTCGTCGCCGGTCGCAAGCCCTGCCGCGACGTTGATCGCGACGAAATGGCTGAAGATCACCGTATCCCCCTTGAGCGCCGTCAGCGCCTCCCCGACGCCCTTGCGCCAGGCGAGAAAGTCGACGCCACCTTGCGGCTCGACTCCCGTCCAGCTTCCCGCCATGAAAGCGCGCAGCCATTCGCCGCGCGCCTTCAGGTCGTGCGTCGGAGAGGGGATTTCGCCCACGCGCTCGTCGATGCGAACGTCGGCCGACCAGCTTTTCGCCAGCGGCTCAGACGTCTCGCGGCAACGGCGAAGCGGCGACGAAATCAATGGCAGCCTCGCGCCGACCCGGCTCTCGATCTCGCGCGCGACTGCCTCGGACTGCGAACGGCCGAGATCGTCGAGACCCGGATCCATATCGGCATCCCACCCCGCCGCCGCGCGGCCATGTCGGATCATGTAGATGAGGGGCATTGCCTTTACTCGCGAAATTTGTCGATGCCGAGTTCAACCA
>NZ_DATKFR010000137.1:0-12134 GCF_035511255.1 Parvibaculum sp.
CAGGCCCGAAGGAAGGGGCAGGCTGCCCACATCCGTTTCAGCGGCGATGGCCGGTGGCGTCGCTCCGAGAGGAACACCGGTCCGATTGTGATCGGTGGTCTGAAGCTGCGCGACCTTGATCGTGTCCTCGGCGCTCCGCCAGACGAAGCGCGGACGGCGGCCATGCTCGTCGCCATGCACCGCCATGAAGACGATCACGGCGCAGCAAAGCGCGAAGAGGAGACGCCCGACGACGCCGATCTCTTGCCTGCGGGCAGGGCGTTCGTGCGGGGTTATGTCCGGGGATACGATCATCGAACATAGATTTGCCGCTCCGGCACCGGGCGGCAAATCATGGTTTTGTTACAATGTCCCCGCGCCTGATCCGGTTATCCGGATGTGAGGATAGTTGCCGCGCGTTTGAGGTCGCCGACGAAGTCCCGGTATTTCGCGTGCCGGTCGGCGTCGTCGCGGTTGCGCAGAAGCGACGACGGATGAACGGTGACCAGCACTGTCCCGCCATCGTCGAGCGTCCTCGCCTCGCCGCGCATTTTGGCGATCGTAACGGCCCTCCCGAACAGACTGCGCGCCGCCGTCGCCCCCAATGCCACCACGAGCGACGGCTTGACGATCTGGCGTTCGAGATCGAGCCACCATCGGCACCGCTCGATTTCATGGGCGTTGGGCCGCTTGTGCAGACGTCTCTTGCCGCGCGGCTCGAACTTGAAATGTTTGACGGCGTTGGTGACGAAGACGCGATCGCGGTCGATCCCGGCTTCGACGATGGCGCGGTCGAGCAACCGGCCGGCAGGCCCGACGAAAGGACGCCCGGCGACGTCTTCCTGATCGCCGGGTTGCTCGCCCACCATCATCATCGCCGCCCGCGCCGGACCTTTGCCGGGCACGGCTTGCGTGGCGTCGCGGTAGAGCGGGCACCGCCGACAGTTTTCCTCCGCCGCCGACAGGCCTTTCAGCGACGAAATCCGCGCCGCATCCTTGCCGCCAGAGGTCGGAGGGCTATTTGCGCTTTTTCGGGGCATCGGGCTCGACATTCCCGGCGCCCGCGCGCGTCCCGCCGAAGCGGTCGGCGCCCTTGGCGTCCGGCGCGCCCGGCTTCTTGTGGTTGCCGGTGTTCTGCTCGCCGTCGGTGTGCTTGACGGTTTCTTCGGTGTGAGGCTGCTTCACGGAACGCTCCTTCTCTGTTTCCGTAAAAACGCCTGTGATGGCGGCGGGTTTCGCAGGGATCGAAAGGGATCATGCCTTGCGGCGATAGGTCCAGACGATCCAGGCGAGACCGGCCAGTCCCAGAAACGCGGCAAGGACCGCGTAGGGGACCCAGCCTTCCTCGCGTTCGAAGAACTGCCAGACGGAATTTGCAACGATCCCCGGGACGAGGAGCGCTGGCCCCCAGATCAGCGCGGAAAGCACATTGGCGAGCCAGAAGCGCTTCGGCGGCATCTCCATCATGCCGGCGATGAGGGGAATGACGGCGCGCACCGGCCCGAAAAAACGGCCGATGAAGACGCTCTCGGCCCCGTGACGTTCGAAGAAGCGGTGGCCGCTCGCCAGCAGTTCCGGCCGCGACCGGAAGGGCCACATGCCGGGGATCAGATGGCCGAAGCGAAGCCCGATCCAGTAGGAGATGCCGTCGCCGAGCGTCGCGCCAAGAATGCCCCCGGCGAGAAGAGGGACGATCGGAACGACGCCTTCGGGCACCAGCGTTCCGGCGGCGATCATGATCGCCGTGCCCGGAACGACGAGGCTCAGAAAGGCAAAGGACTCGCCGAAGGCGACGAGAAAGATGATCGGGCCGGTCCATTCGGAATGCTGGCGAATGAACCCCACGATCTCGTGGACATATTGCTCCATCGGCGCGCCGTCGCTCAGGCGAAGGCGTAGGGGCCACCGCGTTCCAGCGCGCGCCGGTAGGCGGGCCGCGCCTGAAGACGCTCGACGAGGTCGAGGAGGTTCGGGTAGTCGGCGAGGAGACCGCGCGCTTTTGCGGCTTCGAGCACGAAGGAGTTCATGATGTCGGCGCCGCTCAAGTCGTCGCCCATCAGATAACCACCTTTCTCGACTTCATCATTCATGTAGGAAAGATGATTGGCGATCTCGCCGAAGATGCGCGGATGGAGTGGCGCGCCCGCGTCGCCGAGCCGCCCGACATAAAGCGCGAGCAGCATCGGCAGCATCGCCGAGCCTTCCGCGAAATGCAGCCATTGCAGATAGCGCACGTAATCCTCGCTATCTTCCTTCGGCATCAGCCGGCCCTGGCCATGCGTGCGCAGCAGATATTCGACGATGGCGCCGGACTCCGCGACGGTGACGCCGTCATCCGTGATGACTGGAGATTTGCCGAGCGGGTGGATCGCCTTCAGTTCCGGCGGCGCGAGATTGGTCACGGCGTCGCGCTGATAGAAGACGATCTCGTAAGGCAGACCGAGTTCTTCGAGCAGCCAGAGAATGCGCTGCGAACGCGAATTGTTGAGATGGTGGACCGTGATCATGAAGCCTTCTCCAATGCCGGGCCGGATTCCGAAGCGTTGCGCAGATGCACATGGACGAAGGCGACGATCTCGTCGATGGCTCTGCGGCTTTCAGGCAGCAAGTCGGCCAGCAGGTGCCAGACATGCGGTACTTTCGGCCAGACCCCGATCGTGACGGGCACCGCCGCCGCGCGCATCTTGTCGGCCATGCGCACGGAATCGTCGAGTAACATTTCCGTGTCCCCCACATGGAAGAGCGTCGGCGGAAGACCGGCGACGTCGCCATAGAGCGGCGAGATGTAGGGGTTGTGCGCGTCGGCGCCCGGGCAATAGCGCGGCTCGACGGTGTGCATCATCTCCTCGACGAAAAGGGCGTCGCGCTTGGCGTTGCTGACGCGTGAACCGCCCGTGGCCGCGAGATCCGTCGCGGGCGAAAGGCAGACGAGCGCAGCGGGAAGAGGTACGCCTTCCGCTTTCAGTCTGAGCGCGAGTGCCAGGGCGAGGTTGCCGCCGGCGCTGTCGCCGCCGACGACGATCCGCGACGCAGGCACCGTCTCGAGCAGCGCGCGATAGGCGGCCACGCAATCGTCGAGGCCGGCGGGAAAGACATGCTCCGGCGCGAGGCGATAGTCGACCGCATGGATCGCCATGCCTGTCTGCGCGGCAAGACGCCGCGTCAGCGGCCGGTGCGTGCGCGGCGATCCGCCGACCCAGCCGCCGCCATGGATATAGAAAAAGGCGCCGTCGGTTTCGGCGCCCGTCACGGTCAGCCTTTCCGTCGGTACGCCGCCGAGGTCGATCTGCTGCGCGGTGATGTCGGCCGGGAGTTTCGAATTCATCGGCTCCTGCGCGAGCATGATCGGCCGGAGCGTCATGACGTCAGGCGCTTTCCTGAAGCGGCGTTTCACCTGGAAACGGAGCAGGTAGTTGATGAAAAAGAGCTGGATGCTCATGCGTAAATCTCCCGGTCTGCCCTGGATGTTGTCTTTGTTGCGGGGGCTCCCCGATGCAAGCGGGAGGGATGCTGCCTGTCAAGGAAAGAAGCAGATCAGGCGGGCTTCGCCGCCTTAAGCCGGATGATGCGCAGCAGGAGGAGCGCCGCGACGACGTCGAGGAGGCCAGCCGCCAAATAGGCGGCGCCCGGAAAATAGACGGGGGCGCCCGGCGCGGTGAAATAGCCGAAAAGCTGCGTCATCAGGAACGGGCTCGCGATCGCGGTGATGCTCGATACGCTGGCGATGCCGCCCTGGAGTTCGCCTTGCGTGTTCGACGGAACAACGCCCGCCATCAGCCCCTGGATCGACGGAAAGGCGATGCCCGAAAGCGCGCCCGGCAGCATGAAGATGTAGACGACCCATCCATAAGGCGCGAAGGCGTAGCCGAAGAAGGCGAGCGCCGACAGGCTGAGCCCGGCATAGGCGGCCTGGCGTTCGCCGATGCGCGGCACGATCACGCGAATGAGCCCGCCCTGCACGACCGCCATCAGCAGACCGACCGCGCCGAGCGAGTAGCCGATCTCGCGCGGGCTCCACTGGAATTTTTCTGTGCTGTAAAAGCTCCAGATCGTGGGCAGGCTGTTATGCGCCAGATAATGAACGAAGAGCACGCCGATGAGCCCGAGCACGACCGGATAGGTCCGCAGATGCGCCAGCGCGCCGACCGGGTTCGCCCGCGACCACGCGAAAGCCCGCCGGTTCGATTTCGGCAGCGTCTCCGGCAAAATGAAATAGCCGTAGATCATGTTGAGAAGGGCGAGCGCCGCCGCGGCGAAGAAGGGTGCGCGCACGCCGAATTCGCCGAGCAGTCCGCCGATCACCGGGCCGACGACGAAGCCGACGCCGAAGGCCGCGCCCATCAGTCCGAAATTCTTGGCGCGGTCCTCCGGCGCGCTGACGTCGGCGACGAAGGCGTAAGCCGGCGTGAAGGTCGCGCCGGTGATGCCGGCGACGAACCGTCCGACGAACAGCCAAGCGAGCGTCGGCGCAAAGCCCATCAGCGCATAATCGGCGGAGAAGGCAAGGAGCGCGAGAAGAAGCACCGGCCGGCGGCCGAAGCGATCGCTGAGACTGCCCATGATCGGCGCGCAGAAAAATTGCGTCAGCGCGTAAACGACGGCGAGCCATCCCCCGTAAATCGCGGCGGTCGACATGGTGCCGCCGCTCAACTCGACGATGAGTTGCGGCAGGACGGGCATGACGATGCCGAAGCCGATCGAGTCGATGAGGACGGTGACGAAAATGAACGCCATCGCCCGCCCGTGCCGCGCCGAAGTCATGCCGCCTCTCCCCGTTCATTTCTCGCAGTCTAGCGCGGCACCCGGATCAATCGTAAAGGGCTTGGGCGCGGCGCTGCATTTCCTCGGGTGAAACGTCCTCGATATGCTGCGAGACGCTCCAGCGATAGCCGAAGGGATCGACGACCTGCCCGTTGCGTTCGCCGTAGAACTGATCGGCGACGGGCCGCGTCACTTTCGCGCCGGCGGCGACCGCGCGTTCCATCGCGGCATCCGCATCCTCGACGGAGATGGTGAGCATGACCGGCGACCCACCCAGCGTCGTCGGGCTGAAAACCTCCATCGGCGGATACTCGTCGGAGATCATGATCGTGGTTTCGCCGATGGTGAATTCGGCATGCCCGATCGTGCCGTCAGGCGAAAGGATGCGCGCGCCTTTTTCGACGGCGCCAAATGCCGTCTTGTAGAACGCGATCGCATCGGCGGCGGGTTTGGCGCAGAGATAGATCAGGACGTTTTTTGCGGCCATGGTTTTCCTCCCTCAGGTTTTGCGTTCCGCTTCGGCCTTGAAGCGGGTGAGCAGATCGCCCCACCATCCGGCCTTGAAGAGCCCGAAGGCGCGGCCCGAGAGGCGGTGCCGGGCCGGATGCGCGAGCGGCAGCGCCTCCCAGCCGCGATGTTCGATCGTCACGCGTGTGCCCACGCCGGTCGCCTCGAAGAGAATCTCGACCTGCGTGATTTCGCCGGGCGAAAAATTCGGCAGCCGCCAGTCGAAAACGAGCCGCTTGCCCGGCTCCCAGACTTTTATGCGCCCGACCTCGAAAATGTCGCCGGCCTCCTCGTCGTAGATTTCGAGAAACCGTCCGCCGACGCCCGGCTCGAAGCGCATCAGCCCCGCCCAGGGTGCGCGAAAGCGGTTGCGCGGTCCGCGTGCCCACCAGTCGTCGACGTCGGCAGTGAAGACATCGAAAGCCGTCGCCGGATCGACGGCGATCTCGATCGAGACGAGGGCGGTCTCCTCGCTGCGCGTCACGGGCGCCCTGCTCACGGCCGTCTCTTCCGGCCGGCCGGCGCTTTCTTGCGGCGTCCCGCCTTGCTCTCGACATGGACTTTGAAGGCATCGAGCTGGCCTGCCCAGAAACCGCGCACCTCGTCGAGCCAGCCTTGCAGATCCGTGAAGGGTTCCGGTCGCAGACGGTAGAGGCGGACGCGGGCGTCCCCTCCGATGCGGTCCTCCTCGATCAGCCCACTTTCGCGCAGCACGCGCAGATGCCGGCTCATGGCGGGTGCGCTGATCGGAAAGGCGTCCACCAGTTCGCCGGCGCGGCAGGGGCGGCTGCGCAGCATGTCGATCACCCGCCGCCGTGTGGGATCGGCAAGCGCGACGAGCGTTGCATCAAGGGAGCCTTCCGCCGAGACCGGCATCCGCCAACCACCATATATTTAACCTATGTGCTAAATATTAGCGTTGAGGTTAAATATCGTCAAGCGAGCCGGGCCCTGAAAAGCAAAATGGCCGGGCGCAAGGCCCGGCCACTGATTTTTGCAAAATCCGAAACGGAATTACGCAACCGCGAGGTTCGCGGCCGACGTCTTGCCCTTTTCGGTGACCAGCTCATAGTTGATCTTCTGACCTTCATTGAGCGTGCTGAGGCCGGCGCGCTCCACGGCGCTGATGTGCACGAACACATCGCGACCGCCATCCGACGGCTGAATGAAGCCGTAGCCCTTTTGAGCGTTGAACCACTTCACAGTACCAGTAGCCATTTGGGTCTCCTTGCGCACTTGCGTGCGGTAATAACCACGCTCCCATCGCGCGGCTGATGACAACCTGATTTTTGGAAGTGTCTTGAAAGGCCCGTAGGGCAAGTCAGCCAAGGCAGGCCAAAATGTCGATTGCACCGTCAAGCAGACAAGATTAGCCCGGCCAAGTCAACACGTTTGGCCCGGTCTAAAACGTGTGAGCGGCTCATGTGGCCGCTCACAAGTCTTTGCTTATGTACAGAAATCGGACGAATGTGCGCAGCCTCAAGGAGGCAGTTTACTTCTCGGCGCCCTTGCGGACGAAGGTGACGGCGTAGAAGGCTTCGCCGTCGAAAAGGTCTTTCGGCGCGCCCATACCTTCGATCATCTGGAAGCGGCGCTGCACGATCTGGCCTTCCATGCGATAGCCCTTCTCGCTCATGTTCCGGCGATGGAATTCCATGGCGGCGGGGGTGAACTCGCGGGCCAGCACGGTGATGCGTTCGGGCAATTCGCTGGATTTTGTCTCGTCGGCCATACCGGTCTCGTCGTCCTCTGGAAATTCACGCGATGGCGCGAGGCCTTGGCGACGCGCGGGCGCAGTATGGGGCGGGGCATCCGGCTTGTCGAGTAGCGGAGCGAATGCTCAGAAAAGAGGCTGTGCCGGCGCGACGAACGAGCCCGCGAGCAGGAAGAGCCCCATCAGCAGGATGAAGAGCCCGCCGCCGAGTTCGAGCCCGCGTTCGATACGCCGCGTCCAGGGATTGTCGGTCCGGGCGGCGATCCTGAGCGCGATGTTCTTGGAAAACACAGTCAGGACGGCGAGCGTCGAAACGGTGATCGCGGTCCCGATCGACATCGCGAAGGCCGACAGCACGCCGATCGAGAAGGTCTCCTGCGCCAGCGCGAAGAGAAGGACCAGCACGGCGCCGGTGCAGGGCCGAAGCCCCACCGCGAGGATCATCGCGGCGATGCCGCGCCAGCCGGTATTCGCGCCGATCTCCTGCGGCGTCGGCAAATGAACGTGCCCGTGATGCCCATGCCCGTCGTGCCCGTGCGCGTCATGATCGTGATGATGGTCGCGGCCGTGATCGTCATGCGTGTGAGAATGCGGCGCGTGATCGTGAGCGTGAACGCGGGTTCGTCCGCGTTTCACGGCGCGCCAGACAAGCCATGCGCCGAGGCCGGTCACCAGCACGAAGCTCGCCTGCTCGATGAAGGGCACCGCGCCGGCCACGCTGCGCCGCGTGAGTCCGAGAACGACAGCCAGAAGTCCCACGGCGACGATGGCCGTCACCGCCTGCATGAAGGACGACAAAAAGGCGATCAACACGCCGCGCTTCACCTCGCGTTCGTCGGCGAGCAGATAGGAGGTCACGACCACCTTGCCATGGCCGGGACCGACGGCATGGAAGATGCCGTAGGCGAAGGAAAGCGAAACGAGCGTCCATGCGGCGGCGATCGAGTGCTCGTTGGCGAGGGAGCGCAAGGCGCTCGCCAGTCCGCGATAATAGCCCTGCTGCACGGTCATGGCGTAGACGAGGGGTGCGGTGACGAAGTGCCAGGTGCCCGGCTGTGTCTCTTCGGAAGCGCTCGGCGGCTGCGCGAGCGGAGAGGAGGGCGCCGCGGCGTCGCCCGCGCCCGGCATGCCGAAAGGCTGCGCGGCAAAGGCCGTCCGCGACATGCCGGAAAGCAGCGTGAGCATCAGCGCGCACGCGACGACGAACGGCAGCCATCGGCGCATGTCTTTCATCCCTTGCAGATCAGCGTTGCCGTCGAAGCAAAATTCTTCCCCAGGCCGGCATTTTTTGTGCCCGTGAAGGCGCTTTCCGGCAGGCTGGTCCAGATTTTCTCGGCGTTCGGAATCTTGAGCGTGGTCGTGCAGCCGTCATGCACGCCCGACACCATGCGGATAGGATCGGTCTTCACATAGTCGATGGCGATGTAGAAGCTCGGATCGTAGATGCGGAACTGCACCGGCGCGGCCGACGTCGCCGCGACGGGCGTCGCGAGCGGCACGGTGAAGATCATCGTGAAGCGGCCGAGCTTCTTGTCGTAGGTGGCGCCGGCGCTCTTCGCGGTCAGGAACTTCACCGGCTTGCCGTTGGCCGTCACTTCGGTGAAGTAGTTCCAGTCCTTGAGGTTCACCAGATTGACGTCGACGAGCTTCTCGAGATCGGAGGTCGCATAGCCGCCATCCGGCGTCTTCTTGAAATCCTCGACCGCGAAGGCGGAATAGAATTCATCGAAGGTCCAGGTGACGGTGAGCGCGGCCAACTGCTTCTGGTCGTTGAAGGCGAGGTCCGTCGTCATGTCGATCCAGACATGCGGATGCGCGGAGGCCGGCGTCAGGCTGGCGCTCCAAAGAAAAAGCGCGATGCCGAGGCATCGCGCTTTTGCGGAAAAAAGTGGGAATCTCAATTGCTGGGACGCAGATAATAGCCCGTGCCCTGCCAGTTCATGTCGCGCGAGGGCGTCTGCTGCGAACTGGAGTTATTGAAACGTCGCGACGCCGGATCGAAGGGATCGGTCCCATCCGAGCTCGTTCCCGTCGAGAAACTGAAGCCGCTCGTGGTGTCGCTCGCATTCGACACGCCCCGATCGGTGAACTTCGCCGCGTTGGCTCCGTCGGTCTGCACCTGATAGGTCGTGTAGGCGAAGGATGGCGTGGCGGTCACGACAAGGCCTGCGGCACCCGCCAAAGCGGCAAGAGCGATCTTGCGCATGTTTCACACTCCGAATCTGAGCTGTTCCCGCACGGGAACTCTTGGCCCAAGCACATACCGGCCGGCGCAGACTGTCAAGGAAACCAATATTAAATTTAGGAAGGTCCGCGAATTCCGGCCGCTATAACGCCGTTCGCCGCCACATTCCGGTCACAATCCGGCGCCGCCAGCCCGGACAGGCTGGCGGCGTCCGGTATCAGAAACCTTCCAGCGCGGCGTAGCGGTCGCGGTGGAAGTTGCCGTCGCCGAAGGTTGCGGCGGCGACGCGGGCCCGCTTC
Organism: Parvibaculum sp.; assembly: GCF_035511255.1. Classification (GTDB taxonomy): domain Bacteria; phylum Pseudomonadota; class Alphaproteobacteria; order Parvibaculales; family Parvibaculaceae; genus Parvibaculum. Next base: position 9,446 of record NZ_DATKFR010000137.1, read on the forward strand.
ATGTAGAGACCGACGTCGAACTGGTCGGTCATGCCCATGCCGCCATGCATCTGCAGGCCCTCGTTGGTGACGACGCGGGCCGTGTCGGAAAGCCGCGCCTTGGCGAGGCTCGCCGCCTGCGGAATGTCGTTCCGCCGCGTCTCGAGCGCGGAAAGCGCGTCGAGCACCACGGACCGGCAGAGTTCGATTTCGGCGAACATGTCGGCCGCGCGGTGCTTCAGAGCCTGGAACGAGCCGATCGGCACGCCGAACTGCTTGCGCTCCTTGAGATAGGCGACCGTCTGGTCGAAGACGGCCTGCACGAGGCCCAGCATCTCGGCCGAAAGCCCGATGCGGGCGATGTCGAGCACCTGTTCGAGGACGTCGGTGCCGCCGTCGATCGAACCGAGTACGTCGTCCGTCGAGACGCCGACATTGTCGAAGGTGATGTTCGCGGCGTTGCGGCTGTCGACCATCTGCGTGCGCGTGATCGAAACGCCCTTCGCCTTCGCATCGACGAGGAAGAGCGTGATGCCCGACCGATCGTCGTCCTTGCCGGAGGTCCGCGCCGCGACGATCAGCCGGTCGGCCACATGGCCGTCGAGCACGAAGGTCTTCCGGCCGTTGATGCGATAGGTCGCGCCTTCGGGCGTCGCGTGTGTTGCGATACGCGTCGGGTTGTGGTGCGCGCCTTCCTCCAGCGCGAGCGCCATGATCTGCTCGCCGGCGGCGATTGCGGAGAGAATGTCCTGGCGCTGCGTCGCGCTGCCGGCAAGCTGCACGGCGGAGCCGCAGAGCAGCACCGTCGAGACCAGCGGGCTCGCGGCGAGCGTCCGGCCCGCCTGTTCGAGCACCAGCCCGAGGCCGACGGGGCCGAAATCGGTGCCGCCATATTTCTCCGAAATCAGGATGCCCGCAAAGCCGAGATCGGCCATTTCTTTCCAGACGCCGCGATCGAAGCCGGCAGGATCTTTCGTGTCCCGGAGTTTGCGCAGGTTCGCGACGGGAACGCGCTCCTGAAAGAACTGCGTTGCCGTGTCGCGAAGAAGCTGTTGCTCCTCGGTGAGAACCAGTGCCATCGAAGTCTACTCTTCTGATTATTGTTGAAACGGAGAGGGGGCCTTATGACGCCGGCCCCGCCTTCTCAGTCCGCCTGCCCTCAGTCGGGGAGGCCGAGCACGCGCTTGGCCACCACGTTGAGCTGCACTTCCGACGTGCCGCCCTCGATGGAATTGCCCTTGGAACGCAGCCATGAACGGGTGACGCCAATTTCCTCCGGGGTGAAGCCTTCGCCTTCCCAGCCGAGCCCCTGCGTACCCATGATTTCGAGCATCAGCTCGTAGCGGCGCTTGTTGAGCTCTGTGCCGTAATATTTGAAGATCGATGACGCGGCGCCTGTGCCGACGCCGGCCTTTGCCTCTTCAGCCGTACGCTGCAGCGTCAGCGCGAAGGCCTTGCCGTCCATCTTCTGCTGAGCGACGTGCTCGCGCAGACCCTGCGAGGCGATGCGGCCATTCGCTTCGCCGAAATAATCCTTCGCCAGCGATTCGAGGCTCGCCGAACTGCCGACGCCGGAGCCGAGCCCCATGCCCGAGATCATGTCGCGCTCGTGCTGGAGCAGGCGCTTGGCGATCGTCCAGCCCTTGTTCAATTCGCCGACGAGATTCTTCTTCGGCACCTTCACGTCGGTGAAGAAGGTTTCGCAGAAGGGCGATGCGCCGGAGATCATGCTGATGGGCCGTGCCTCGACGCCGGGCGTCGTCATGTCGAAGAGAATGAAGCTGATGCCGTCATGCTTCTTCGTTGCGTCGGTGCGCACGAGGCAGAAGATCCAGTCGGCCTTGTCGGCATAGGAGGTCCAGATCTTCTGGCCGTTGACGAGATAATGGTCGCCCTTGTCCTCGCACTTCGTCTGCAGGCCGGCGAGGTCCGAGCCCGCGCCCGGCTCCGAATAGCCCTGGCACCAGCGGATTTCGCCACGCACGATCGGCGGAATGTGCTCGCGCTTCTGTTCCTCGTTGGCGAATTCGAGCAGCGCCGGCCCGAGCATCCAGAGGCCGAAGCTCGCCAGCGGCACGCGCGCCTTGATGCGGCGCATTTCCTGCCCGAGAACGAGGCTCTCTTCCTTGGTCAGTCCGCCGCCGCCATATTCCTTGGGCCAGGTCGGTGCGGTCCAGCCGCGGCTCGCCATGCGGTCGAGCCAGAGCTTCTGGTCGGGATTCTTCCAGACGAAATTGCGACCGCCCCAGGGCATGTCGTCTTCGCCCGACGGCGTGCGCATGGAGGCGGGGCAGTTCGCCTCCAGCCATTCGCGTGTTTCTTGCCGGAACTTCTCGATCGGTTCCATTGACGTTTCCTCGATACGATTTGATTGATGTCTGGGTGACAGAATATCAGCGATGCCGCGCGAGGCAATTGACAAAGGTGAGGCGCCGGATTTGCTGGCGTTAACCTTTTGCCGCGTATTTACGGCCGTAGATAAGTTTTGACCTCGGGTCGCTCGCGGAGCTGCCGCGCCCAGCGCCGCAGCACGCCGACGAGCCGCGGCTCCTCGACGCCGAGCTGTGCCATGGCGACACCGCCATTGACGCTTTCGCGATAGTCCGCGATGAGCCCGTCCCTGAGTTCGAAACGGCTCATGCCGTCGATCACGACCTCCTTGCCCGCATAGGCAGGAACGGTCGAGACGAATTTCGACAGCGACCAGGCG
>NZ_DATKFR010000138.1:0-8486 GCF_035511255.1 Parvibaculum sp.
GGGCGGTTCCTTAGCACGGACGGTTGCCGTAGTCATTAAGCCCGGCTATAACCCGCGCAAATTCCCTAACCCCTTGAATTCAGGAACTCTGAGCATGGCCCTCGAACGGACCTTCTCGATCATCAAGCCGGACGCGACCCGCCGGAACCTCACCGGCAAGATCATCGACCGGTTCGAAAGCGCGGGCCTTCGCGTCATCGCTTCCAAGCGCATCCACATGACGAAGGCGCAGGCGGAAGGCTTCTATGCCGTCCACAAGGAACGCCCTTTCTTCAACGACCTCGTCAGCTTCATGATTTCGGGCCCGGTCGTCGTGCAGGTGCTCGAAGGCGAGAATGCGGTGGCGAAGAACCGCGAAATCATGGGCGCGACCAACCCGGCCAATGCCGACGCCGGCACGATCCGCAAGGATTTCGCCGAGTCGATCGAAGCGAATTCGGTCCACGGCTCCGACGCGCCGGAGACGGCCGCTGAAGAGATCAAGTATTTCTTCAAGCCGGAAGAGATCGTCGGCTGAACTCTCACGGGCCTGCCCCCTTTGGGGGCCGGCCCGGGCTGACCAAGGTATGCTCCGAGATGCCGCGTTCCGCGGCTCCTCGGGGTGAGGCGTAAGAGCAAGACCCTCCTCCCGAACTACGAACCGAAGGTTCACTTCTCGAAGGACGGAGCAGATGAAAAGCTCCGCTGGTAACGCTCAGGCCCCACAGTAAATTGATTCAGCGACACGCCGACAGTAACACTGTCGGCGTTTCTCGTTATGAAACGAGGGGTGTTGTCCAAGAACGGCGCCGAATGCCCCGGAGAAATTCTCAAGAGCTCAAAGGTGATCTGGTCGCGCGCATGGCGTTTCGTCACCTCCGGCTGAGTAGAACAGGTTGAAATTTCGCAGGAATTAGTCAGTATCGCACGATGTTTCGGTTTCTTACCCAGTTCATTGCCGCCAGCCTTCTGTGGGGGTGCCTGTCCATCGGCACATCCGCTGTCGCGTTGCATGGCGCGATAGATGGGGTTGTCGTTCATGCGATGGAAACGGAGCGCCAGACGGATTCCACGTCCCGTCCGATCTGCGAGACCTGCCATGTCTTCCAGCATGTCACGCTTGCAAACCGCTGCGAGTTTCTGATGGCGCTCGCGGCGATCCATTTTCCCTTTTCCGGCAATGAGCGAGCTGCTAGCCGGCTGCTTTCTCCCGAAGGTCCTCCTCCTGAAGTAGCGATCGCCTGATTTCAGACCGCGTTCCCTCCGGGGACGCCCGTTGTCTTTTATCTACAGGTGATCCATGAAAGGTTCATTCCGCCTATGGCGGAGAGACCTGTGCGGCATTTTTTTGTCGGCGGGACTCATAACGCCGGTGCTTGCCTCCGGCCCGGCCGCACCGTCCATAACGCTCGATGAAGCCATCGCCATTGCGCTGTCGCAGAACACGCAGGCGCGCGTCGCTTTCGAGGCAATCGGCGAGCGTGCCGCCGAGGCGCGGCAAGCGAGGCTTCTGCCCAATCCCGAATTCGGCCTCGAGGTCGAAAATGTGCTCGGCTCAGGCCCTTATCGGGGTGCGAATGAGGCCGATGTCACGATTGGTCTGTCGCAACGGATCGAGATGGGCGGCAAGCGCGAAAACCGCAAACGCCTCTCCCGCCTTTCGGAGGCGGTGGCTGCGGCCGAAAGGGATGTGGTCGAGCGACGTCTCCGTGAGGCGGTGACGCACGCCTTCAACGGCTTGCTCGCTGCGCAACGCGATGCGGCGACGGCCTCGGCGGCGACCGAACAAATTCGCGGCCTCGTGCCCGCATTGCGGCAACGTTTCGAGCGGGGTGCCTCCTCGGAAGCCGATCTCAATCGCGGGCTGCTCGCGCTCGATCTGGCTGAGATCAGGGCGAGTGCGAAACAGGCTGAACTCAGGACGGCGCAGCAGGCGCTATTGGCGCTCTGGTCGGAAACGTCCTACCGCCCGCTGCGCGCTGAAGGCACCTTCGCGGTTCCCGCGAAAACGCTTCCCGGCATGGACCAGATGCTGACGAGTCTCGACACCCATCCGGCGGTGCTTGGCGGACAGCAGATGGTCGGCGCGCGGCGCGCGGCTTTCGATCTCGAGAAGTCTAACGCCTTTCCCGATGTGACGCTTGGCGCGGGTGTGCGCCATTTCGGCGGCACGGATGAAAGTGCGCTGCTCTTTTCGGTCTCTATCCCGATCTCCGTCTTCGACCGCAATCAAGGCAATCTCGCCGCCGCTTCGAGCCGCGTCGTGCAGGCCGATCTCGACGTGCGGCAGATCAGGGTTGAGCTCGCCCGCGAGCTGCAGCAAGCACATGAGACCTATGTGAACCGCTGCCACGAGGCGGAACGGCTTGGTGCATCCGTGGTTCCGGCCTCCGCGAAGACATCAGCCGCGATCCGGGAGGGTTATCTCGCGGGCCGCTTCGGTGTGCTCGATCTTCTCGACACCTTGCAGACAAACGCCGACAGCCGGATGCAGGAAGCGCAAGCCCTTCTCGCCTGCCGCAACGCATTGGCTTCCATTGAAATTCTGACCGGCCTTCCTAGCGAAAGGGAAGCGGCCAAAGGAGACGGGCAATGAAACCGACCAAGATGGAAATCCCCGCCCGCCGGGCTCTCGCCGCAAGCCTTGCCCTTGCCCTTGCCCTCGGCCTCGTCTTCTCTCCGATGACGGCCCACGGCGACGTCGATCTCGACCAAGGCGGAGAGAAGACAGCGCAGCAAAGCCACGATCATCGCGACGAGAATGAAAGCGAGGAGGTGCATGACGCGCATGGCGAAAGCGCGCATGACGGTCACGACCATAACGAGGGGGACGGACATGACGAAAGCGGACGAGGTCACGATCATGACGACGACGCGCGTGAAGACGGACACGTGACGCTGACGCCTGCGCAGTTCAACAACGCAAAACTTGAAATTACCGAAGCGGGGCCGGGCACGCTCCGCCCCTCGCTCAATTTCTTCGGTATCATCCGCCCCGATCTCGACAGGCTCGTTCATGTCGTTCCCCGCTTTCCAGGGATCGTGACCGGCGTAAACAAGCGCCTCGGCGATCAGGTGGCGCGGGGAGAGGTTCTGGCGACCATCGAAAGCAATGAGAGCCTGCGCGCCTATCCGCTTGCGGCCTCCATTCCCGGGCGGATCATCCAGGGCAATGTCGTCCCCGGCCAGTTCGCGGGCACGGACGATCCCTTGATGGTGGTCGCCGATCTTTCGGTCGTTTGGCTCGACCTCCAGGTGCATCGGCACGATGCCGACGTCGTCCGCGTGGGCCAACGCGTCGTCTTCCCTTCGGACAATGGCGGCCGCGAGATCGAAGCGGTGATTTCCTATGTCTCGCCCATCGCCGTGCAAGACACGCAAAGCGTACTCGCCCGTGCGACGGTCGCGAATCCGCAGGGGAATCTTCAGCCCGGCCTTTTCGTCAAGGCTTCGGTGGAGCAAGAGCCCGTCGCGGCGGCGGTGACAGTGAAGCGGGAGGCGATCCTCTACGATGGCGCGGAGACATTCGTCTATGTGCCGGGCAAGGAGCGGTCCTTCGAGCGAACGCCGGTGAAGGTTGGCCGGAGCGATACGGCGCATGTCGAGATTCTCGACGGGCTCGCGGCGGGCGAAGTCTATGTCGCGGGCAACACCTTCATCCTCAAGGCCGAGGCGGGCAAGAACGCCGCGGCCCACTCGCATTGAGGAGATGAACCATGATAACCGCAATCGTTTCCTTCTGCGTCAGGCACCGCTGGCTGGTGCTTTTGACTGTGGCCTTCGTCGGAGCCTTTGGCGCCTATAATTTCACGCGCCTGCCGATCGACGCCGTTCCCGACATCACCAATGTTCAGGTGCAGATCAACACCTCGGCGCCGGGCTATTCTCCCGTCGAGGTGGAGCAACGCATCACCTTTCCGCTGGAAACGGCAATGGGCGGGCTCCCGGGCCTCGACTATACGCGGTCGCTATCGCGCTATGGGCTTTCGCAGATAACCGTCGTCTTTGTGGACAATACGGATATCTACCGCGCGCGGCAGTTGATCGGCGAGCGCATTCAGGCCGTGTCCGGCGAGATGCCGCCCGATGTCGAAACGGCGATGGGGCCGATCTCGACCGGGCTTGGCGAAATCTATATGTACCGTATGGCGTCGGAGCCCGATGCGCGCAACGCGGATGGCAAGCCCTATACGCTTTCCGATCTCCGCGCGATCCACGACTGGATGCTGCGGCCCCAATTGCGCACCGTGCCGGGTGTCGTCGAGGTGAACGCCATCGGCGGCTACGAACGGCAGATTCATGTCGTTCCCGATCCCTACCGGCTGACTTCTTTCAATCTCTCCTTCGCCGACGTCGTGAAGGCGTTGGAGGACAACAATGCCAATCAGGGTGCGGGCTATATCGAGCGGAACGGCGAGCAATATCTGATCCGTCTGCCGGGCCAGCTAGGCGACGTGGCAGAGTTCGGCGAGGTGCTTCTCGGCACACATAACGGAAGGCCGATCCATGTTCACGATGTCGCCGAGGTGACTTTCGGCAAGGAGTTGAGGACCGGGGCCGCGACGTATGATGGCGAGGAAGCCGTTCTCGGCACCGCCGTGATGCTGGTAGGGGGGAACAGCCGTGAAGTGGCAAGCGCCGTTCAGGACAAACTCGAGCAGATCGAACGGAGCCTTCCACAAGGCGTGAAGATCGAGACGCTCTACAACCGCACCGATCTCGTTCAGAAGACAATCTCCACCGTCCGCAACAATCTCGTGGAAGGCGCGGTGCTCGTCATTGTCGTGCTCTTCGTGCTGCTGCGGAATATCCGGGCGGCGCTCGTCACAGCCACCGTCATCCCGCTTTCCATGTTGATGGCGGTGACGGGCATGGTGGAATACCGCGTCAGCGCCAATCTGATGAGCCTCGGCGCCATCGACTTCGGCCTGATCGTGGACGGCGCCGTCATCATCACCGAAAACTGTCTGAGACATCTTTCCGAGGAACGAAAACATCTGGGACGGACGCTCGGCCTGAACGAACGTTTCGCCGTGGTGGTGGATGCAACGCGCGAGGTGATGACGCCAGCCATGTTCGGCTCTTTCATCATCACGGTCGTCTATCTGCCGATCCTGACCCTCACCGGCGTCGAGGGCAAGATGTTCGCGCCGATGGCGATCACGGTCGTACTTGCGCTTCTCTCGGCCATGGCGCTGGCGCTTACCTTCGTTCCGGCGGCCATCGCCATCTTCGTGCGTGGCGATGTCGAGGAGAAGGAAAGTCCGGTGATGCACTGGGCGCAGAGGGGCTACCAGCCCGCGCTCGGCTTTGTACTCGGTCGCCAGAAATCCGTCGCTTTCGCCGCGGCGGCGCTCGTGCTCGTCGCGGCGCTCGGCGCGACGCGCTTCGGCACCGAATTCATCCCGAGACTCGACGAAGGCGATGTCGCGGTGCAGGCGCTGCGCGCGCCGGGCACCAGCCTCACGCAGTCGGTCGAAATGCAGAAGCAGGTGGAACGAGCCCTTCACGAATTACCCGAAGTTCGTAAGGTCTTCGCCCGGACAGGCACGGCGGAGATCGCTACCGATCCGATGCCGCCCAGCATCTCGGATGCCTATGTCATGATGGAGCCGCGCTCATCATGGCCGAACCCGCGCAAGCGAAAAGCCGAGCTTCTTCAGGAGATAGATGAGAAGCTCGCTGCCATACCGGGGGCGAATTACGAGGTCTCGCAGCCCATCGAACTGCGGTTCAACGAGCTTATCTCGGGCGTCCGTTCGGATATCGGCATCAAGATATTCGGTGACGACATGGATAAGCTGCTTGCTTCGGCAAATGAGGTGGCCGCCGTGGTGCAGCGCATCGAGGGCGCCTCCGGGGTGCAGGTGGAGCAGGTCGAAGGGCTTCCCGTTCTTTCCATCGAAGTGAAGCGAGATGTGGCGACCCGTTTCGGGCTCTCCGTCGCGGAAGTGCAAGCGGTCGTACAGGCGGCCATGGGCGGCGCGCGCGCCGGTACCTTCTATGAAGGCGACTGGCGAACGCCCGTGATCGTGCGCCTGCCGGAAACGCTCCGTCAGGACATGGACCGCTTGAGGGAACTGCCCATCCCGCTACCGCCCTTGCACGCGCCGGAAGATCATTTCGCTCCGGCTTCCTACTCGCCCTTCGGCGAGGGAATGCCGCGCGTGGTGCCGCTGAGCGAGGTGGCGGAGATAAGCGTCGCGCCTGGACCGAACCAGATCAGCCGTGAAAACGGCAAGCGGCGGATCACGGTTTCGGCCAATATCCGCGAGCGTGACCTTGGCTCTTTTGTGGACCAGGCGCGCGACGCGGTGGAGGCGCAGGTACAACTGCCGCCCGGCTACTGGTTCGAATGGGGCGGGCAGTTCGAGCAGCTCGTCTCGGCGACGAAGCGTCTTTCCATCGTCGTGCCCGCGGCGCTGGTATTGGTCTTCGCCTAGCTTTTCGCGAGCCTTGGAACGGCGAAGGATGCATTGCTCGTCTTCTCAGGCGTACCGCTGGCGCTTACCGGCGGGGTTGCCGCTCTCGCGTTGAGAGGACTGCCGCTTTCCATCTCGGCGGGCGTCGGCTTCATCGCGCTGTCGGGCGTCGCGGTGCTGAACGGTCTCGTCATCATCAGCTTCATCAAGAACTTGCGCGCGCAAGGTCTCCCTCTCGATGAAGCGATCTGGCAGGGGGCCATAACGCGACTGCGGCCCGTGCTGATGACGGCATTTGTCGCCTCGCTCGGTTTCGTGCCCATGGCACTGGCGACTAGTGCGGGCGCGGAGGTGCAGCGCCCGCTCGCGACGGTGGTGATAGGCGGCATTCTGTCGTCCACGATCCTCACTCTGCTGGTGTTGCCCGCAATCTACCGCCTTGCCCATGCCCGGGATGAGCAAGATGCCGCCTGACGCCTTCACGAATTCGGTATTGAACGCGTCAAGTCAGGGAGCGGGAGGAACGAAGAGAGGGGCTTGTGGCGCCGTGACCTGCCCGTCGATCTCGACGCGCTCGCCGACGATCCGTGTGCGGCCTTCCGCGACGAGGCGGAGCGCGAGCGGGTAGAGCTTGTGTTCGGCTTCGAGGACGCGGTCGGCCAGCGTTTCGGGCGTGTCGTCGGGAAGGACGGGCACCGCGACCTGCGCGACGATGGGGCCTTCGTCCATGGCGGGGCGCACGAAATGCACGGTGCAGCCGGTGATGCGGCAGCCGGTTTCGATGACGCGCTCGTGGACCTTCAGGCCCTTGAAGGCCGGAAGCAGCGACGGATGGATGTTGAGCTGGCGGTCGCGCCAGGCTTCGACGAAGCCGTCGGAGAGGATGCGCATGAAGCCGGCGCTGCAGATGAGTTCGACGCCGGCGCGGCGGAGCACCGCGTCGAGTTCGGCGTCGAAGGCTTCGCGCGTCGGGTAGTCCTTGTGGTTCACCACAGCGGTCGGAATGCCGGCTTCGCGGGCGACGTCGAGGCCCGGCGCGTCCGGCTTGTTCGAGACGACGATGACGATCTCGGCGGGAAATCCGGGCTCCTTTGTCGCCGCGACCAGCGAGCGGAGGTTCGAGCCGCGACCGGAGATGAGGACGCCGACTTTCATCATGGCGGTCAGGCGAGGCTGCCGAGCGCGCCCTTGATCTCGACGCGGGGCTCGTCGCCGCGCCGCTCGCGCAGATGGCCGATGCGGTAGACGGTTTCGCCGGCGTCGGCGAGGATGCGCGCGACTTCGACGGCGTGCTCTTCGGCGACGACCACGATCATGCCGATGCCGCAATTGAAGGTGCGGCCCATTTCGGCTTCGGCGATGCCGCCGAGCTTCATGATCCAGCGGAAGACTTCCGGCATGCGCCAGGAGTCGCCGTCGATTTCGGCGACGATGCCGTCCGGCAGGACACGCGGGATGTTTTCGACGAAGCCGCCGCCGGTGATGTGGGCGAGTGCCTTCACGGCGCCGGTTTCGCGGATCGCCCGGAGGACGCTGCGGACATAGATGCGCGTCGGTGCGAGAAGTGCTTCGCCGATGGTGACGCTGCCGTCCTCGACATGCGGGAAGGGCGCGTCATAGGCGAGGCCGTGATCGGCGACAATGCGGCGGACCAGCGAATAACCGTTCGAATGGAAGCCGGTGGAGGCCAGACCGATGATCGCATCGCCCGCGCCGACATCGGCCCGCGGCAGAATTTGATCGCGCTCGACGGCGCCGACCGCAAAGCCTGCGAGATCGTAGTCGCCCTTCGCATACATGCCGGGCATCTCAGCGGTCTCGCCGCCGATCAGCGCGCAGTTCGCCTGGCGACAGCCTTCGGCGATGCCGGCGACGACGGCGGTCGCTTCGGCGACGTCGAGCTTGCCGGTGGCGAAGTAGTCGAGGAAGAAGAGGGGTTCGGCTCCCTGCACGACGAGATCGTTCACGGACATTGCGACGAGGTCGATGCCGACCGTGTCGTGGATGCCGGCTTCGATGGCGACCTTGAGCTTGGTGCCGACGCCATCATTGGCGGCGACCAGCACCGGGTCCTTGAGCCCCGTC